>NZ_JBIBHJ010000006.1:187617-471451 GCF_042956945.1 Streptomyces sp. NPDC008150 | reverse complement strand
GCCTGCTGCGCGACGTGGCGGAGAACCGGCAGCTCGGCGACGTCACCACGCTCACCGACTCCGGCGTCATGGACCTCATCCAGGCCAAGCTGCCGAGCGCGAACACGGCGGACTGACGACTCGTCGGCCGGCCGGAGCGTACAGGAGCCCGGTCGGCCGACGAGGACAGGAAGGCCCCGCGCGCGAGCCGGCGGAACCGGGACCGGGCACACGCACCGGCCGAGGTACAGCGGCCGCGTGCGGGGAGGGGTCACTCACCGCACGCGACGGCGATGGCCCTTCGGATGCGGACGGGTTCGTACGTGGGTGCCGCCATGGAGAGCACGACGAGAGCCGTCCGGCCGAGGTGGATCGCCAGCGCCTTGGACGCGGCACTCGCGTCGCGCGCCTTCACCGCCTCGGCGATCCGGCGGTGCCGACTGCTCGTCTCGGCCTGCCATTCGAGCGGGTTCCACGAGACGAAGGCCAGCCGGTAACGCGTGGCGTGGTCCGACAGGAGGGACAGCTCCCGCTCTATGCGGACGCCGGACGGATGGACCAGGGCGCGGTGGAATTCGGCATGCGGGCATTCCCAGCGCTCGACGTCGCCCGTGCGAGCCGTGTCGTCCATTTCCTGGAGCAGTTGATCGATTCTCTCCAGATGCTCCTCGCCCATGCGCGGAACGGCGATACCGATCGCGAGCGCCTCGAGGCTGATGCGCATCGCGTAGAGCTCGTCGAGGTCCTCGTTGCTGAAGGCCGCCACACGGGCACGGTGCTGGGACTCCTGCTGGACGAACCCCTCACGCTGGAGGATCCTCAGCGCCTCACGCAGCGGACCGCGGCTCACCCCGAGATTCCGGGCCAGTTCGACCTGCGACAGCGGATCGCCGGGGCGAAGGTCGCCGTGCATGATCGCGCGCCGCAGCGTGTGGTGGGCCCTGCTCACCTCGTCGGGATGGGCGAGGGCGTCCGCCACCTCGGCTGACCCTGCTGTCATGCTCCGCCGACCTTTCGCCTGTGTTCTCGTTGCTCCGACATCCGGGAGCTCAACCGTAACCGGTTCCGGCCTTCATTCTGCCGACACTTTCGGCGCCGCTTCGCCCGCGAAGAAGGTTCCAAGTCCCGGGCGCCCTCCCACCACCGGCCACCCGGGCCCTTCCCTCTCCACGAGCGGACCCCAATGTCGACACTGTGCCACAGGTGCGAGTGCGGCCGAAGGGCCCGGCAGGACGGGGCGACGTCCGCGGACGCGACGCGGAGAGCCGGCGCCGAGGCCACGTCCGACGGACGGAGCCCGGCGCACTTCAGGGGCTCAGGCCCCCCGGGAGACCTCGGCATCGTGCCCGGTCGGCAGCCGATGGCCGTCGGCGCCGGTGGCCGCCTCGTACCGGTGGCGATTGCCCACCACGGTGTTGCGCAGGGTTCCGAGTCCCTCGACCTCGACCTCGACGGTGTCGCCCGGCTGGAGCAGCTGCGGAGGCTTGCGCGCGTAGCCGACACCCGCCGGCGTTCCGGTCGCGAGGATGTCGCCCGGCCGCAGCGTGATGGTGTGCGAGATCAGGGACAGCGTCTCCCCAACCTTGTGGATCATCTGATCCGTGCGGGCGTCCTGCACGGTGACACCGTTGACGCGCGTCCGCAGCCGCAGGCCGCGGCTCAGGTCGCCGACCTCCGCGGCCGGAACCATGGGGCCGACCGGCCCCGACCGGTCGCCGTTCTTGCCCAGGATCCACTGGGACGTCAACTTCTGTGCCGTACGGGACGTCAGGTCGTTGAACGCCGAGTATCCGACGACGGACGCCAGGGCCTCCTCGGGGTCGGCGTCGACCAGCGGTGCTCCCACCCAGGCGGCGACCTCGCCCTCCCAGTCCAGGCCGCCCTCGGTGGACGGAACCGGGACGGTCGCCCCGTCCACCGTCAGGGAGCGGGGCCACCGGGCGAACAGGGACGGGTACCGGGGCAGTTCCTGGTCGCGGAACCGGCCTTCCGCCGCGTGCTCCAGGTAATTGAGTCCGACACAGAAGACCTGCGCGTCCGGGAGCACCGGAGGGACCCGCTCGACGGCGGTGACGGCGAGGGTCGGTCCCGCGGGTGTGCGCGCCAGATGCCCCGCGGGATCGGCCCAGAAGTCTTCGAGCGACGCGAGGACGGTGACTTCGTCGCCGCCCTCGGCGAGGGTCGCGACCTCCACACCCGTGTCGCCCCGATGGCGCCTGACACCGATTATTCTCATGGGAATTCCTTCATCCTCGGTCCCGGAACTCAGCCCGGGAAATGCCTCTGTGCGGCTGTTCCTGTGCTCCAGGAACGCGGGCCGTCCGCTTGGTCGGCCGTACGTGCCCCGACCGGGACGACCGGCCCGGGGTGACCCGATGGTGTCAGACGTCCTCGCGCGCGGACGTGTGGTCGTGGGCGAGGTGGTGCTCGATCAGGAGGTCGGCGCCGAAGTCGTTGGAGGGGTCCCGCCAGACGCTGTGCGCGTGGTTGGCGTCGTCCTCTGCGTTGTCGAACTCGACGAGGGTGGCCGGGCCCTGGAGACGGAAGTAGTGCGGCTGGTCGAGGGACGTGCCGCCGGCCCAGGCGAAGTGCAGGTTCTCCACTCCCCCGGCGGCGGCGATCCGGTCCATCTCGAAGCCGACCACACCCGGACGTGCCCTCCCGACGAAGAGGGCCAGGAGGTCGTCGAAGTGCGCCCGCTGGGTGGGCGACAGGTCGCCGGCCCGGACGCCCCGAGGATGCGCGCGGAAGTAGGCCAGAGCCACGCGGTCCTCGTCGGTGATCATCGCGTCGCGGCGGCCGACGCCGTGGTAGTCCGGGTACTCCTCCTCGCCCACGACCGGAACCGTACGGGTGACGAAGTCCGCCGGCGGCTTGTGGTGGATGACCGCCTGCTCCCGTTGCGCGCCGGTGAGGGCGTCCAGCAGCGTGAACGCCGTGTCCTCCTCCTCTCCCAGGATCCGGAAGGGACCGAAGCGGGCGGGCTCCGCGCCGAGCAGGAACGGGGTCGCGTTGAGCAGGTCGCCGTCGACGACGGTGACGTTGACCGACAGATGATGGCCGACCAGCCGCCAGCCCCAGGTGCTGTCCGGCTGGGGCTGGCCGAAGAACGTGAGGAAGTAGCCGCGGGCGTCACGGAAGACAGGGGCGATGTGGCCGAAAAGGGGCAGGTTGAGTTCGCGCAGGACATGCTCGTTGGTCATCACCTGCACCACGCGTGCGTAGGCCGGGATCGACATCGACTCGGCGATCAGCCGGTGCGCCAGCCCCTCCTGGTGCCGGTCCAGCTCGCCCAGCGGAAGCCCGTGCCTGCCGGACTCGGGCAGGAAGTTCCAGTGCGTCCGGCCGGGGTCCGTGTGCGGGAGGAGGACGCGGGCCCGCTGGGAGGCGCTCAGCCCGTCGAACAGCCCCATGGCCGCGAAGGTGACGGCTGTCGCGTCGAACGAGCCACCGGTTCGCGGCCGGTGGGCCGGCGGGAGGTGGCCGCTCTGGTGTGGAGGGGGCAGTGCCGTCATGGCGTTCCGGGCCCTTCTTCGTAGGGGTGTGGCGGGCGGGTGCGGAGCCGGGACGTCCGCATGTGGCGTGGTGAGCAGGACAATGCCCTGTCCCGTGCGGTCAACGGTCCTTCGGCGCCACCGGCCGCACCACCTGTCGCAGCCGGGAGACCAGGAGCGGGATGTCGCCGTGCCCGCCGGAGCCGAACACGTAGAAGTCGGGCCGCGCGAGGAACGCCTCGCAGTCGTGCTCGGCGAACCAGCGTGCGTAGGCGCCGTCGAGGTCCTGGACGGCGCCGTCGGCGGACACGTCCACCATCACACCGCCGACGCTCCGGAACCAGGAGGCATCCTCCGGGTCCAGGAGTGCCGCGGGATCGCCCGTCAGACAGACCAGTTGCCAGGCGCCCCCGACGACATCGTCGAAGAGGCCGGTCCGGTCGCCGTACCGGACGCGCCCCTGCGGGGCGAGCTGGCCGTCGGCTCCCTTGCTCGCGACCGTCAGGGACGGTTCGCCGAGGCGCGGATGCGGGGGCTTGCGGGTGACGGCGTCGGGATCGCTCGCCCGTCGCTTCATCGCGGCGTCGCGGGCGGCCGCCCTCTCGACGTCGAGTTCGCAGATGACCCGTCCGGCGGACACCGCCTCGTCGATGATCTCCCGGACGTGTCCGGTGCGCTCGGGGCCGTACGTGTCCAGCACGGCGGCCTCCGCCAAACCGCGGTGGACCATGCCGAGGCGCCAGGTCAGTGCCCTGACGTCCCGCAGCCCCGAGCACAGCCCCTGCCCGAGGAACGGCGGCATGAGATGGGCCGCGTCGCCCGCGAGGAACACGTTCCCCACGCGCCAGTCGCGCGCCCAGCGACCGCGGAAGGTGTACACGGCGTGCCGTTCCAGCCGGGCGGTCTCGGGTGTCACGCCCCACGGCGCCATCAGCCGCCAGGCCGTGCTGTCCCGGCCCAGTTCCTCGACCGTCATGTCCGCGCGCCGCATGAACTCGAAGCGCCGCCTGCCGGGACCGCTGTTGACGGCCGTCGCCGGCTGGGCGGGGTCGCAGTACTGGGTGACGAAGGCGCTCCACTGCTCCTCGGCCAGCGGCTGGTAGTCCACCACGAGCCAGTCGGCCTGGAACCCGGAGTCACCGACCTCGACGCCCAGGTGGGTCCGGACCGGGCTGTTGGCGCCGTCCGCGGCGATGAGCCACCGGGAGCGGATCTCCGTGCTCCCGGAGGTGGATCCGGTCGGCGCGACACGTGCCAGAACGCTGTACCGATCCTGCGTCAGGCCCTCGAACGACCAGCCGCGGTGCACGCTCACACCCGGCGTCGCGAGGGCCAGTTCCTCCAGGACCGCCTCCAGGTCGGGCTGGTGGAAGCCGTTGGTGTTCGCCCACCCCGATTCGGCCGTCCGGTTCCAGTCGATGGCCTGGAGGAGTTCGCCCGCGCCGTTGCGGAACTCGTAGCCGCCCCGTTCGCCCTGGGACGGTTCGAAAAGGGAGGCGTGGCCCTCCATGACGCCCGCCGCCTGAAGGATGCGCAGTGCCTCGTGGTCGATGGTGCACGCGCGAGGCAGCGGATACCGCTGCGGCCAGCGCTCCACGACGGCCACGCGCAAGCCGGACCGGCCCAGGAAGCGAGCGGCGAGGAGGCCGACGGGGCCGCCGCCGACGATGGTGCAGTCGACCTCGTACGGTGGGGCCGGCGTGGGCGTCGGCTCCGGTTCCACGGTCATGCGCGGGCCTCCCCGGTCCGGGCGTCGTCAGCGGCGGTGCCCGACAGGGGCCGCCGGGCGTCGAGCGCGCTGGACGCGCTCTGCGGTCGTCCGTGCGGAAGCCGGTGTTCTCCCTGGGGAAGGACGACCCACTTGTGGTGCGGTGAAGCCGCCTGGGCCCGCCACGCGGCGGGAAGCTCCGCCAGGTCCACGGTGCGGATCCTCGTTCTCAGCTCACCACGGCCGAGGGCGGACCACAGCCACGACAGGGCCACCCGCTTGTCCCGCATCGGGGTGTGCAGCCCGGCGAAGCCGGACAGGGTGAGCTGCTTGCCGCGCAGCAGTCCGGCCGGCACCTGCGCGGTCGCACCGGCGGGGTTGCCGATGTTGACCACGCGGGCCCGGGGTGCGCACACCCGCAGTGCCGCCTCCAGCGGGGCGCCGTAGACGCCGTCGAGGACGACGTCCACCGGGCCGGCCGCTGCCAGGATCCGGGCCGCCAGATCGTCGACGCCCTCCTCGGCGCGCAGTTCGACGACCGCGTCCGCGCCGAGGCCGGCGAGACGGGTCAGCGCCGCCCCGTCCCGCGCCACGCCGACCACGCGGCCCGCGCCGTGGAGGCGGGCCACTTGGACGGCGAGCTGCCCGACCGCGCCGGTGGCCCCCAGCACCAGCACGGTCTCACCGGCGCCGAGACGGCCCTGTTCGAGCAGTGGGAGATAGGCCGCGACACCGGCGTTGCCCACCGCCGCGGCGGCCACCGGGTCGATTCCCTCGGGCAGCGGCAGGAGATTCTCGTCGGGGAGCAGGGTCCGGTCCGCGAAGGAGCCCGGGTTGTCCGGTGCGGCGTCGCACTCGCCGTAGACCCAGGAGCCGGCCGGGTGGCGGTCGGACTCGATCACGACACCCACGCACTCACTGCCCGGAACGTAGGGTCCTTCGTGTCGTACGGAGTGGAACGTCCCGGAGGCGATCGCCAGGTCCAGCGGGTTCAGCGGTGCCGCGACCACGGCGACCAGCGTGGTGCCGGGAGTTCGCGGTCGCGGCACGACCGTGCCCAACCGCGGTTCCGCGCCCGGCGCGTCGACGATCGCTGCCGCGATCTCGTCGGCCGTCGGTCCGGAACCCGCCGCCCCCGCGGCGGCGTTCGGCTCGGGGCGGTCCGGGTGCCCTCCCGCGGCGCCCGGGTGGCGCGCGCCGTCCGGAGGTTGCGTGCTCTGCATCGTTCAGCCTCGATTCCTCACAGCCGTTGGTCGACGCACGCGGCCGGTGCCGTCGCGTCGTCTGCCCGCGCGGCTCGTCCTGCCGACGCGTTCGTGATGTACACCGGTGTCCTTCGCCGGCGCCCCGTGGTCCCCGGACGAGGTGTTCGGGACGCTCCCGGTCCGGAGAGCTTCCGCTGCCGACGCGCGCCCCGGCGGAATTGCCCGCCCGCCGCCGGGCACGCGGCCTCAGGGTCGCGAGGGCACCGTCCCGGTGTCCAGCCACGCGCGGATCGCGTCGGCGTCGGCGTCGAGCACGGGCGGCGACAGGTGGTCGGAGCGTGTCGTCTCCGTCTCGGTGCCCGCGTCGTCGAGGGTGAACGTCCGCAGCGCCGACCCCGGCAGGGTGATCTTCCCCAGGGTCCGGTGCTCGACGTCGACGAGGAGGCGCTGGGAGCGGGTCTGCTCCCACGCGTAGACCTCGTCGAGGGTGCGGACCCGGCCGGCCGGGACACCGGCGTCCGCGAGCCGTCGCAGCAGCTCGTCCGGCTCGAAGCCTGCGAACACCCCCTCCAGCAGCTCGGTCAGGCTGTCGCGGTTGGCCAGCCGGTCGGCGTTCGTCGCGTACAGCTGGGGCTGCGGGGCGACGATGTCCAGCCCGGCGCACAACCGTTGCCACATGGCGTCGTTGCCGCACGCGATCTGCACGCTTCCGCCCGCGCAGCGGAACAGTCCGTACGGGGCGATCGACGGATGCTGGTTGCCCTGGGCGCGGCCGACCTCGCCGGCCACGGTCCAGCGGGTGCCCTGGAAGGCGTGGGCCGCGACGACGGAGGCGAGCAGCGAGGTGCGCACGATCTGTCCGCGGCCGGTGCGGTCCCGTTCGCGCAGCGCGGCCAGCACGCCGAACGCGCCGTTCATGCCGGCCATCAGGTCCGCGATCGGCACTCCGACCCTCTGGGGCTGGTCCGGCCCGGGGCCGGTGAGGGACATGAGGCCGGCCTCGCCCTGTGCTATCTGGTCGTATCCCGCGCGCGCGGACTCGGGGCCGTCGTGTCCGAAGCCGCTGATCGACAGCACGACGAGGCGGGGGTTGAGTTCCATCAGCCGCGCGGCGCCGAAGCCGAGTCGCTCCAGAGCGCCGGGCTTGTAGTTCTCCATCAGTACGTCCGCCCGCTCGACGAGCCGGGCGAGGACGTCGGCGTCCTCGGCGCGCTTGAGATCGAGGGTGATCGACTCCTTGTTGCGGTTGCAGGACAGGAAGTAGGTCGACTGCGCGGTGCCCTGGTCGTCCTTGACGAAGGGCGGGCCCCAGGAACGGGTGTCGTCGCCCGCCGGGCTCTCCACCTTGATCACGCGGGCGCCGAAGTCACCGAGCATCATGGCCGCCTGCGGTCCGGCGAGGGCGCGGGTCAGGTCGACGACGAGGAGGTCGTCCAGCGCGCCGCTCATGACGGGTCGTCCGCGGCCTGGAACGAGGGGCTCGCCGGGTTGGGGCGGATGACGAGCATGCTGGCGGCGAGGTTCGTGCGGTTCTCGACCGCGCGCACGGTGCGGGCGGTCAGGCGGGCCGAGTCGAGGGGGTTCAGGACATGGGTCGCGCCGTCGCCGTCGACGAGGGTCAGGGTCCCGGTCAGCACGATGTAGAGCGTCTCGATCGGGACGGGTGAGAGGTCCGCCCGGCCCCCGGGGACGTAGTGCGACAGGGCGGCCGTCACGGCGCCGTCGTAGTGCTCACCCCCGAAGAGATGAACGGGGCCCACGCCGTGGTGCCCCACGGGCTCGAAGCGTTCGGCCTGCGAGAGGCGACTGATGTCTGTCGGCACGGTAGAGCACTCGATTCTGGCTTGGCGTAGGGATGACGCGGAGAAACCGAGCGGCCCCGCGGAGGGCTCGCACGAGCACCGGCCCCCGGGGAACCCGAGGTGAGGACGGGCGATGGGGCGGCGCGTGGCGGCGCCCGGAGCTTCCCGGAGCGCCCTGAACCGCGGGCGAGGCCGCGGCCGTTCGGCCAAGGAGGAGCAGCCAGGAGCACCATAACGGGCCCCGAGGCAATTCTGTCAACATTCTGCCGTGCGGCTGTTCCGTGGAGATCGGTCACTCCCGCAGCCGCGATCCGCGCACGGACGGGGCGGGCGGACCACCGTGCCCGCCCGCGGCACCATGGCGGCCACCTTTCGCAGCGCCGGAAATCCCCCATCACACCTGCTGGAACCCCCACCGGAATGACAGGGCCGAGCCTTCCCCGCGAAGCGCCGAGCGAAGGGGCCCACCCGTTGTGAGCACCTCGCCCGCACGCAGCGGACCCTGCCGACGCCCTGACGGGAAGAGACGGGGCGCCATGACGGCACAGAAGAAGGTGCCGCAAAGTGTTGACACTTTGATGGTAGGTGCCCCTATGCTGCTCGGAACCGCGCGCCCCTTCCGTGCGCACCGCTCGTCGGGCACCCAGCCGGCGGTCACGACACCGCTGGTTCGAGGCTTCCCCGCCGCAGGAGGCCGCTCCCTGCCGCGTCCGCACCGGCCGCGGCGAGCGGGCCCACGGGCGCAGCCCCGACGTGCTCCTCGGGGGCGGCCTCGATCCACCCGCCGCCTCATGCCCGACGTCATCCGCTCCCCCACGCCGGCCCTGCGCCGCGTCGAACAGCCCGTCCGCCTACCTGGTTGAGGCCCCCATGACAGTGCAGCCCGACGACGGCCTCACACTCGCCGCCGATTTCCCCGACGCCTCCCACGAGCAGTGGCAGGCGCTCGTGCAGAAGGTGCTGCACAGGTCGGGCACGGACACGCCCATGACCGAGGTGGAGGACGCCCTCGCCACCGCGCTGGAGGACGGCATCACAACACGGCCCCTCTACACGCCCGGGGACGCCGCCCCCGACCCCGGTCTGCCGGGGTTCGCGCCGTTCGTGCGCGGCAGCCGGGCGGAGGGCAACGGCGCCGACGGCTGGGACGTGCGCGCCTGGCACCCGCTGCTCAGCAACGACTCGATCCTGACCGACCTGGAGAACGGCGTCACCTCGCTCTGGCTGCGGATCGGTGACGGCGCCGGCCCGGTGTCCGCGCTGGACCGCGCGCTGGAAGGCGTGCTGCTCGACCTCGCCCCCGTCGTCCTGGACGCGGGTGAGGAGAGCGAGGCGGCGGCCCGGGAACTGCTGCGCCTCTACGCGGAACACGGCGTCGCGGACGACGCGGCGCGGGGCAACCTGGGTGCCGACCCCCTCGGCCACGAGGCCCGCACCGGGAAGCCGTACCCGCTCGCGCCCTCGGTCGGTACGGCCCGGCTGTGCGCGGCCCGGTATCCGGGGCTGCGGGCGTTCACCGTCGACGCGCTGCCGTACCACGAGGCCGGTGGGTCCGCCGCCCAGGAGCTGGCCTGCTCGCTCGCCACGGGGGTCGCCTACCTGCGCGAACTGACCGCCTCGGGACTGGACGTCGAAGCGGCCTGCGACCAGCTGGAGTTCCGCTACGCGGCCACCGCGGACCAGTTCCTGACGGTGGCGAAGCTGCGGGCCGCGCGCCGTCTCTGGGCGCGGGTCGGCGAGGCGTGCGGCGCTCCCCGGGCCGGCGCGCAGCGGCAGCACGCCGTGACCTCGCCGGTGATGATGACGCGCCGCGACCCGTGGGTGAACATGCTGCGCACCACCGTCGCCGCACTGGCCGCCGGGGTCGGCGGGGCGGACTCGGTGACCGTGCTGCCCTTCGACCACGCACTCGGCCTGCCGGACGCCTTCGCGCGCAGGACGGCCCGCAACACCTCCGCCATCCTGATCGAGGAGTCCCACCTGTCCCGGGTGATCGACCCGGCCGGCGGCTCCTGGTACGTGGAACGGCTCACCGCCGAACTGGCCTGCGCGGCCTGGGAGTTCTTCCAGGAGATCGAGAGGGAGGGGGGCCAGGCGGCCGCACTGCGCTCGTCGATGATCGGTGAGCGGCTCGCGGCGACCTGGTCCGCGCGCTCCGCGAGGCTCGCCGAGCGGGGCGAACCGATCACCGGGGTCAGCGAGTTCCCGCTGCTCGGGGAGAAGGCGGTCGTCCGCGAGGCCGCACCCGCACCCCGCTCCGGCGGGCTGCCCAGGGTCCGCAGGGACGAGGCGTTCGAGAAGCTGCGCGCCCGCTCCGACACCCACCTCGCCGCCACCGGCGCCCGGCCGCGCGTCTATCTCGCCGCCCTCGGCCCCGCCGCCGCGCACACCGCCCGGCTCGCCTTCGCGGCGAATCTCTTCCGGGCGGGCGGAATAGAACCGGTCACGGACGGCGACTTCGCTGCGAGCGGCACGCGGCACGTCTGTCTCTGCTCCGACGACAGGAACTACGCCGAGGAGGCCGAGGCCCACGCCGCGGCCCTCCGCTCGGCGGGCGCCGAGCACGTCTACCTGGCCGGCGGCCCCGGCGCGTACGCCGGTGTCGACACCTGTCTCTTCACGGGCAGCGACGCCGTCGCGTCGCTCTCCGCCGCCCTCGACCGCCTGGGAGTGTCCTGATGGCTGTCCCCCCGATCCCCGACTTCACCACTGTCGACCTCGGCACGCCGACGGCCGACGCCGACGACGGCGCCTGGCGCGCCGCGTTCGACAAGGCCACCGGCGGCGGCGACTCGCTCTGGGAGACGCCGGAGGGCATCACCGTCAAACCGCTGTACACCGGGCAGGACCTGGAGGGCCTGGACTTCCTGGAGACCC
Source organism: Streptomyces sp. NPDC008150 (assembly GCF_042956945.1). Lineage (NCBI taxonomy): Bacteria > Bacillati > Actinomycetota > Actinomycetes > Kitasatosporales > Streptomycetaceae > Streptomyces > Streptomyces sp. NPDC008150. The sequence goes on along the minus strand of NZ_JBIBHJ010000006.1, from coordinate 460,386 downwards.
GCCCCGGGATCGCCCCCTTCCTGCGCGGCCCGTACCCGACGATGTACGTCAACCAGCCCTGGACGATCCGTCAGTACGCGGGGTTCTCCACGGCCGAGGAGTCCAACGCCTTCTACCGGCGCAACCTCGCGGCCGGCCAGAAGGGCCTGTCCGTCGCCTTCGACCTGCCCACCCACCGCGGTTACGACAGCGACCACCCACGGGTGACCGGTGACGTCGGCATGGCCGGTGTCGCGATCGACTCGATCTACGACATGCGCCGGCTCTTCGACGGGATCCCGCTGGACAGGATGACCGTGTCGATGACGATGAACGGCGCGGTGCTGCCCGTGCTGGCGCTGTACATCGTGGCGGCCGAGGAGCAGGGGGTGCCCCCGGAGAAACTGGCCGGGACCGTCCAGAACGACATCCTCAAGGAGTTCATGGTCCGCAACACCTACATCTATCCGCCCGAACCGTCGATGCGGATCATCTCCGACATCTTCGCGTACACCTCGCGGCGGATGCCCCGGTACAACTCGATCTCCATCTCCGGCTACCACATCCACGAGGCCGGAGCCACGGCCGACCTGGAGCTGGCGTACACCCTCGCGGACGGTGTCGAGTACCTGCGGGCGGGGATGGCCGCCGGTCTGGACGTGGACACGTTCGCACCCCGTCTGTCCTTCTTCTGGGCGGTCGGCATGAACTTCTTCATGGAGATCGCGAAGTTGCGCGCGGCCCGGTTGCTGTGGGCCAAACTGGTTCGGCCGTTCGATCCGAAGAACGCCAAGTCCCTTTCCCTGCGCACCCACGCGCAGACGTCGGGCTGGTCGCTCACCGCGCAGGACGTGTTCAACAACGTCACCCGTACCTGTGTGGAGGCCATGGCCGCGACGCAGGGCCACACCCAGTCCCTGCACACGAACGCGCTCGACGAGGCGCTCGCGCTGCCCACCGACTTCTCGGCACGCATCGCCCGCAACACCCAGCTCCTCATCCAGCAGGAGTCCGGCACCACCCGGGTGATCGACCCCTGGGGAGGCAGCGCCTACGTGGAGAGACTGACGTACGAGCTGGCCCGCCGCGCCTGGGGGCACATCCAGGAGGTCGAGCGGGCGGGCGGCATGGCCAGGGCGATCGAGCTCGGGATACCGAAGCTGCGCATCGAGGAGGCGGCGGCCCGCACCCAGGCCCGCATCGACTCGGGACGCCAGCCGGTCATCGGCGTCAACAAGTACCGGGTGGAGACCGACGAGCGGATCGACGTACGCGCGGTCGACAACTCCTCGACGCGCGCCCGGCAGATCGAGAAGCTGCGGCGACTGCGTGCCGAGCGGGACGAGGAGGCGTGCCGCAACGCGCTGGAGGCGCTCACCCGGGCCGCCGGAGCCGATGGCAACCTCCTCGAACACGCGGTGGCCGCCGCACGGGCCAAGGCCACCGTCGGGGAGATCTCCGACGCGCTGGAGAGGGTCTACGGCCGCCACTCCGGCCAGATCCGGACGATCAGCGGGGTCTACCACAACGAGGCGGGCGGGTCCGCGGCCGTGGAGCGCACCCGAGCGCTCGTGGCCGACTTCGCCGAGGCCGAGGGCCGACGGCCGCGCATCCTGGTCGCGAAGATGGGTCAGGACGGCCACGACCGGGGTCAGAAGGTGATCGCGACCGCGTTCGCCGACCTCGGCTTCGACGTCGATGTCGGCCCCCTGTTCCAGACGCCGGCGGAGGTGGCGCGGCAGGCCGTCGAGGCGGACGTGCACGTGGTCGGGGTGTCGTCGCTGGCCGCCGGTCACCTCGCCCTCGTCCCGGCGCTGCGCGACGAGCTCGCCGCGCAGGGCCGCGCGGACATCATGGTCGTCGTCGGCGGGGTGATCCCCCCTCAGGACGTTCCCGTGCTGCTGGATATGGGCGCCGCGGCCGTGTTCCCCCCGGGAACGGTGATTCCCGACGCGGCCGACGACCTCCTGGCGCGCCTCGCGGCCGCGCTCGGCCACACGGACCTGTGAGGGCGGGGAAGCCGTGGTGATCGACCCGGAAGACTGTGCCGGCGAGGTCGTCGCCGGCAACCGGTCCGCCGTCGCCCGCGCCGTCACCCTCGTCGAGTCCGCCCGGCCGCAGCACCGGGCGGCGGCGCAGCGGTTGCTGACCGCTCTGCTGCCGTACAGCGGCGGGGCCCGGCGGATCGGGATCAGCGGCGTGCCGGGGGTGGGCAAGTCGACGTTCATCGACGCCTTCGGCTCGATGCTCACCGGGCGCGGGCACCGGGTGGCCGTCCTCGCCGTCGATCCCTCCTCCAGCCGGACCGGCGGTTCCATCCTCGGGGACAGAACCCGGATGGCCCGGCTCGCCGCCGATCCGGCGGCGTTCGTGCGCCCCTCTCCTTCCACCGGCACCCTCGGAGGGGTCGCGAGGGCCACCCGGGAGGCGATCATCGTGATGGAGGCGGCAGGTCACGACGTGGTCCTCGTCGAAACCGTCGGTGTGGGCCAGTCCGAGACGGCCGTGGCGAACATGGTCGACTCCTTCCTGCTGCTCGCGCTGGCCCGCACCGGGGACCAGTTGCAGGGCATCAAGAAGGGCGTCCTGGAACTGGCCGACGTCATCGCCGTCAACAAGGCGGACGGACCGCACGTACGCGACGCCGGGGCCGCCGCGCGTGAACTGGCGGGCGCTCTGCGGCTGATGCACGGCAGGGATGCCGTCTGGGCGCCGCCGGTGCTCACCTGCAGTGCCCGGGAGTCCACCGGCCTCGACACGGTGTGGGAGCGTCTCGATCAGCACCGCGTCCTGCTGGAGTCGACCGGCGGACTCGCCGCCCGGCGCCGCGAGCAACAGGTGGACTGGACCTGGAACTTGGTCCACGAGGAACTGCTGGGGCGCCTGCACCGCGACCCGGCCGTCCGTGCTCTCGTGCCCGCGTTGGAACAGCAGGTGAGGGACGGCCTGTTGACGGCCACGACCGCCGCGCAGCGCGTGCTCGACACGTTCCGCGGCGGCCCCGACGCCGCCGGCTCTCCGTGAGTGCGGGCGCGGGGAGGTGTTCCGTGCCCCGCGGGTGGGACGGCCCTCGCCGCCGGCCCTCACGGGCACACCGACAGCGGGGCCGCGGGAGCCCGCTGTGGCTCCCGCGGCCCCGCTGCGGCCACACGTCGGCAGTGCCCCCGGCGCGGTGGGTCCGCCCGGTTCCGCTCCGGGTGCACGCTCCGTCAGCGCGGGAGATCCGCGAGCTCTCGCCGCACGAACTCCCGGAAACCGGTGGGCTCTCGACCGAGCAGCCACGTGAGCACGTTGGGATTGCCGACGAAGTCGTGGCTGCTGTAGCGCTTGCTGATGGCCCGCGCCGCACGGGTGTGGTACGGAAACAGCCGCTCGTGGTCGGCACCGTGGGACGCCGCGGTGAACGTGTCGGCGTCGATGTGCCGGGCGGCCACCTCGCGACCGAGCACCTCGGAAACGACCCTCGCCAGGTCGTGCGCGGTGTAGCGGCCGGGAGCGACGAGTTCGTAGGTCGCTCCCGTGTGCCGCTCGCGGTCCCGGAGGACCGTGGCGGCCGCCTCGGCCACATCCGGCAGATCCACCATCGACTGGTACCTGTCGAGCGCCCAGGAGAGCAGGAAGACGCCCTGTTCGACAGGCGCCTTGAGCCGGTGGCGCAGCATGTAGTTGGCCGGCTGGAGAATCGTGAACTCCAGGCCGGAGGAGAGCAGATACTCCTCCAGGTCGCGCTTGATCTCGTGCTGTACGAGGTCGGTGAGGATCGCGTGGAGCACAGAGCTGAAGACGAAGTGCTCCACCCCGGCCTCACGCGCTGCGTCGATCGCCGCGAACCCCATCTCCCGCTCGTGGGGATGCAGGGTGGGCCCGACGTAGTAGACCTTGTCCACGCCTCGCATCGCCCGCGCCAGCAGGCCGGGTTCGGTGACGTCGCCGACGACCACGTCCGTCACACCGGCGGACCGGAGGGACCGCGCCGATTCCTCGGAGCGCACGCACGCTCGGACGGCCTGGCCATCGGCCAGAAGTCGCGGAACCAGGTACCTGCCCTGGTTGCCGTTGGCCGCAGTCACCAGTATCACGAAGCCATCCCCTTGCAGACGTTCAGGTGTCGACGGTCCGCGGACCGCGCCTCATCCTCCGAGCACCTGGCGATAAATGTCAACACTTTGCGAGCCGCGTTGTGGATTCACGGGCGAAATATGCGAGGTAGGAGGGATTCCCGTTGCAGAGTGTCGACAGACCGGGCGGGAGGTTCGCCGATCGCGGCGGGTCGGCCGAAGCCGGCGCGCGGGCCGCCGTCGTGCGGCCCGACGGCCGATCGCCTCGCCCGAGCTCCGCCGGTCCGAGCCCGCGTTCCGGCCCCTGACCAGCGGTCAAGGCCATCCGTTACGCTTCGCCCATGGTCCTGCCTGCCCATCGAACGCGCGCCGAGGAAGTCGTCGTCTTCGTCGAGGACGCCATCGAGAAGCGCGGACTGCGGCCCGGGGACCACATCGGCACCCGCGCCGACCTGCGTGAGCAGACAGGGGTGGCGAAGGCGACGGTCAACGAGGCCCTGCGGCTGCTCCAGGAACGCCGACGGATCGTCCTGCGGCCCGGCCCCGGCGGCGGACTGTTCGTCGCGGCGACCGACCCCGTGGTGCGCCTCGGGCGCACTCTGCTGACCGTGCGCGGCGAACCCATGGCCGTCGCCGGCGCCATCGAGGTCCGGGAGCAGCTCGAACCGCTCGTCGCCGCACACGCGGCGGAGCACCGCTCTGCCACCGACGTGCGCGAGTTGAAGTCGTTGATCACCGCGATGCGGCGAAGCCTGGACGACGTCTTCCAGTTCGTCTCCCTCAACTGGGACCTGCACGTGCGCATCGCGGCCATCTCCCCGAACGCCGTGCTCCGGGGCACCTACGTCGGCCTCTACGAGTTCGTCAACCACGTGTCACTGGTGAACCCCCAGCCCCGTGACAGCGAGTACCTCGCGCAGCGCCTGAAGGTTCACAGCGACCTGGTGGCCGCCATCGTCGCCGGTGACGTCGCCGCCGCGCGGCAGGCCGGGGAAGCACACCGGCACACCGCCTGAGCCGGGCCGTCCCCGGTAGGGGGCGACCCGTTCGTCGTCCCACGCGGCCGTCGGCCGACGCGCAGCCCCTCGTCGGCAGCGGCCCGGCGTCGGCGGAGGAAGCACTGCCGCACGACCAGGAGAGCGCAGGGCGCGGTCCGGCACCCAGGACACACGGCCACTGCTTCGGCCCGCCTATCAGACCTAACCATTCAACCCGATGGCACCGGGCGGAAGGTCGTAGAACCTGAACTTCATCAGGCCGCAAAACCCTTGACACACAAACCGCCACGATGCAGGGTTCGGCCTATTGGTTCGGCCCATTTACTTCATGGGGCACCACGCGGAACGCGCGACGGCAGCCCGGGACCGAACCCCTTCTTCGCATCAGGTCCTTCCTCCGCAGATCACCAGGAGTGTGCAAAGATGCTCGCCAATTTCAGTGATCCCGGTCCCCGCGGCGCCGTGCGCGTACGTCGCCCGCGCCCCGGTCGCGCCGGACAGGCTGCCGCGGCCTGCGCCTCGGTGATCGCCCTCGTGTCGGTCGCGGCCTGCGGTTCCTCGTCGGACTCGGACGGCTCCGCCGCCAAGCAGCCGGCGAACACCGCGGCGGCCAAGGCGGCCCTGAGCGACTACACCGTCCCGCCCACCGACTTCCCGGTGACCGACGCCCTCGGGCAACGGCTCCCGGCCGGCAAGAAGTTCGCCTACCTGCAGTGCTCGACACCCATCTGCGCCGCGGTGGGCTCCATCGTGAAGCAGGCGGTCCAGGCGATCGGCGGGACGACGACGGTGGTGAACGCCGGCTCGACGGCGCAGACGGCCCAGGCGGCCGCGTCGAGCGTGAACGCGCTGAAGCCGGACGCCGTCATCCTCGGCGCGATCGATCCGGCCCTGTTCGGCGACGGTCTGAAGAAGCTGTCCGCGAGCGGCGTCAAACTGGTCTCCCTGCAGATAGCCAAGGACGTGGCGCCGTACGGCATCACCTTCAACTACCTGGGTGAGGACCTGAGTCGACGCAACGGCAAGCTCATGGCCGACTGGGTGATCGCCAAGAAGGGCGCGGGCGTCGAGACGGTGCTCTACACGGAGCCCGCCCTCGACATCTCGGCCCCGGTGCAGAAGTCCTTCCAGGACGAGATGAAGAAGAACTGCCCTTCGTGCAAGGTGCGCGTCGTCCCCATCGACGTGGCCACCATCGGAACGACCGCGCCGCGCACCGTGGTCACCGACCTCCAGGCCCACCCCGACACGAAGTCCGCGGTGTTCGTGAGCCTCTCGGCGGCCGCGGGCCTTCCGGCGGCGATGAAGGCCGCGGGTCTGTCCGTCACGACCCTGGGCTTCGGGCCCACCGCGAACAACCTCCAGGACATCAAGGACGGCAAGCTGACGGCCGCCCTGAACATCGACTTCCCGGTGTCGACGTGGACGGCCGTGGACGCGGCCGCACGCCTGATCGAGGGCGATGAGCCGACGGCGAGCGAGAAGGCCGGAGAGGTGCCCGAGCAGTTCCTGGAGCAGAAGGACATCACCTTCGACCCGACGCGCGGCTGGTCGGCCTTCCCCGACTACGCGAACCGGTTCGCGCAGTTGTGGAAGGTGTCCTCGTGACCGGCACGGCCGCGCCACTCCTCCGGATCCGCGGCATGTCGAAGACGTTCCCGGGCCTCAAGGCGCTCGACGACGTGTCGTTGGAGGTCCGGGCCGGCGAAGTCGTCGCCGTGCTCGGGCACAACGGATCCGGTAAGTCGACGCTGGTCAAGATCCTCGCCGGGGTGCACCAAGCCGATCCCGGGACCGTCGTCGAGGTTCGGGACACCGGGGGCGAACTGGTCGCGGGGCCCGACGCGCGCGAGAACCTGCACTTCATCCACCAGGACCTGGGGCTGGCCGACATCCTGACGACGGTGGAGAACCTGGGCCTGGGCCGCTCGGCCCGCGGCCGAGGGTTCGCCCCCGTCCGCAACGCCGCCGAGCGACGCCACGCGCAACTGCTCCTCGCCCGGTTCGGCGCCGACCTGGACGTGACGGTCCCGGTCGGGAAGCTGTCGCCGGCGCAGCGGGCGATCGTCGCGATCGCCCGCGCCCTGGACGGCTGGACGCGCCCGGACAACGTGCTCCTGCTCGACGAGCCCACGACGGCGTTGCACGGCGACGAGGTGCAGGTGCTGTTCGAAGCGATCCGCCGGGTCGCCTCCTCCGGGGCCGGCGTCGTCTTCATCTCCCACCGGCTCGACGAGGTCCTCGAACTGGCCGACCGCGTGGTGGTGTTGCGCGACGGCCGCGTGGTCGCCGAGCAGGCCACGAGCGAGCTCGACCACGACAAGATCGTGACGCTCATCGCCGGGCGCGAGATCGCCGGTGCGGCGGTGGCGCCACGGGACGTCCCCGGCGAGCCGGTGCTGACCGTGCGCGACGCGAGCGGCACGGGGATAAGCGACTTCTCGATGGACCTGCGGGCGGGCGAGATCGTCGGCGTCAGCGGCATCCTGGGGTCCGGACGGGACCGGCTCGCCCCCTTGCTCTTCGGTGCGCTGCACCGAAGCGGCGGCCGGATCGAGGTGGGCGGCCGGGAACTCGGCCCCTCCGACGTCCGGGCGGCGATCGAGAGCGGGATGGCCTACGTTCCCGCCGACCGCCGCCGCAGCGGCGTCGTAATGGACATGAACGTCCGGGAGAATCTGACCCTGCCGTTGCTGCGCCCGTTGCGGCGGCTGCTCGGACGCCTCGACGGGCGGGCCGAGCGGGCGCAGGTCCGGTCGTGGATCGAGACCGTCGGGCTGCGCCCGCCCGATCCCGACAAGCCGCTGAAACTGCTCAGCGGCGGCAACCAGCAGAAGGTCGTCCTGGCCAAGTGGCTGCGCGTCCGTCCACGGGTACTGCTCCTCGACGAGCCCACCCAGGGGGTCGACGTGGGCGCCATCGCCGCCATCTACGAGTTGGTCCTTGCCGCGCGGGACGAAGGGACCGCCATTCTGCTGTGCTCCTCGGACACGAAGGAACTCGTGACCTTGTGCGACCGGGTCCTGGTCCTCAAGGAGGGACGGGTGGTCAGCGAGGTCCAGCGGGCCGACCTGACCGAAGAACGGCTGATCCGCGACGAGTTGGGACTGCGGACCGCCGACAGCCTCAGCGGTACGAGCGACCCGGAGTGAGAACCATGAATACGACCGAGACCGCCTCGTCGTCGGAGCGGGTCGTGGAGGCCGGCCCGTCGCGGGACACGGCGCGCAAGAGGTTCCCGACGGACGGGCTGCGCCGGGCGCTGGCCTTCCGCAACGTCTCCGCGCTCTACCTGCTCGCCCTCATGACCGCCGTCTTCGCCCTCTGGGTCCCCGACACCTTCCTCACCTCCGGCACCTGGCGCTCCCTCCTCTCCGACCAGGCCGTCACCTGCCTCGTCGCCGTCGGACTCGTCATCCCCACCGCCGCCGGCGTCATCGACCTCGCCATCGGCGCCGAAGTCGGCCTCGGAGCGATCCTCGTCGCCCGACTCCTCGTCGGCCACGTCCCCGTCCCGATCGCGATCCTCCTCGCACTCCTCGCCGGAGCCGCCGTCGGACTCTTCTCCTGGCTCATGATCACCCGCGCCCGCATCCCCTCCTTCATCGCCACCCTCGCCATCAGCTCCCTCCTCGCCGCCACCACCGCCTGGATCTCCCACAGCCAACAGATCGTCAACCTCCCCGCCGGCTACGGCAAGTTGGGCACCGGCCAGCTCCTCGGCATCACCTACCCCGTCTACATCACCCTCGCCGTCGCCCTCCTCCTCTGGTACCTCCTCGAACACACCCCCACCGGACGGCACATCCACGCCACCGGCGGCAAACCCGATGCCATGGGCGGCAACAGCGACGCCGCCGCGCTGGCCGGTGTCCGGGTCTCCCGGGTCGTTCTCGGTGCGCTGGTGACCTCGGGCGCGGTCGCCGGTCTCGCCGGTCTCCTGCTCACCTCACAACTCTCAACCGGCGACCCCACCGTGGGACCCGGCTACCTCCTCCCCGTCATCGCCGCCGTCTTCCTCGGCTCAACACAATTCAGAGGCGGCCGCTTCAACATCTGGGGCACCGTCCTCGCCGCCTACACCCTCGCCGTCGGAGTCAAGGGCCTCCAACTCGCCGGCCTCCCCGTCTGGATCCCCGACCTCTTCAACGGCACCGCACTCCTCGCCGCCGTCGGCCTCGCCGCATGGCGCAGGCCACCGATGTCCCGACGGGAGGCTCTCCGCCGACTGGTCCGGAACAACAGCACGACCGCGTGGGCGGATCGACGGGCCCGCCGCAGCGAGCTGCTCGCACGGGCCGTCCCGGTGCCCTCGGAGCGGGTCGTGGAGGGCGATCCGTCGCGGGACACGGCGCGCAAGAGGTTCCCGACGGACGGGCTGCGCCGGGCGCTGGCCTTCCGCAACGTCTCCGCGCTCTACCTGCTCGCCCTCATGACCGCCGTCTTCGCCCTCTGGGTCCCCGACACCTTCCTCACCTCCGGCACCTGGCGCTCCCTCCTCTCCGACCAGGCCGTCACCTGCCTCGTCGCCGTCGGACTCGTCATCCCCACCGCCGCCGGCGTCATCGACCTCGCCATCGGCGCCGAAGTCGGCCTCGGAGCAATCCTCGTCGCCCGACTCCTCGTCGGCCACGTCCCCGTCCCGATCGCGATCCTCCTCGCACTCCTCGCCGGAGCCGCCGTCGGACTCTTCTCCTGGCTCATGATCACCCGCGCCCGCATCCCCTCCTTCATCGCCACCCTCGCCATCAGCTCCCTCCTCGCCGCCACCACCGCCTGGATCTCCCACAGCCAACAGATCGTCAACCTCCCCACCGCCTACGGCAAGTTGGGCACCGGCCAGCTCCTCGGCATCACCTACCCCGTCTACATCACCCTCGCCGTCGCCCTCCTCCTCTGGTACCTCCTCGAACACACCCCCACCGGACGGCACATCCACGCCACCGGCGGCAACGCCCAGGCCGCCACCCTCGTGGGCATACGACCCGGCCGGATCATCCTGTTCGCGCTGGTCACGTCGGGCGCGGTCGCCGGTCTCGCCGGTCTCCTGCTCACCTCACAACTCTCCACCGGCGACCCCACCGTGGGACCCGGCTACCTCCTCCCCGTCATCGCCGCCGTCTTCCTCGGCTCAACACAATTCAGAGGCGGCCGCTTCAACATCTGGGGCACCGTCCTCGCCGCCTACACCCTCGCCGTCGGAGTCAAGGGCCTCCAACTCGCCGGCCTCCCCGTCTGGATCCCCGACCTCTTCAACGGCACCGCCCTCCTCGCCGCCGTCGGCCTCGCCGCATGGCGCAGGACGCCCACCGCCCGAACCTCCGGACGCGGGCGCCCGTGGCGTCCGCGATCCGGCACCCCGCAACCGAAATGACCCCGCGGGCGCCCCGGTTCACCCGGCGCCCGCGAGACCAAGACACAGTTGAAGGAGGTCTCATGTCCGAGGCCATCGACCCCGCGTCGTTCCGCGAAACGCTGGGCCACTACCCGACCGGAGTGGCCGTGGTGACCGCCGTCGCCGAGGACGGCGACGCCGTCGGCATGGTCGTCGGGACGTTCTCCTCGGTCTCTCTGGACCCACCGATGGTCGCGTTCTTCCCGGCCGTCAGTTCCCGGAGCTTCCAGCGGATCAGGACCGCCCGCTCCTTCTGCGTCAACGTCCTGGCTGCCGACCAGGAGCTGCTGTGCCGGCGCTTCGCGACCGGCGGACAGGACAAGTTCGAGGGTGTGCGCTGGCGGCCCGGCCCGCTCGGTTCGCCCGTCCTGGAGGACGCCGTGTCGTGGGTCGAGTGCACCTTCGAGGAGGTGCGGGAGGCCGGTGACCACTTCATCGTCCTCGGCCGCGTCCACGACCTCGCGGTGGAACGGTCGACGCTGCCGCTGCTGTTCTTCCAGGGCGGCTACGGTCGCTTCTCTCCCGGCTCCCTGCTCGCCACACCGGACCCCGAACTGATCCAGGCCGCGCAACTGGCCGAGACGGTCCGGTCCCAGGTCGAGGATCTCAGCGCCGAACTCGCGGTCAACTGCGGCATCCTGGTCAAGATCCGCGGCGACGCGGTGCAGGTGCTGGCCGCGAACGGAGGCTCCGTCACCGAGCCGTTCCCCCTGGGGCACCGGCAGCCGATCATCCCGCCGCTGGGGGCGGCCTTCCTGGTGGACTCGGACCCGGAGGACGTCGAGGACTGGCTGCGGCGTGCCGTGGACGACAGCGACGAACGCCGTGCGGTCTACCGCGCCCGGCTGGAAAAGGTGCGCGAGTGCGGGTACTCCCTCCTCGCCGCCGAGCCCCACCTGATGCGGCGCCAGCAGGAGGCCCTGTCCGCGTTCGAACTCTCCGATCGCCTGCCGCGGCACGAACGCGCGGTGGCGGAGGCGACGTCCGAACTGACCGAGGTGTTCTGCCCCGATCTGCTTCCGGGCGAGCGCTACGACCTGGCGTCGATCGTCGCCCCGGTCCCCACGGATCCGAAGCTGCCCGCGATGGCGATCCGGATCACCGGCATGCCGGCCTCGGCGTCGACGGAGCTGATCGAGTCCTGGGTCGCCCGGCTCAGGCAGGTCGCGGCCTCCGCCGGGAAAGCCATGACGGGTACCGGCGGGTGACCGGCGTTTCGCGAGGCTCGACGTCGTCGTGACCGTCGTTCCTGAACGCGGGCGCGCGGCCCGTCGCGCACCGCGTCCAGGACTGTGAGCCGGGTTGCCCACGGCATTGCGGTCGTCGCGGTGGCACCGCGTGCGCCTGAATCCGGCGGCCGCGGAAGCAGGGCCGGAGCGCCCGCACCGGGTCGGCGGCCGACACCCCCGTGTCGTGAAGGCGGCGCCTGCCCGGCCACGCAGCCGGGTCGTCGCTCAGGGCAGAGCGACAATCCGCAGGAAGTTCTGCGTGAACGTGTCGATGACCTCGTCCTCCGTGGGCAGTTCCGCCGAGGTCACCCGTCCCGTGACGGGGCGCAGCAGGAAGTGGAAGAAGAGGGGGCTGACCATCTGCTGCGTGAGCAGGAGCGGCGGCATGTCACGGATACGGCCGGCGGCGACCTCCGCCGTGAGCCATCTCCCGACGCCGGCCAGCAGACGGGGCGTGAGCGCCTCGAAGACGGTCTGCACGTTCGCGTCGCCCGGCCGGGCGAAAACCTCGGCCAGCAGCGCGGGAAAGACCCGCGGCTCGCTCTTCAGCGCCTCGGCCAGGAGCTTGTAGTGCCCCCGTACCGTGTCCTCCAGGTCTCGGTGCGGTGCGGCCAGGAACGCCTCGACGTCGACGATGGGGCTGTAGCGCTCGAACACGGTGCGCAGCAGTTCGTCGCGGCTGCCGAACGTCGCGTAGAGGCTGGGGACGGAACACCCGGCCCACGTCGCGACCCGCTCGAAGGTCACTGTTCCCAGGCCTTGTTGACTGATCAGAAGCCCCGTTGCCTCGATGGCGCGTTCCCTGACCGGCTTGCGTCCCCCCGATTCGAGCCCGGCGGCGCGCAGCGCCTCGTCCAGGGCCATGCGGGTGCCGCCGAGCCGACGCAGCAGGGTGCTCCGGGACACTCCGGCCTCCAGAGCGATGTCCCGCAGCGTCACGTCGGCGGGGGCAAGGCCGCGTGCCCTCGCGGCCCGCACGGTGGCCTCGACGATCTCTTGCGGGACATGGCCATCCGTGACCTCGCGGGCGCGTGACATGCAGGTCAACCTATTGCGTATTCACATGTCCGTCCAAGAGAAGCGGACTTGCCGGGTCCGTTGCGGCACCGTCCTGTCCGGGACGGACGGGACGGTTCACGCCTCCGGCGGCGGTACGACGGGCAGGCACACATGGCTCGGGTGAGCCGGGCCGGTGTGCAGCGTGGTCCGCGCGCCGGCGCCACCCGTCGGGTCGTCGGAGAGCGCCGTTCCGGGCACGGCTCTGCCTCCGGCGCGGGGCTGAACGTCGACGCGGATGCGCTGCCCCCGCCGCACCCGGCCGGTGTGCGGCGGGATCTCGACCTCCACCGCCGTCGGACGCTCGCGGTCCGGACCGGGGTTCGGCACCTTGAGCCAACCCGCCGCCAACGGTTGGGGGACGACACCGGAGACGGTCGGCGACCCGCCGAAGTCGACCTCCCGGTTCTGCTCGTCGAGCACACGCACCGTGACGTGAACGTCCATGTCGTCGCTGGTGCCGGAGACCCACAGCCGGGCCTTCCCGCGGCCGGCGAGCACGACGTCCTCGGTCAGCGGTTCGCTGACGAACGTGGCTCCGGGTCCGCGCCCCGCGACGGCCGCGGAGGGCCGCCGGGGCTCCTGCTCCTGAGGCCCGGCCGGAGGCTCCTCGGCCGGGCAGCTCAGAGTCCGCCCGGCGCGGGGGACCGAGCGTGTGAGGCGCAGAGCGTTGCCGGGCGTCGGGTGGACCGGGTCGGAGGGCAGGGCGTCCAGGTGGTAGCGGAGGTACTCCGTGCGTGCGATCGGCCACTCGTCCTCCTCCTGCACGTAGGAGGTGCCTTCGCCCGTACGTATCTCCAGGCGCACCGGGGGCCTGTCCATGATCCCGTTGTCGATCCCCTTCAGCCAGTGGTCGAGAAAGGCCGCGTAGTCGTCGGCCGCCGTCGCCGAGTGGGGTGTCGTGCGCCAGTCGTCGTTCCAGAAGTCGAGCTTCTTGTGCGGTGTGGGTGCGTCGACGTAGGCCTCGGTGCCGCCCGGTTGAGGGACGCCGCCGGGGCGGGACGCCGAGGCGACCGCCCACAGCGGTACCGGCACCGGCACCGGTTCGGGAGAGGGATCGGTACGCGTCGGCGCCACGTGCCGGGACCACTCGCCGAGCCCCGGGTCCGGGGTCCCGCCGGTGTGGCCCGCCTCCTCCCGCGGGTCGGTCTCCGGACCGAAGACGATCATTGCCCTGAGGTGGACGGGGCGGGGGCGAGCCGGCGCGTGCGGGCCCACCGCGTGGTGCGACCCCGCCCAGAGGCCGACGGCTCCGTTCGACCACGGCTGGACGCCGGCCCACTCGATCGCGTCGCGGTACGCCCCGGCCTCTTCGCTCCCCGGGGCATCGGGTGCGCCCCGCCGTCCAGCAGCAGCGGGGCGGTCGACCAGGACGACGGCGTAGCCGCGCGGGACCCACGACGCCGGGTCGACGCCGAAGTGGCTCCGGTACGCGCAACCGTCCGGATCACCGAGGAAGTACCCGTCCTCCAGGGCCTCGTGGCGTTCCGCGTCCCAGTCGTCACCGGCGCCGCGGCGGAGGGACACCCTGCCGCGGGGACTCCGGCTCATCACCACCGGAACCGGCTCCTCGCCCTCCGGGCGGAAGACGTCCGCGTACACGAACGAGCCGTCGTACAGCGGGATCCTCACGTCCCGGAACCGGCGGACACCGAGGATGTTCCGGCGGACCTCGTTACGGGCGGCGGCCGGCGTGACGAGTCTGCGCCGTGCTGCGCCGGAACGGCTGTCGGCCCGGTTCAGGTCACGGACCAGGCGCATGACGACCGGGTCCTCTCCGAACGCCTGGACGGGGTCGTCCGGGGCGCCCGGAAGCCAGGGGAAGCCCTGCCGGAAGTCGACGGTGCGATCCCCCACCGTGTCGTGCGTCCGGCGCGTCAGCCGGATCCCGTCGTCGCAGCCGTCGTTCCGGTTGAGCGTCTGCAGGAGCCGGGCGATGTTCGTCAGCTCCGGATCAGCCACTCTGTGGAGGTCGCCGTCCACTCGGGCGACGAGGTTCGCGACGGTGATCCGCTGCGCGCCCCGTGCGGCGCCGAACACGACCGAGCCCACGGAGAAGGCGACCACCTCACCGTCCCGGAAGGTGAAGGACCCGTCCTCACCCGTGAAGCCCGAGCAGCTGGGGGTCGTGTACCGCAGACCGGCGACGGGCCCCGCGAATCTTCCGGTGCGCAGCATGGGATTCGGCCTTCCCGATCAGGGCGGTGAGGTCCCGGCGTCGACCGGGCGGGCCGGCGGGGCGTTTCCGCCGCGGGCCGGGACACGGCTGGAGCGTGCCGGTCGGTCCCGCGGTGGCCGAGGAGAGGCGGGGCCGGGCGTCCGAGGTGCCGGCCGGCACGGCCGGACACGTGTCCGGCCGGCTCCTCGCCCGCTGCCCCGCCGACCGGCAGGGTCAGCCGGCCTTGACGGGAAGTTGCAGATAGGACGCGTGGTCGCCGCCGGTGTGGACGACGTGCTGCCCGCTGTTGGCCGGGGTGTACTCGCGGATCCCGGGCATCATCGTGCCGAGGAGCGACCGGCCGCTGACGACGAGGCGCAGTTGCTCACCCGGGTGGAAGACCAGCCCGATCGGGAGCAGGTCGATCTCGACGTCGACGACCTCGCCGGGAGAGAGCTTTTCCACCCGGTCGAAGGTGTGGACGGGGATGTCGTCCACGGACAGTTTCTCGTCCAAGTGGCGCATGGAGACGCGCAGCCGGCCGTCGGAGCCCTTGTACCGGAGGATGGAGGCTCCCCGCTCCGTGACGTCCTGGACCATCGCGCCGTGGTTGCGCGCCGTGAACTGCTGCAGGGGCGTGCCGTGGGCGTCGAGCTTCTGCACGAGGAGGAACAGGTCCATGTCGTCCGAGCCCCGGGCCTCGACCCACAGGTGCGCCTTCGGGTATCCGAGCAGGACGGTCTCCCGGTCGAAGCGGGTCACGAACGACACGGCGTCGGGGTTGGCCCCCACGGTGTAGCCCGCCGTCGCGCCGTCGGCGGGCGCCGCGGTCGACAGGGACCTCGTGCGGCCGTCGAGGTAGAACTTCGTCGAGGTGACGTCCGCCGGGGGGAACTGGTCGGCCGGGACGTTCACCTGGTCGCCGCCCTGCAGGTCGAGGAGGGAGTAGCGCACGCGCGGCGTTTGCTCCCAGCCGTTGTCCTCGTCCTTGAGGTAGCGGTCGAAGAACCGGCGCAGGTCTTCCCGGTTGTCCTCGTCGTAGTAGTCGGGCCACTCCTGGCTGTTGTGAACGCGCAGCCACTTGTCCTGGGACGCGATCCGGCGCCAGGCGCGGAAGGTGCCGGCGGTGTGCAGCGTGTTGGAGTAGCTGGCCACGACGTAGGCGGGCACGGTGACGCGGTCGAAGACGGGGGTCTTCTCCTCCCACAGGTCGTCCATGAGCGGGTGGTGCTCCGCCTCGGTGAGGATGTCCTCCCGTCGCCCGTGACCGTAGTAGCTGTTGTCCTGGAGCTGGCGGGCGAAGCCCGTGTCCGGCATGCCGCCGCGAAGGACCAGGTCGCGGTAGACGTCGCTGACGCCCTCCCAGGGGTTGATCGCCACCAGGTGCGGAGGTTGTTCGGCGGCGGTGAACCACTGCGAGACCGCGAGGTAGGACGTGCCGCTCATCGCGACCTTGCCGGTGCACCAGTCCTGGACGCCCAGCCATTCGATCAGGTCGTAGCAGTCCCGGCCCTCCTGCCGGTCCCAGATGACGCTGTCGCCCTCCGAGTCCCCCACACCGCGGATGTCCGGGTTGCAGATCGCGTAGCCCTGGGCGCACCAGTACGCCGGGTCGGGGCCCTCGAACTTCTCCAGGCCGGAGACCGCGCCGTTGTCCAGGCCGACCATGCCGAAGATGCCCATCACGCTGGCGGACGAGCCCTGGCCCTTCCCGTACGGGCTCCACGCGACGATGACCGGGACCCGCTCCGCCCCGGCGGGACGGAAGACGTCGACGTAGATCGTCACGCCGTCCCGCAAGGTGACGGCCACGTCCTTCTCGAAGACGATGTCGACGGGCACCGGACAGAACTGCGGGGCCAGTTGGAAGCCCGCCTCCAGCGTGCGCGTTCCCGGTTCGAAGCCGCTCAGGATTCCGTACCGGGGGCCCGGCTCCAGCGGCTGGGACGGTGTGAAGACCTTCTTGTCATCGCTCATGGTGATTCCTCGCGTGTCGTCGTCCGCGCACCAACAGTCTCTGGCGGTAGGGGGACCGTACGTCTGCGGCTCCCGTAACTCAACCCCCGTTGATATTAATGTCGGCGAGGTAAATTCGCGGTATGAACGCGCACTCGAATCCGCCCGCCCCCGCGCGCCGTGGACGGCGACCGGGTACCAGCACGACCCGACGGGCGATCCTCGACGCGGCCCGCGCCCGGTTCGCAGCCGACGGCTTCGCGGCCACCACGATCCGGGGGGTCGCGGCGGACGCCGGCGTGGACGCGTCGCTGGTGATGCAGTTCTTCCGGTCGAAGAACGAGCTGTTCGCTGCCGTCATGTCCGTCCCGCCGGACGCCTTCACACGCTTCAGCGCGGCCTTCGAGGGCACGGACGACCTGCTGGGCGAGCGTGTGGTGCGGGCCTTCATCGAGATCTGGGAGGTGGACGCCGGCACGTCCGAGCCGCTCATGGCCATGCTCCGGAGCGCCATCACCAACGAACAGGCGAACCAGCAGCTGCGCGAGTTCCTCCAGGAGCGCATGGTCGTCAACGCCGTCACGTCCCGATCGGTCGAGGAGGCGACCCTGCGGGCGGGTCTCGTGTCCTCGATGCTCGTCGGACTGATGGTCGGCCGAGGCATCGTCGGCGTCCCGACGCTCGCCGACGCCGAGCGGGAGACGCTGGTCAGGATGGTGGGACCGGCGGTCCAGAGCCTCCTGGCCCCGCCGGCGCCTCCGGGCGACGGCGACGCGGGCCGATGACGCGGACCGGGGGCACCGGGGCGACCCCGGTGCCCCCGGCGCGTGGGCGCCCCGCGCTCTCAGGACGTCGAGACCCCGGAAGGCGCCATGTCCGCGGTGGTGGACGCCGCGACCACCTTGGACGCGGCCCCCGTCGTACGCCTGCCACGCCGGTCGGCGAGCAGCGCGAGGCCGATCCCGACGACCGTCCACACCGCCAGGACCAGGACGGGCCGGCCGCCTCCCGATCCGTCGAAGAAGGCGTTGGCTCGAAGGAGGCTGCCCGAGGCTCCCGGTGGCAGCAGTTGTCCGACCGTGGCCCATCCGTCCGGCAGCCAGTGCGGACCGGTGGCCAGACCGGAGAGGGGGTTGCCCAGCAGCATCACGAGGGCGCTGCCGAGCGCGAATCCCGCGACTCCGAGGCGAGCCTGCAGGCCCAGGAGGAGCGTGGACGTGGCAGCCAGGCCGAGGACGACGCCAAGGGCCGTGAGCACGAAGGTGCCGTCGACGGAGTGCGTGCCGAACTGCAGAACGGCGGCGATCGCCACGCCCGCCACGACGGAGAACAGAAGGGCTCCCGCCACCCGGATCCGCAGCCCGCGGTGACCGGCGAAGACGCTGCTGAGGATCAGGGCGGGAAAGATCCCACCGAAGATCATGGGCATCAGCGCCGCGGTCAGTCCCGCTCCTCGCGGGTCGTCCTCGGTGAAGGGCACCAGGTCGTGGACCGTCGCCCTCGTCCCGTGCCGGGCCGCGACGCCGTCGCCGAGGGCGGTGATCGCACCGGTGGCGGACGGGCCTCCGGCCGTGGCCGTGTAGACGTCGACGCCCTGGGCGCCGACGACCAGACCGCCCGCGACGTCTCCGTCGCCGACGGCCGACTCCACAGCGGCGGACGTCTCGTAGAGCCGCAGGTCCCACTGCGGGCCGTCCAGCTTCTTCTGCAGCTCCGCGACGGCCTGCCGGGGCCCGGTGGCGCCTATCGGGACGTCGTGGGGACCGCTGTGGAGCGAGGGCAGCGCGAAGGCACAGAGCATCGCCGTGATCAGGGCCGCCAGCCCGAGGACGACCAGAGTCAGCCTGCGCCCGATGCCGGGCGCCGCGGAGGAGCGGGTCATGGGGGTTCCTTCATCCATGTGTCGCGCAGGGGAGGAAGGCCCACCGCCGACGGGCGGGGGCCCGGTGCCGGCCCGACGTGTTCGCGCCGGGTCGGGCGGGGCCGGGATCGGCCGGTGGCCCGGTGAACACGCCGGGCGGTCGCGGCCGCGGCGGCTGCGCCGGGCCGGGGGCGGGCGTCTCCCGCGCGCTCAGGCGCGGGCCGCCGCGGCGGCGACGATCCAGTTCCTGAATTCGACGGCGTAGTGCCGAAGGTGGTGGTCCAGGACGTCCTGCGGACAGGACACGGGGAAGTAGACCGTCAGGCTGGCGGTGAAGCCCTCGGCCGTGTCGCCGAACTGGATAAGGGCCCGTCCGACGACGGTGCCGTCCTCCAGGAACAGGTTCGACGACATCTTCCGCGGAAACTCCGACTCCGGGAGGAGTTCGGCCGCGTCCGCGGCCCAGGCCATCGCGTCCGTTCCCCAGCCGCCCATGTAGAAGGAGCACACGTGGGGGCCGATGTTCTCCACCACGCGCGCACCGATGGTGTCGGTACCCATCGCGTAGTGCTCGGGGTGGGCCGCCAGCAGCGGCCGCTCGTCCTTGCCCGCGAACGCCGCGTCCATCCACTCCAGGAACTCGCCCGACGTCAGTCCCCGCGCACGGAGCACGGTCGTGCCCCCGTTGAACGCACCGCCGGAAGTGCGTGCGCACTCCCGAAGGAAGGCGTTGCCCTCCTCGATGTCCGCGGCCAGCAGATCGAGCAGGCCCTGGCGGCCCAGTCGCGTCCTGAAGCGGTCCAGCGCGCGGCGGGCGTAGAAGAGCTCGAAGTCGTCGATGCTTCCGGAGCCGGCGGGTCCCGACTCCAGCGTCACCGTCACAGCCGTGGTCGTCCGGTTGTCCGTCATGCTCATACCTCCGTAGTATGCGAAAGTGAGTTCACATTCGCTTTCACTAGGTTAGGCACGGAGGAGGACACCTTGTCAAACGTTTCTGCCGGTACCCCCGTCGATACGATGCGGAGCATGACCGACCAGCACGGCAACCCGGCGCCCTACAAGCAGCCCCAGCAGGCCCGCAGTGCGGCGACCCTGGCCCGCGTGCTGCGCGCCGCCGAGGAGATCGCCTCTTCGGGCGGGCTGGAGGAGATGACGATCACCGGTGTCGCGGAGCGCGCCGGCGTCTCGGTGGGCACCATCTACCGGCGCTTCGACGACAAGGAGCAGCTGGTGTACGCCCTCACGGAGCGGATGCTGGACCGGCGCGAGGAGTACGTCGCCGAGCGGCTCGACGAAGCGGAGCCGTCGCTGTCCGGCGTCATGGACGCCTACGCGCACGCCCTGCTGCAGTCCTTCGCCGACAGCGGCAGCCTCTTCCCCGAACTCCTGCGGGCTCGCGGGGCCAAGCCCCTGGACCGCGGTGGCCGGACCATCACCCGGATCCACCAGCTCCTGCTCGAAGCCGCCGCCCCCTACGCGGACGACATCCGGCGTTCCGACCCGCAGAGAGCCCTGGACACCGCCGCCCGCGCCCTGCTAGGCGCCTGTTTCCACAATTCCGTCCGCCCCGACCCGGCGACGGGCGAGGACGCGCAACGCCGCTACGCGGACGAACTCAGCGACATGGCCGTCGCCTACCTCAGCACACCGGACCGGGGCGCTCCGCGCACCTGAACCACGGTCCGAGGCAGTCCCCCGTCCGGATCAAGCGGCTTCGGACGGATCCCAGGATCCGACGAACGCGCGGACCGGACCGGCGAGTTCGTCGGCCCGGTGGAGCGTGACCACCTCCACGTCGAACGCCGCGTCGCGCAGCGGCCGGTAGACGATGCCCGGCAGCCCGATGCACTCCGCGGCCCCCGGCACCACCGCCACACCCGCGCCGGCCGACGCGAGCGCGAGCACGCCGAGGGTGCCGGTCACCAGATGGACGCGCCCCTCATGGGTGACGTGCCCTGCCTCGAAGCGGTCGAGCACACTGCGGTCACCGTGGTCGGCGGCGTACACGACGAGGTTCTCGCCCGCCAGGTCGGCGGGGACGACCGAGGCGGCGGAGGCCAGCGGGTGGTCCCGGCGCACGGCGATCGACAGAGCCGTCCGCCGTCGGCGCCTCGTCGCGAGGCCGTCCACGTCGCCCAGCCCGTTGTCGGGGCAGTACGCGATGTCGAGCGTGCCGTCGCGAACGCCCTGCACCTGGGCGGCGGGCGGGAGTTCGCTCACGTGGAGTTCCACCCGGGGGTGAGCCTCGTGGAAGCGGCTCAGGTCCGTGGGCAGGATGCCCTCCAGTACGGCGATTCCGGAGAACCCGATCCGCACCGCCCCGATCTCTCCCCTGACCGACTGCCGGGCGACGTCGAGGGCCCGATCGGCCTGGGCAAGGGTGCGGCGCGCCTCCACGAGGAGGAGTTCTCCCGCCTCGGTCAGTTCGACGCGACGGCTCGTCCGGACGAAGACCGGGCCGCCCACCTCACGTTCGAGGGCCTTCACCTGGGCGCTCAGGGTCGACTGGGTCACGTGCAGCCGTGCCGCGGCGCGGCCGAAGTGGCTCTCGTCCGCGACGGCCACGAAATAGCGCAGGTGACGTAGTTCCACGGGCGGGCTCCGATCGGTCAGAACGAACAATGGATCAGATCTAACCATTGGACCGAACGATGAACAGGCCGGAGGATGTATATATGCCGACATCAACAGGTCTTCAGGACCGTCAGGACATCGCCGACCTCATGACCGGCTGGATCCACCGCGACCAGGGGCGGTGGGACCGGCTCCGCGAACTGTTCCACCCCGACGCCCGCATCGAGATCACCTGGTTCGAGGGACCGGCGTCGGACTTCGTCGACGCCTCCGCGGGCATGGCCACCACCGACCTCCGCACCAAGCACCTCATCACAGCTCCGTTCGTGACTTTCTCGGCCGACGGAAACCGCGCCGTCAGCGAGACCAACGCGGTCATCGTCGCGGAGAACGGCAGCCTCCACCTGGGCTGCAACGGCCACAACAGGTTCATCGACCGGCTCGAACGCCGGGACGGCGTCTGGCGGATCGCCGACCGCAAGAGCGTGTACGACTTCGCCGGCTTCACCTTCCCCGCCGGAATCCCCGAGATCGACGTCGAGGTGGTGGCCAGGTACCCCCGCGAGTACGGGGCACTCGCCTACCTGCTCGACAGGAGCGGGTTCCCGGTCCGCCGCGTCTTCGCGACCAAGGGAAGCGATCTGGAACGCGACGTCCTGGAGACCGCGTTCGCCTGGCTCGGCGAAGCGGGCATGACGAAGCACGTTCCCACCGCTCACGATGCCCGGAAGTGACATGAAGCTGATCACCATCGAGGAACACACGCTCGACACCGCCGTGGCCCGCGCCTCCGCGGGACGGGCGGCCGAGGTGAGCCCGCACTTCGGGTCGGCCTATTCGCCGGCCGGCGGGCTGCCCTACTCCCCCACGCCCGAGGAACTGGAAGACCTCGACGAGGGGCGCATCGCCGACATGGACGAGCACGGCATCGACATGCAGGTGCTGTCCAACCTCACCACGCAGTTCCTGCCGGCCGACGTGGCACCCGAACTGGTGCGTCGAGTCAACGACCGGCTGGCGGCGGCCCGCGAACGCCACCCCGACCGGTTCGCCGCGTTCGCCTCGCTCCCCACGTCCGCACCGGAGGAGGCGCCGGCCGAGTTGCGGCGCGCCGTCGAGGAACTCGGTCATGTCGGCACGCTCATCCACGGCCGCACGGACGACGAGTTCCTGTCCGCCGAGCGGTTCGACCCCATCCTCAAGGCGGCGGCCGATCTTCGGGTTCCCGTCTATCTCCACCCGGCCCCGCCCACCCGCGGCACCAGCGTGGCCAACTACGAGGCCGGTCTCGATCCAGTGGTGGCCACACGGTTCGCCACCGCCGGATGGGGATGGCACAACGAATCGGGCATCCACTTCCTCCACCTCGTACTCGGCGGAGCACTGGACCGCTACCCGGACCTGCAGTTCGTCCTCGGGCACTGGGGCGAGATGATCCCCTGGTTCCTGGACCGCCTCGACGAGGCGCTCCCCCAGCGCGCCACGGGTCTCGACCGCACCATCGGCGACTACGTCCGCCAGAACGTCTACTACACCCCCAGCGGGATGTTCACGACGCCGCACCTGCGCTTCTGCACCGACGTCCTGGGTACCGACCGGATGATCTACTCGGTCGACTATCCGTTCGTCGGCAACGCCGGCGCCCGCGGATTCCTGGAGGACTGCGACCTGCCCGCCGACGCCAAGCTGGACATCGCCCACCGCAACGCCGAAAGGCTCCTCGGGCTGTGACCTCGGCCCGGCCCGGCGGCCAGGTCTGACGCGTGTTCCCGGCCGCGCTCGCGCCGGGGCACGAGGGCTGCCCGTGCCCGCCGGACCGACTCGGCCGGCGGGCACGGGCAGTGACGACGTCAGCAGGTACGCGACGGGGTCAGTTGTAGGACCACGACCACTTCTGGTTGGCGCCGCCGTTGCAGGTCCACAACTGCAGGCCGGTGCCGTTCGCGGTCTTCCCGCCCACCACGTCCAGGCACAGACCGGAGTGCTGGGCGACGATGGTGCCGTCGCTCTTCACGGTCCACTTCTGGGACGTGCCCCCGTGGCAGTTCCACTGCGAGACCACGGTTCCCGGGCTGGTCCCGTTCTCGTGGACGTCGAGGCACTCGGTGGCGCCCATCGTGCGCAGCTCACCGGTGGAGGTCGGGGTGATCTGCTGGTTGAGGCCGCCGTTGCAGGTCCAGATCTGCTCCTTGGTGCCCTGGAGGTAGGAGCTGCCGCCGTCGGTGTCGACGCACTTGCCGGAGTCGGCGCTGACCAGTGCTCCGGTACCGCCCGTCCCGGAGACCGGGACCGCCGAGACGAGGGCTACTCCCCCTGCGGCCACGCTGGTGGTGTAGGTGCTCATCGTGCCGAGCGGCTTGTCGTTGTTGATCATGTCGGTGACCTTGGCGGAGCCGCTGAGTCCGAGCTGGGCCAGGGGGAGGCTGAAGGTGTGGCTGGACGACGTGTCGGTGTTGAACATGCCGATGTACCAGGTCCCGTTCTTCTCGCGCTTGGCGAAGACCTGCTCGTCACCGTCCTTGATCACCCGGGAGGCCGGGATGCCGTCCTGGTCGATCGCTATGAGCCTCTTGTTGGTCAGCAGCGCCTTGTCGCCCGGGTCGAGGTCGGCGAGGTCGGCACCGAGCATGTACTGGGAGGAGGCGAGCGCCCACAGCGCCATGTTCGTCTGCCGTTGCGGCGGGGTGATGCCGTCGTCGTCGCCGTTGCCGACACCGAAGGAGTCCAGGTCGTTCCACCCTCCCTTGCCGGCGTACGGCTGGTACGTGGCGGCGTCGTCGAACCGTTTGGACACGTTGGTCCAGCTGGTGAGCGGGAAGCTGTACCCCTTGGGGCTGGCGCCGATGTCGCCGTCGATGCGCCACGAGTTGGCCAGGGACGACCAGGTGGCGCCGTTCGAGGCGGACAGGCTGGCGGACAGGTTCAGTGCGATCGGACGGCCGGTCTGCCGCAACGCCTTGGACCAGGCCGTGACGTCGGCCGTCTTCGACGGGCCGACCCCGTCCAGCTTGAGGTAGTCCACGCCCCAGTCGGCGAACTCGTCGGCCCAGGAGTCGATGAACTCCTGCGCGCCGGGCTTGCCGAAGTCGATGTTGCGCATGCCCTTGCAGTTGAAGTTGCTGGCGCTGCTCGACGTCGCGATCTGGTCCGCGGTGTACGACGTGCCCGCGATCTTCGTCTTCTTGGCCACGGCCTGGGCCGAGATGCCGGGCGTCACGTACAGCCCGAACTTCAGCCCCTTGCTGTGCACATAGTCCGCGAGGACTTCCATGCCGTCCTTGCCGCCGCTGCCCGGGAACAGGGAACCGTCGGTCACCCAGCGGCCGTTGGCGTCCACGTCGGGACCCTGGCTGCCGGGGCACTTGTACCAGAAGTCGTCCATGTTGGCGTAGACGTAGCCGGCGTCCTTCAGCCCGGTGGACACCAAAGCGTCGACCTGGGCCTTGAACTTGGCCGCCGAGGGGTCCCGTTGCAGGAAGCCCCAGCCGCTCCATCCCATCAAGGGGGCGTTGACGGCGATTCCGTTGTCCGAGGCGAAGGCCTTCGGCGTCGTCGCCTGCGGGGCCGCCAGGCCGACGCTGACGGCGGCCGCCAGGCCCACCACCATCCATCGCGATCTCATCATTCCTCCAGTGCCGGTGCGGGTGTGTGCGTAGCCGTCGGTGTTGGATCAGGGGCGGCTCCACTGCTGGTTCCGGCCGCCGCACCCCCACAACTCCAGGCGTGGGCCGCTGGGGTTGCCGGGCTTCCGGCGGGGCGGTCTCGCCGCCTCCGGACGCGGGTGGTGTCGCGGTCGTAGGTCCGAGGCACGGTCGTGGGCAAGTGGCCCGTCACCCGTAAGGGGGTGGCGCACAGTGTTATGTCGTGTTCATTTGAGTGTCAACGCTCCGCACATGAATGAACATAAAACCAAGTCGCACGGCCGACCGCCGAGGGCGCGATCGGGCCCGGAACCATGAACTCCCCGGCCTCCGGGCATGACGTCCCGGCGGCCGCGCGCGACCTTGAAATGAGCCTCGACGACAACTTCCGGACCAGGTAGCAGACTTGACCGGCACATCGCGGCCCTGCGCGCGACGGCGTCACACCGCGCGTCCACGAGTCGCGCCGACGCGAAGTCCAACGTTGTTTGTCGCCGGGAACATAGACGGCATCGCGGACCGGGCGTAGAACTACGCCTGCGGTCACCGGCGTTGCAACTTGGTGACTTCTGTTGGAATTACGCCGGAGCTGGATCCGTCGAGGACCACTCCGGCCGGGCCCGGACAGCTGTCGTGTCCGGCCCCGTCAATCACGTCGTGGAGGCACTATGTCGCTCGTCAACCCGCGCCAGGCCAAGGGCGGTTCGGGGCACACTCGCAGGGACCTGCTCAGGGGCGCGGGTGCGGCCGGAGTGGCCGTCGCTGCGGGCGGGCTCCTCTCCGCCTGCGGGGACGACGGGGACTCCTCGAAGCCGAGCGCGGCCTCGGGACCCGTCGCGGGCAGCACGGTGACGTTCGGCTCGAACTACTCCGACCCCGCCACGCGGTCGGCGTTCGCCGCGCTCACCTCCTCCGCGACGGCGTCCACCAAGGTGAAGGTGAAGATCAACACCGTTGACCACAACACCTTCCAGCAGAACATCACCAGCTACCTGCAGGGCACCCCGGACGACCTGTTCACCTGGTTCGCCGGCTACCGCATGCAGTACTTCGCCGCCCAGGGACTGGCGGAGCCGCTCGACGACGTGTGGGAGAAGATCGGCGGGAACTTCGGCGCCGTCGCCAAGAAGCTCTCCACGGGCCTGGACGGTCACCAGTACCTGGTGCCGCTCTACAACTATCCGTGGGTCGTCTTCTACAGCAAGAGCCTCTTCGCGAAGAAGGGTTACGCCGTCCCGGCCACCTGGGACGCGTACGTGGCCCTGTGCAAGAAGATGAAGAGCGACGGGCTCGTCCCCATCGCGTTCGGCGACAAGGACGGCTGGCCGGCCCTCGGCACGTTCGACATCCTCAACATGCGGATCAACGGCTACGACTACCACACGAAGCTGATGAAGCACGAGATCCCGTGGACCGACCAGGGAGTCCACACGGTCTTCCAGCACTGGGCCGAGCTCATGCCGTACGTCCAGAGCGGTGCCAACGGCCGCGTCTGGCAGGACGCCGCCAAGACGCTGGAGTCCAAGAAGGCCGGAATGATGTTCCAGGGCACCAACCAGGTGGCCGCGCAGTTCGTGAGCGACAAGGCGGACCTGGACGACCTCGACTTCTTCCCCTTCCCCGCGATCAACCCCAAGTGGGGCCAGGACTACATGGACGCGCCCACCGACGGCTTCATGCTGAGCAAGAAGGCGAAGAACCCCGCCGCGGCGAAGGCGCTCCTGGAGTACATCGGCACCGGGGCGGCCGAGGCCAAGTACCTGCGGACCGACCAGTGGGACGTCGGGCTGGCCAAGGGCCTCCAGGTCCCGACCTACAACGCGATCCAGAAGAAGTCGGTCGTCGAGATCGGCAAGTGCAAGGCTGTCGCGCAGTTCATGGACCGCGACGCGGACCCCGCGATGGCCACCGCGATGATCTCCCTCATCCAGAAGTTCATCGACGACCCGAGCACCGGCGGCATCGCGGCCATCCAGAAGAGCGCGGAGTCCCAGGCGAAGGCGATCTACACCGGATGAACACCGCAACACGATCCCGCCGGCCGCCCGCCCCGGCCGGCGCACCGGCCGCGCCCCGGCCCGCCCGCCGGAGCAGGCGCCTCCGGCACCTGACGGCCGGCGACCGCGTGGTCGCCGGCCTGCTCCTCGGCGTTCCCCTGCTGCTCGCGCTGGCATTCGTCTGGATCCCGGCGCTGGGCACCGTGCTGCTGTCGTTCACGCGCTGGAACGGCGTCGGGGACCTGCACACCAAGGCGTGCGACCCGACCCTTCCGCCGATCCTGAACAACGGCTGTGTGAACGGCGTCCAGAACTACCACCAGGCCGCCACCAACTACCCGGAGTTCTGGCCCGCGGTCCAGCACAACCTGATCTGGCTCGCCGTCTTCGTCGCGATCGCCACCCCGCTCGGCATGCTGTTCGCGGTGGTCATCGACCGGGGCATCCGCGGCAGCCGCATGTACCAGAGCATCCTGTTCCTGCCCGTCATGCTCTCGCTCGCCCTGGTCGGCATCATGTGGGAGTTCATGTACTCCCAGGACTTCGGCGTCATCAACACCGTCCTCGGACGCAACGGCGACAGCAACGCCATCGACTGGCTGGGCAACCCGCACCTGAACCTGTGGGCCGTTCTCCTGGAGGCCACCTGGCGACAGGCCGGCTACGTGATGGTGCTCTACCTGGCGGGACTCAAGGCCATCGACCCGACCTTGCGGGAAGCCGCCCTGATCGACGGAGCCAACGCCTGGCAGACCTTCTGGCGGGTGATCTTCCCCGTCATGAGGCCGATCAACGTCGTCATCATGGTCATCACCGTCATCGAGTCGCTGCGGGCGTTCGACCTCGTCTACATCACCAACAAGGGCATCAACGGTCTCGAACTGCTGTCGGTCCTGGTGACCGCCAACATCGTCGGCGAGACCCAGCGGGTCGGCTTCGGCTCCGCCCTCGGTGTCGTACTGCTGCTGATCTCCCTGGTCCCCATCTCCCTTTTCCTCCGCCAGACCTTCCGCGGGGAGGACACACCGTGAGCACGACCGGAGTGCCGACAGGCACACGACCGACCGGCGTCGCGGACGGGGCGCGCCCCCGTGGACAGGTGCTCGCGCAGACCTTCCTGATCAGCGCTTCCGTGCTGTGGCTCCTGCCGATCCTGTTCGCGCTGTACATCGCCCTGCGCCCGAACTCCGAGACCAGCAGGGACGGTTACGTCTCCCTGCCGCACACCCTGACCCTGGACAACTTCAGCAACGCGTGGTCCCAGGCGGACATGGGCCGCTTCTTCTGGAACTCGGTCGTGATCACGGTGCCGGCGGTCGTCGTCGTACTCGCCCTCGCGTCCGGCGCCGCCTACGTCCTCACCCGTGTGAACGTACGGGTGAACGTGACCCTGCTCATCCTGTTCACCGCGGGCAACCTCCTGCCGCAGCAGGTGATCATCACGCCGCTGTTCCGGATGTACCTCAAGATCCCGCTGCCGTCGTTCCTCGCGGACAGCGGTCTGATGTACAACTCCGCCTTCGGCATCATCACCATCAACGTCGCGTTCCAGCTCGGCTTCTGCATCTTCGTGCTGAGCAACTACATGAGGTCCGTACCCGCCGAGATGTACGAAGCCGCGCTGGTGGACGGAACGAACCTGTGGACGCGGTTCTGGAAGCTGACGATCCCGTTGTGCCGCCCCGCGCTCGCCGCGCTCGCGACCCTGCTGACAACCTGGATCTACAACGACTTCTTCTGGGCCATCACACTGATGTCGTCCGGGGACAAGCGGCCGGTCACCTCCGCCCTGGCCAACCTCCAGGGCCAGTTCGTGAGCAATCAGAACCTCATCGCCGCCGGCGCGATGATCGCCGCGATCCCGACATTGGTGGTCTACATCCTGCTGCAGAAGCAGTTCATCGCCGGTCTCTCCCTCGGTTCGAGCAAGGGGTGAGCCGACCGTAGGACGGAAGGGCCGTATGCGGCGGTGGAGCCGGGAGGGAGCGGCTGCACCGCCGCTCTCCGGTGCCCCGCCCCGCCCACCGGAGCCTCACTCACGCCGCCGGTTCAGCAGCCACCAGGAGATCACCAGGTCCTCCGTGCGGCGCAGGTCCAACGCGGTGAGCTGCTGGAAACGGTTGACCCGGTACCGGACGGTGTTCGGGTGCACCGCCAGACGCCGGGCGACCTCGCCCACGTCCTGATCGCATTCGAGATACAGCCGGGTGGTCCCCTCGATCTCCGTGCTCGAACGCCCGGCGGTCTTGAGCGCCGCCAGGTGGCGAGCGGTCAGGCCCTCGGCCGTACGGGTCTGGGAGAGCACGAGCGGGCGGGGCCCCAGGTCGACGAGGCGGACCACGCCGGACATGGCGAAACGCCGTGCGGTCTCCAGCGTCAGCAACGCCTCCTCGAATCCGTGGGCAAGTTGATCGAGCGGAAGCGGCGGCCCGACCGCCACCAAGTGGTCGCCGACGGACTCGGGCACTCTCGACACGATGAAACCGATCACCGCGCCGACCCGGGTGATCAGAAGCCGGTCCGCCGGGACACCGACCGCCGAGGCGACCGCACGGCGGACCGTGTCGCCCTCGTCGGCGGACGCGAACCGTGCCGCCAGTGCCACGTAGTGCGACTGGGGCGTGAGCCCGAAGACCTGGGCGTCATGGTTGATCCGTTCCGCCGGAATGATCCCGCTGAGCACGCCGGCGGCGAATGCCGAACGGCGCTCCGCGTCGAAGTGCACTCGTTCCAGGGCCAGTTCGTGCTGGACCCCGGCGAAAATGGCAGCCGCCTCGTTCGCGAACTCCCAGGTGCTGTCGTGTACAGCGAGCAAGAAGTCCGAAGGCAACGCCACGTCGACGGCCACCTCGTCCAGAAGCGAGAGCATGGCCCGGGACCCGAGTTTGTAGCCGAGTGCGAGATCGTCGAGCGGGATCCCCCTCGCGGCCCTCTCGCGCGCGTACTCCCGGAGCATCTCCCGCAGCGCCGCGTCCGGAACGCGCAACGACGAGAGTTCCGACAGCATGACGTCCATGAACCGTCGCGCGGAGGACCGGAGTTCACCGTCCGAGAGCCCCGCGTAGCTCGGCACGTGAAGACGTACGAGTGCCAGGTACCGGTCGGTGAAGACATCACGCGACTCACGCAGCCGGTCGACGGCCGCGACAACCGCGGCACGGGTCGGACCGTCGAGTGCCGCGAGGTCCGGCATCCGCCGAAGCACCGGCCAGGCCGTGGGTATCTCGGTCTCCATGGCGGCAGCCTATACACCGGGGTTGTCCCGGGGAACAAAGCTTGAGGCATGCGCCAACTCGACGCGCGTGAAGCTTCCTTCACGGAAGAGACGCACCGGGTCGCGCCTACCGCACCCTCTTGTCCCCCACTCCAAACAGCGTCCCGGGCCACGGTCACCGGGGGGCGCCGATGGACGGAGTTGCCGACGTCGAGGCCGAGGAACACGCCCACGTCCTCGATCCCGAACATCGCGCCCTTTCACGGGCATTGGCGGTGCCTGCCTCGGCTCGGGTGCCGCGCTCGCGCATCCACGTCAGGCAGCCTGCCGCCCGCGGACCGTCCGGCATTGCGCCGCACCATGCGGTGGCCGGACCTCTGATCAGCATCTCCGACGAACATCCCCGGCCCCGGTGACACCACCCCCAGGCCATGCCGGGCCGGAAGGCCGACGGCCCCCTTGCAGGACCGCGAAGAAGACAACGGGGGCGGCGGTGCGCTACCCCATGACCGCGCGAGCCGCGTCCAGGAACGCCAGCCGGTTGTCCTCCAGGTAGTCCCGCACGCTTTCACCGTCGGACAAGCCTTCCCACACCGTCCGGTTGAGGTCGAGGAAGTACGCGCGGGCCGCGTCGTGCACCGGCAGAGGGAACTGGATGCGGATGAGCCGCTCCGCGACCCACAGCCTGTTCATGACGTCCCGGGTCGTGAGGAACCAGGCGTCCGTGTCCTCCCATTCGGAAGGCCGACTCAAGGCGGAACGTTCTGCCTCGGCCCCCACCTCGACGAACCGCTCCAGCAGCGCCAGCCGCTCCCCGCGCCGCGCCTCCGACAGGGCGAGCTGCTGTCGTTGCTGTTCAGCGCGTTCCGCCGAGAGCTGCGTTCTGTGCTGGACGAGGTAGGACAGCGACCCGCCGAGGACAACGCCGCCCAACGATATGAGTGACACCCAGACCTGACCCGACATGCCGGTCATGGTGCCATGCCGTCGATTTTCGCAACGACCCCACCGTGACAGGTGATCACGGCGTCCGAGCCGTCCTGCTCGCCCCGTTCACCGGGCTGCGCCCGCGGCAGTTCGGAGAGCCGGTGACACTTCCCGCGACGCGCGGGGGCGGGTGCGGACGCGGTCCGCAAGGGACCGCCGTGGGGCCTGCCGTCGGAGAAGCGGCCCCTGCTGGTCGCCGCGCGCCGGCGCACCACCCGACCATGCGCCAGACCAAGGCGTCCGCGATGGAAGCAGCGCAGGGCGGACTGCACGCTCCTCCGGCACCGCATCCTTCTCCACAGGCAGCACGCTCGGTAACCACCGCGCACGAGACGGAGCCGCTCGTTCGACTGTCTCCCGGCGTTGCGGTTACGACCTGGTGGCGTCCCTGACGTATTGAGCGCCGATGGTGGCGAGCAGGGCGAGTCGACTGTCTGATTCGCTGCCGGGTTCGGCCGTGTACAGCACGATGCGCAGGTCGTGGCGCTGGGTGGTGAGGATGTCACAGTCCAGTTCGAGGATCCCGACATCGCTGTGGACGACCCTCTTGATGGTCGGGCCGTGTTCGGCGATCTCGTGGCGCTGCCAGAGTTCCCTGAACTGCGGGCTCGTCTCGTTCAGCCGCGCGGCGAGCTGCCGGGGCTGGGGGTCCGCGGGGTAGCGGCCCGTGGTGCGCCGCAAGTCGGCGACCAGCGACGCGTCGAGAGCCTCGGTGCTGCCGGGGCCGTACATATGGCAGTCCGAGGTACTGGTGAAGTGCAGCCACACCAGATTGCGGTCGGCTTCCCTCAGCTGAAGGGGGTCGCCCGCCAGCGCCGCCCACAAAGGGTTCCACAGCAAGAGGTTCCACATCGCGTCGAAGACGGCCACGGGCCGTTCGCCGGTGCGTTCCACCAGGCGGCGGATGCTCGCGGGCACCAGCTGGCTGACATGCCCGCTGCCGGTGGCGTGCCCGGCGAGACGGAACAGGTGCTCCTGTTCGGTGTCGTTGAGCTGGAGCACTCGGGCGAGCGCGGCGCACACCTGTGCCGAGGGCGCCGAGGCCCGCCCCTGCTCCAGGCGCACGATGTAGTCGACGGAGACACCCGCCAGCACGGCCAGCTCCTCGCGTCGCAGCCCTTTGGTGCGCCGGGTCGTGTTCGTCGGCAGGCCCGCCAGATGCGGGGTCAGCCGCTCGCGCCACACCCGCAGGACCGCGGCCAGCTCACCGGAGTCGCTCATGGATACATGGTCGCAGCACACGCCGGGAACAGCCTGGTACTCCGGTTACCAGGAAGAAAGGTCTCTGGCCGGGGCCGGCAGCGCGCGGCAGGCTGACGACCACGACCATCGCACTGGGCGTCGGCACATGTTCGACGCCGGCAGTTCCAGTTCCTGGTGGTCGCATCCGCCTCAACCGCTCCTGCAAGAAGGAAACCCGTTCATGATCGTCGTCACCGGGGCCACCGGCCAGTTCGGCCGCCAGGTCATCGAGCACCTGCTCCTGCGCGGTGTGCCGGCCGGCCAGGTCGTCGCAGCCGTTCGCACCCCGGCCAAGGCGGCTGCTGTCGCCGACCTGGGCGTCGTAGTCCGCACTGCGGACTACGACCACCCCGAGACCTTGCCCGCGGCTTTCGCGGGGGCCGACAAGGTCCTGCTGGTCTCCTCCACCGGTCCGGACGCTGCGCGTGTCGCCCAGCACCGCGCGGTGATCGACGCTGTGTCCAAGCACGGCGTGAGCCTTTTCGCCTACACCTCGGTCACCCAGGCCCCCACCAACCCGATGGGTCTGGCACGAGTACACCGTGCCACCGAGCGCGCCGTCACCGACGCCGGCCTGCCCGCCGTCGTGCTGCGAAACGGCTGGTACACCGAGAACCACACGGCCGCCCTTCCTCTTGCCATTGCGCGCGGCACCCTCACCGGCAGCGCCGGCGACGGCCGGATCGCCTCCGCAAGCCGAGCCGACCTCGCCGAAGCCGCAGCCGCCGTCCTCACCCTTGACGAGCAGGCCGGGAAGACCTACGACTTCACCGGCGACACCGCCTGGACGCTGTCCGAGCTCGCAGCCGAGGCCGCGGCACAATCCGGCACGCCTCTCGGCTACACCGATCTCCCCGCAGAGCGCTACAGGCAGATCCTGAACCAGGCCGGCCTGCCCGAAGCCGCCGTCGACCTGATCGTGGACGCGGACGTACAGATCTCCCAGGGCGCCCTGGCCCACGTGACCAGCGACCTGAGCAACCTTTTGGGCCGACCCGCCACACCGCTGTCCGTCACCGTCGCCCAGACCCTGCGCACCTGACCACCAGAGGATGCGGGCCGCACCCGCCCCGGGCCGTCCTCCTCAACCGTTGCCGCTCGGCGCGGGACCGCTGCTTCCGGGTGGCTGATGGCTCTGCCGACCGCTGGCCTTCGTGCTCACGCGGGACCAGGCCGGTGACGCACCCGCGTTGGAACAGGTCATGGCCCGGTTACGAGTGCCTCGGCCGGTCGGCCGTCCCAGGGGCACGCCGGAGATGCTCCTGGCCGACAAGGCGTATTCGTCCCGGGCGATCAGTCGTCATCTGCGACGGCGCGGGATCCGGGCGGTGATCCCGCAGCCCGCCGACCAGGCCGCCCACCGCACGCGGCTCGGCCGGTTCGGCGGCCGTCCGCCGGCCTTCGACCGCACGGCCTACAAACAGCGGAACACCGTCGAACGCTGCATCAACAAGCTCAAACAGTGGCGCGGCCTGGCCACCCGCTACGACAAGACCGCCACCATCTACCTCGCCGGACTCCACCTCGCCGCAATCTTCATCTGGTCGGCGAGGCGATCCGAAAGGAACGACCTAGCCCATCGACCGAGCCCGTCCGGCT
This sequence comes from Streptomyces sp. NPDC008150, assembly GCF_042956945.1. Taxonomy (NCBI): domain Bacteria; kingdom Bacillati; phylum Actinomycetota; class Actinomycetes; order Kitasatosporales; family Streptomycetaceae; genus Streptomyces; species Streptomyces sp. NPDC008150. The sequence goes on along the minus strand of NZ_JBIBHJ010000006.1, from coordinate 426,442 downwards.
CCAAACACCACCTCCGGTTGGGTCCTGGGCTGGTCTAGGCTGCGGGTCATGAACGCGGCCATGACCAGCGGTGTGACCCCTGAGCCCGCCATCCTCGACGCCGTGGAGCTGGCTGCCGATCCGGAGCTGGGGGGCCGGTTTGCGGAGTCGGCCCACCAGATCCTGGCGGAGCTGGTCAGTGGAGGTGCCGCGCTGGGCTGGGTCGAACCACCCTCGCAGGACGAGGTGGCGGAACTTCTCGACCACGTCGTCTCTGCCGTGCAGGCCGGGGATGCGGCTCTGCGGACCGCTTACCTCGACCGTCGGCTCGTCGGGTTGGGGTACTGGCTCCGCTACGTCCGGCCGACCCATCGGCCACACGCCGATCTGGAGAAGATCGCGGTGGCTGGAGCTGCCCATGGCCGTGGCGTCGGTCGGGCGCTGACCGCTGCCTTGATCGCTGACGCCCGGGAGGCGGGTATCGAGGTCCTCACCCTGGACGCCCGTGGCGACAACACCAACGCCCTGCATCTCTATCGGTCCCTGGGCTTCACCGAATACGGCCGTCTGCCCGACTTCGTCGCCGTCGGCGAACACCGCTACGACAAGGTCTTCTGCATGCTGGACTTCCGTCAGCAAAGCTGACCACTGCCGCGCACGAGGGCCCGATGGCGCCCCGCCGACGCTTCGCAGTCGTTCGTGCGAGATGCTCACGATGTGCTTGGTGAGGATGGACTGTTCGAGGTCGAACCGGTCGGGACGAAGCGGTCCGGGAACCGCCCGGCGGCGCAGATCATGACCTGCCAAACGGCCGCCAACTCCTCCTCCGGAGCCCAGCAGACCGGCCAGACCCCGACACGGCCGGACAGGACAGGACCGGATCGGATCGGATCGGCAGCGTGCTTCTCGGGATGCTGACGACCGTGCCGGTAACCCTGCATGCCGACTGCTCCGCAAGGGAGGATGTCCGCAGCAGAATGCCCTTCAACAGGCCGCCCACCGCCCACCGCCCGGCGGTGGGCGCATGCGGCGCACCGGGCGCGGCGCGGGGTCGGGCCGGCCCGGTACGGATTCCGTGGCGGGCGGGTCAGCTGAAGACGACCGAGCGCACGTGCAGGCGTTCGGACCCTGCGCCGGTGTGGGGACGCAGGGTGAAGTAGCTCTCGCCCTGGCAGTCGGCGTGGAGGAAGACGGTCGCGGTGGCGTCCGTCCGGTTCTTCGGCGAGTGGGCGGGGGCCAGGTCCTCGGAACCGACGCCGTACAGGTTGATGCACTGCCCACTGGGCGGGTCGTTGAGGAAACCTGTGGCCTCGTAGCCCTCGGTGGTGGTGTAGGTGTAGCGGAACTGGCCGGTGGCGGCCTGCGCCGATGCGGGCAGCGTGACGACGAGGACGAGCGCGCCCAGGGCGGCGGCGACACTGTGACGAATACGCATAGGTACGGGTCCTCCAAAGGACGGGTACGGGGACGGCATCACGCTGCCCCCGCCGACCGCCGGGGCGACGCAAAGCAACGCGGCAATGCCCACAGAATCGATTCCCTCTCACCCGCCCGGGGGCGTCACACCTCCCGGCGGCACGGTTGGCAAGACCGAAGTCACCGGTGACCGCGGCTGCGATCTTGTCGAACCCTGTCAGGGCGATGTGCGCGGCGCGGCATCGCCGGGCACCGGGCTGGTTTGCATCGGTTCTCAGCCGGGGTGCCGAGGGGCCCGAATGGTGGCCGGCCCCACCCGATCACTGCGCGGTAAGTGCACACAGGTGGGAGGGAGTTGGGTGGATCCAATACTTGAGCGGTCGCCGCCCATCGGGCGGCGCCGGCTGAGCAGGCCGAGTTGCTCGGCCAGCAGTTGGCACGGATCGTGGCGAGCCGATGGGGATCGCCACGGCCGAACGGGCGTGACTGCGCGAAGCGGCCCTGGGCCCGGCGAGACCCCGAACATGACCCGCCTCCTGGGCCGGCCCCGTGCGCTGGAGTTGCTCATAGGCGGCCAACTCGTGGGGGCCGAACTGGCTGAGCGCTAAGGCCTGGTGAACCGGGCGCTGTCCGCCGACGAGCTCGACACCTTCGTCGACTCCCATGCGCGACGGATGGCCAGGGTTCGGCCGGAGGTCATCGTGGCGATCAAGGCCACGGTCAACACCGTGTCACCAGGCATCCCGCAGGAGGCGTATGCCGTCGAGAACGCCTCGCTCTACTCCCTGTTCAGCGAAGATCTCGTCGAACTCGCCCACAAGCAGCTCGCCGCAGGAGTTCAGACCCGCGAAGGCGAGCGGGACCTTGAGGGACTCATTGACCGGATGTGATGCCGTGCATGCCGACGCTGCGCGTGCCGGAAATCCTCATCCGCACAGGTCAGCGCGTAGATGAGCAACCCGGCAGGACATCGTTCCGACCAAAGATGCGAACCGTTGAGGGACCAACGAGTGCCTCCTGAACATGTTCGCATCGCTCTTCGAAGTGCAGGCGGCTGACGTGTCGCGCAGCTCGCCGACCCGCGCGGAGGAACGTCGACAAAAGCAGCCTGACGAAACGGAGTTGCTGGTCACGGGTGCTGGTGCGGCGAGCAGAGGCCGGGCCACCGGCGCCGGGTACTCCCCACGCAACGACTGCCGTTCGGCAGTCAGCCCACCACCCTTTGGTAGCGCGCACAACGGCCGTACCGCACCAACCGCGCCTCGGCAGCCCTTGGGACACTCCGAGTCAATCTCAGTGACCGGCAGGCCAATGTGGGTTCGGCGTGCCGTCATCGCTCATGTGCGCCCGTTGCCAGATTCCTACCCAGCGGATCGGGGTCTCCGGTACGAACCGGTGCCGCTGCCCGCACGGACATGGCGCAAGCACCCGCGCACACCCACGACACAGCTCGACCCAACCATGCCCGGTCGAGCTCAGCTCTCGTGGTCCCTCATCCCCGCAAGCCGGGCAGCCGGGCAGCTCGGCACCATCCAAAATCGCGTTCTGCCGCCGTACGTACTCGGACAGTCGAAGCGAGGGGTGGCGAACCGGGTCTTCGAACCAGGCACGGTCAGGGTTTTCCCACCAGTTCCACAGCCACCACGGTCGAGGGTTCGGTACAGCCCGCCGCCCAGCCTGCTTCTCCGCCCGGCGCTGCGCCGCGTACTCGTCGGCCCGCTCGAGCCACAGCACCCGGGCCTCGTGCAGTTCCTCCACCGCCCTCGCCAGCGCGTCCGGGTCCGCCTCCAACCGACGTGGGATCGCGGCGCTGAGCGTGAGGTGGTGGTATGTGGCCCGCAAGCCGTAAGGAGCAAAAACAGTGAGGCAGGTGCGCAACGCGCTGTGCCGCCGATGGAGGGGAAGCCGGGCGTCGTGCACCCGCGCTCGGTGGGTCAGGAAGCTGCTCATGACGCAGGCGCCAGGTCCAGCGCCCGTGCCAGGGTGGCAGCGACGCCCGCAGCCTGGGCCGGCAGGTGCTGTTCAGCCCAGATTTCGGCAAGGCCGAGGAAGTCCCGCACATCCTGCTGGGCGCCTGCGACGAGCGTCCGCACCTGCTCCACTGACAGCTCGATCGGCCCGAAGCCGTTGCAGTCGGCGATCTGCATGACCGCGGTGCCGACCTCCGCCCGAGTCAGATCCCCGTTCACCGCGAGGTAGCCATACGGCTCGTGCCGTCCCACCGGCCAGAGCGCGAAGTCGTCGACAGCAGAGATCTCCAGAACGGGTTGCATCACCATCACACGGGGATGATGCCGGACCCACCGCTACACCGCCACAGGCTTTCAAATGGAGTTGGACTGGGAGCTGGCCCCACCGCATGGTCAGTCTCACGGTGCGCTCCGGGCACGCGGTACCGCCATGGCGGTCTGCGCGGTGATCCCGAGAAGCCGCATCAGCTTGAGGGGATCACCGATGACAACCGCCTCGTCGCGTCTACCGACCGGGGTCGGCCATCCTCACTTCTCCTCAGCAGGATTGCCTGCTCACCGATCTCCTCCGTGCCGGGGTCAGGCCGTCTCGGTCCTGAGCGTTGGCGCGGCGTCTGCGCCCTGACGGCACAGAGCACCGGTGTGCATGTTCGCGGAGGCGCCAGCGATGACCGAGTCAAGCCGCTCCCCGGTTCGAGCGAGGTCGGCGATGTGCTGGTACAGGCGATCGCGCTCCACAGCCAGACGGTCGAGAAGCTCCGGTGTGGCCTTGCCGTCGATGACGCAGGGCGTCAGCTCGGCGATGGTCTTGCTGGACAGACCTGCGGCATACAGCTCCAGGATCACGCGGATTCGATCGACCGCGGCTTCCGAGTAGTGCCGCTGGCCGCTGTCGCTGCGCTCGGAGACGAGAAGGTTCTGCTCTTCGTAGTACCGCAGAGCCCGAGTGCTGACTCCGGTCCGCCTGGCGAGTTCTCCGATACGCACCGCCGTCTCCCCACACATGTGTCGTGCGTCACTGCCGCTTGCCTTTGACGTCAACGTCAAGTTTTAGCGTAGCCGACATCAGCTTCCCCGGGGATTTCCCGCCGGTGCGTACCGACAGGTCACGGCTCGAACGAAATGGAGCACCCCATGTGTGAGGACATCACCCCGATCCGGCGCGTCATCGGCGTCGAAGAGCACGCTTCGCCCCCCCCCCCCGGACTCCGCGAAACCCTGCTCAAGTGGGGCGGCGACGAGACCGTCAACAGGATGAGCAGCCAGGTGGAGCTGAACCTCCGTCTGCTCGACGTCGGCGAGGAGCGTCCGGCACGGATGAGGGCCAGCGGTGTGGATATGGAGGTCCTCTCCATCACCACCCCCGGTACGCAGCCCCTGCCCACGGAGGTGGCAGTCCCGCTCGCCAGGGAGGCCAACGACGTGCTCGCGGATGCTGTGCGCCGTCACCCCAACCGTTTCGCGGCCTTCGCCACGCTGCCCACGCCCGATCCGGAGGCAGCCACCGCATGCTGACCGCGGCGGTGGACGTGCTGGGGCCCGACCGGGTCATGTTCGGCGCCCACTCCCCCTACCGCGCCCCCACCGCCGCTGACGACACAAAGAGTCCTGGGCTCAGTGGGGTCGACTCCCGCGGTTCCTTCGCCGACGTCGGCGGCGCCCGCGCCTTCGCCGACAGCGCTCCGCCGGACGAGCAGGGCGGGGCGAAGCTCGGTCACCTCAATGCCGAACGCATCCTCAGCCTCAGGACCGCCTGATACACCGCACGCACCACCACCCACCCACCCGCACGCACCACCCCACACCTGGAAGAAGCACGCCCATGACCACGTACCAGACGACCGGTCTCACCGGCCCCGCCTCCACCCCGACCGTAGCGGTCAAGCCGCTCGTGCTGGCCGCGCCGGAGCGCGGCGAGGACCTGCACGTACGTGTATCCGCCCCGGTCACCGGCAGCGACCTGCCGATCGTGCTGTTCGCGCACGGATTCGGCTCTGATCTCGACGGCTACGCACCCCTGGTCGACCACTGGGCCTCCCACGGCTTCGTCGTCGTGCAGGCCACCCACCTCGACTCCAAGCGGCTGGCCCTGCCTGCGGACGATCCCCGCCGCCCCCAGATGTGGCGTTACCGCGTGCAGGACATGCGGCGCATCCTGGACGAGCTCATGTTTTTGGAGGCGTCCGTGCCTGGCCTGGCCGGCCGGGTCGACCACGGTCGGATCGTCGCTGCTGGGCACTCCTTCGGCGGGCAGACCGCGGGCATCCTGGTGAGTCTGCGGGTCACGGACCCACAGACCGGCATCGCCGAGGACCTGTCCGACTCCCGGGTCATGGCCAGCATCCAGTTGGCGACTGCGGGCAATGGCGGCGACGAACTGACCCCCTTCGCCCACGAGAACCTCCCGTGGCTGCGGGACCAGGACTTCTCCTACATCACCGCACCCGGGCTGGTAGTCGCCGGGGACAAGGACGACCTCCCGCTCTCTACTCGAGGCCCGGCCTGGACCAGCGACCCCTACACCCTCAGCCGCGCCAGCAAGAGCCTGCTCACCGTCTTCGGCGGCGAGCACCTCCTCGGCGGCATCTCCGGCTATCGAGTGGCGGAGACGACCGACGAGGATCCCCGCCGCGTCGCTCTCGTCCAGCAGGTGACTCTCGCCTATCTGAGGTACGTCACCGGCATCGACGAGACCGACTGGGAGAAGGCCCGATCCGTCCTCGCGGATGACCACCCCTTGGGGCGACTGGAATCCAAGTGACCGTCGGCTCTCGGGCACTCTTCCGCACGGACCGGTCTCGCGACGCCGGTCCGGGCCCGGCGTCGCAGCAGCTGCCTCCTTCGAGGACCAGGCGAGGCTGCCGACGGACGATCGGTAGCGTGAGAGCGCTCCGGGCCCGCTGAGGCGGGGAGGCTTCCGGTCTTGCGGGTCCGCGGTGGGCGACATCGGCCGGGGCGGTGCCAGAGTCGTTGTCGGGTTCGGTTCGCAACCGATCCGGGCCAGGTAAAGCCGGTCACCTCCTCGGAGACGATCCACAGGCACCGGGCGGTGCCCGCCATGGGCCGGAGCTGCTCGCCCGCCCTCGAAACAGGGCACCACCACGCGCATGGCACGCGACGCTGGGCCCGCAGCGCGCAGGTAACGGATCATCGGGACCGTGGTCGACCGTGGGTGGGGGAGATGACGCGGGCGATCGGCTCGTCTCGCCGACTGAGAACGCATCAGGCCTGTTCTGGTGCCGCACCTGAGATGCCACCTGCCGCCCGGCGGGGATGCCGCATCGGTCGCGCACGACCAGGACACCTCGACAAGATCGCGCGACGAGCCCGCAGGGCAGTCGCAGGGCGGCATCGAGGTGGTCCCGGCCACAGACTACGCCGCCAGGCTGTTTCCCAGCTTGAAGCCCACACCCCGGACCGTGATGATCCACTCGCTGTCGCCGAGCTTGGTGCGGAGGCTGCTGACGTGGGTGTCGACCGTGCGCCTGGACCAGGAATCGCCCCACACCTGTTGCAGGAGTCGCTTTCTGGGAATCACGGTGTCGGGGTGCGAGGCGAGAATGCAGAGGACGTCGAATTCCTTTTTCGTCAGCTCCACGCCGCGGCCCGCCAGGCTGACTTCCCGCGCGTTCACATCGATGCGCAGCGGACCGTGGGTGATTTCCCGTTCGACGGTGCGCGCGGACCGGATGCGGCGCATGACGGCCTCCATACGGGCTGTCAGTTCTCGGAATCCGTACGGCTTCACGAGGTAGTCGTCAGCCCCGGCCTGGAGCCCGAGCACGCAGTCGAGTTCGGAACTGCGGCCGGTGACGAAGATCAGGGGTACGCAGCTCACGGCGCGGATGCTCTTACAGACCTCCAGCCCGTCGAGATCCGGGAGTTCGAGGTCGAGGAGGACCAGGTCCACCTCTTGGTGCGCCTCCAGTGCGGCGCGCCCCAGGGGAACGTGGATGACCTCGTGGCCCTGCCTGCGCAGCCCTCCGGCCAGGGACTCGGCGTCGGCGGGGTCGTTCTCCACGAGGAGCACCCGCCAGCCGCCCTCGGGCCCGGCCACCGTCCGCGCCGGCCCCGGCAGGTCCTCCAGCACCGCCTGCGGCCCCCGCGGGACGAGCTCGATCGATGGGCGGTTCCCCGACTTCGCCGCCGGCGAATGTGTAGCCATGATCTACCCCGACTCATCCGATCAGCATGACGTCGAACCCACGCTCGAATAATTTATCGTCTGCCGGTCGTCGATTCATAGATTTTGGCCATAAATAAATCGTTGCGGGCTTATGAAGGCGTATTGCAATTTCATGAATCCATGGTTCGGCACGGCCCTCCGGCACGCCACCGGGTTTATCGTCCCCGGCTTCCGGGGATCGTCCGGACCTCTCGGCGCGAGGTGCGGGCCGGCGCCGACATGTTGCCGCAGTACCGGCTTCACACCCGGGGTGCACGATGGTGTCGACGCTCAATTCCCCATCGCAGAAAGCGAGTTGAGGATGTCCAGCACCGCTCGGGCCCTGGCCGACGACAACCCCGGCGCGTCCCCGGGTCCGCACTCCGTCGTCGTCACCGGAGCCGGCCCCACCGGACTGTTGCTCGCCGGCGACCTCGCGGCGGCCGGCGTTGACGTGGTCGTCGTCGAGAAGCGCGCGGAAGGCATCAGCAATCTGACCCGCGCCTTCGGCGTGCACGCCCGCACCCTCGAACTCCTCGACGCCCGCGGAGTCGCCGAGGAATTGGTGACGACCGGTCAGACCATCCGCGAACTCCGACTGTTCGGGGCCATCCCGTTCGACATCGGTTCATTGCCCTCCCGCTACCCCTTCCTGCTGGTCACTCCGCAGTACGAAGTGGAGAAGCTGCTGCTGCGCCGGGCCCTGGAGCACGGCGCGGCCTTCCGGTACGGGACCGAGGTGACCGGCCTCGACCAGGACGAGGACGGCGTCAACGTGTCGGTGCGCGACGCGGAAGGTGCGAGCACCTTGCGGGCCCGCTACGTGGTCGGTGCGGACGGGACGCGCAGCGCCGTGCGGGAGGCCCTGGGGCTCCCCTTCCCCGGCAAGGCGGTGATCAGGTCGGTGGCGCTGGCCGACGTGAAGTTCACCGCGCAGCCCAGCCTGGTGGTGCGGGTGCACGGCACCGGCGACGCCTTCGGGTTCATCGCCCCGTTCGGCGACGGCTACTGGCGCGTCGGCGGCTGGGACCGGACCCACCGGGACGAACCCGACGACTCCCCGGTCGAGTTCGAGGAACTGCGCTCGCTGATCGAGCGCGCCTTCGGCTCCGACTTCGGGATGCACGACCCGCGCTGGATCTCGCGGTTCCACAGCGACGAACGCCAGGTGCCGCGGTACCGGGAGGGGCGGGTGCTGCTGGCCGGCGACGCCGCTCACACGCACTCGCCCGCGGGCGGCCAGGGGATGAACACCGGTCTGCAGGACTCCGTGAATCTGGGCTGGAAGCTGGCCGCCGTGCTCGACGGCCGGGCTCCCGACACACTCCTGGACACCTACCACAGCGAGCGCCATCCGATCGGCCGTGCGGTGCTGCGCACCAGCGGCCTCAACCTGCGGCTGGCCATGGCCCACAATCCACTCGAAGTCGCGCTGCGCACCGTGCGGAAGCTGGTCGTCACGCACGTGCGCCCGGTGACCCGGCAGGCGGTGGGCGAGATCACCGGGATCGGCTACGCGTATCCCGCTCCGCGCGGTGCCCACCGGCTGGTGGGCAGACGCGTGCCGGACCTGGAGCTGGCGGACGGACGGCTGTACGAGGTGCTGCGCCAGGGGCGGTTCGTCCTGGTCCTTCCCGCCGACGGCGCGGCGGGCGGGACCGCGGGCCGGGCACCCGGTGACGAGACCGTGGGGAAGATCGGCCGGACCGCTCCTCTCCCGGACGGGGCCGAGAAGCGCCTGGTCGTCGTCCACCGCGCGGTGCGGGAGGGCGGACCGGACACCCGGGAGGCGGTCCTGGTTCGGCCCGACGGGTACTACGCCTGGGCGGGCCCGGCCGAGGAGCGGGCGATCGAAGCCGGCATCGGTCCCTGGCCGAGCTGAGCCGGGACGGGCCCGAATGGGGCGGGGGCGCGCCGGCCCCGGCGCGCCGCTCAGCGAGGCGGCAGGGGCGACAGCGTCGGCAGGTGCGAGAGGAAGCCGCCGTCCACCGGAATCACCTGGCCCGTGATGAAGGAGGCCGCGGGGGTGGCGAGGAAGGTGACCAACTGGGCCACGTCGTCAGGGGTGCCGAGGCGGGGGATGAGGTTCGCGCTCTGGAACATCTGCTGCACCGGCACGGGCATGTCCGCCTCCAGGGCCGGTGTGCGGACCAGTCCCGGAGCGACCGCGTTGCAGCGCACACCGTCCGCGCCGTACGCGGCGGCCACGAAGCGGGTCAGCGCGATCAGCCCGCCCTTGGAGCTGCCGTAGGCCACCATCACGCGGTCCCCGGACAGGCCCTGGCCACTGGTGATGTTGATGATCGAGCCGCCGCCGCGCTCGATCATCACCGGCACGGTGTGCTTGCACAGGAGCATCGGACCCCGCAGGTTGACCGCGAGAACCTGGTCCCACAGGTCGACGGACATCGACACCACGTCGTGGTCCTGACGGATCGCGGAGGTCAGCGCCGCGTTGTTGTCGAGGACGTCGATGCCGCCGAAGGTGTCCACCGCGAAGTCCACCAGGCGTCTGACGCTGTCCTCGGACGTGATGTCGACGGTGTGCCCGACCACCGACAGCCCCTTGGCGGCGAGTTCCGCGGCGGCGGCCCGGGTCGGCTCCTCGGCGACGTCGGCGAGGACGACGTCCGCACCGGCGGCCGCCAGGGCCTCGACGGTGGCGACGCCGATCCCTCCCGCACCGCCCGTGACCACGGCCACTTTGCCGGCCAGGGAGTTCGTCTGACTGCTCATCGGTCAACGGCCTCTCGTTCGCAACGGGGGCTGGTCGTCACCGATTCTCGCGGGCGGTTGTGAAGGCCGTGCTGCGAGAACGTGTCGCGATCCTCGAGGTGTGCGACGGGCGCTGCGGTGACCGGCCCGGCCGGCGGCCGACGCGTCCGGCACCGCACGCGCACGGCGTTCGGCCGGCTCGGCCGGAGGCGGGCATGTGCGCGTCGGACGGCTCCTCGGCCGTGGCCTCGCTTCGCGCCCTCCGGAGGTCAGTGCGTCCGCGCCTGCTGGTTCTCGGAGACCAGGACCTTGCGCAGCAGGGTGATCAGCGTCGCGCGCTCGGCCGGCGAGAGGTCGTGCAGGAACTCCTCCTGCGAACGCTCGGCCACCGCCTGGAGGCGGCGTTGCAGTTTCTCCCCCTCGGCGGTCAGTTCGACCAGTTGGCGTCGGCGGTCGGCGGGGTCGCGAGTGCGCCGGACCAGACCCCGCTGCTCCACGGTGTCGAGATAGCCGACGAGGTGGCTGCGGTTGAGGGCGAGCCGGTCGGCGAGGACGTGCTGCGGGAGGGGGCCGAAGTCGGCGAGCGCCGTGAGCGCGGCGAAGTGCGGCAGTCGCAGGCCGTGGTCCGCGACCGCGGCGATCAGTACGTCGTGGCCGAGCCGGGCGACGTGGCTGACCAGGTAACTCGGCAGGGCGAGCAGGCTCGGCGGGCGGATCTCGGAGTCCGGCTTCACGGTCTCGGGGCCGCAGTCGGGAGCGTCGGTCATGCAGCGCAGCATAACCACGAGAAAGGCCCTGGACATAATGATGTCGCGCTGTAATCATTACATGGCGACATCATCTCTGGTGTCCCGGCGATCGCGTGGCGCGCTGCCCACGCCGCCGCATTCCCGTACGGAGCGGAGGAACCCCCTCATGACCGATCCGACGACCACCCCCGCCCCGCCCCCGACCGCGGTCGCGGGACCCCGCCGGGGCGTCGCGGCCCCGTTCACCGCCCTGCTGGTCGCCGTGCTCTCCTTCTCGCTGATGCAGACGATGGTCGTGCCCGCACTCCCGGACCTGCAGCGGGAATTCGACGTCACCACCACAGTGGTGTCCTGGGTGCTCAGCGCGTTCCTCCTGTCGGCGTCGGTGGCCACCGCCCTGCTCGGCCGGGTCGGCGACATGTTCGGAAAGAAACGCGTGCTCGTCGCGAGCCTGACCGTGTTCGCCGCGGGGACACTGCTCGCGGCGCTGTCGGACTCCATCGGGCTGCTCATCGCCGCGCGCGCCGTGCAGGGAGTGGGCTCGGCGGCGTTCCCGCTCGCCTTCGGGATCGTGCGCGACCAGTTCCCGCGCGAGCGCGTGCCCGTGGCCATCGGACTCATCAGCTCGACCTTCGGGATCGGCTTCGGCGTAGGGCTCGTCCTTCCCGGCCCGATCGTCGACGCGCTCAACTGGCACTGGATCTTCTGGCTCGGCCTCGTGGTGATCGTCCTCGGCGTGCTGGCCGTCGTCGCCTTCGTGGAGGAGTCGCCCGTCCGTTCACCGGGCCGCATCGACTGGACCGGTGTCGTGCTGCTCAGCTCGGGCGTCGTCGCCCTGCTGATCGCCATCAGCGAGGGCAAGTCCTGGGGTTGGGCGTCCGCCGGTGTGATCGGCCTGTTCGCGGCGGCGGCTGTGCTCCTCGTGGTCTTCGTCGTGGTGGAGCGACGGCTGGCGGAACCCCTCGTCGACATCGAACTGCTGCGCCGCCCGGCCGTAGCGACGTCGCACGTCACCGCGCTCATCATCGGCTTCGGAATGTACGGCGCGTTCACCCTGGTGCCGCTGCTGGCGCAGACACCCCCGCGGGCCGGGTACGGCTTCGGCGCCTCGGTCACCGAGGCAGGGCTCTTCATGGTGCCGATGGCCGCCACCATGCTGGTCGCCAGTCCGCTCGCGGGCCGCATCGGCGCCGCCGTCGGCTTCAAGCTGCCGCTCGTCCTCGCCTGCCTGATCGGAGTGGTGGGCTTCGCCGTGTACGCCGGGGCCCACGACACCAAGTGGGCGCTGTACGTCGGTTCGGGCATCCTCGGCATCGGCGTGGGCTTCGCCTTCGCCGCGCTGGCCAACCTCGTCGTCGCCGCCGTCGACCCCCGCCAGACCGGTGAGGCGACCGGCATCAACACCATCATGCGGACCATCGGCGGTTCGCTGGGCGCCCAGGTGTCCGCCTCCCTCGTGGCCTCCCACACGCTCGCCGGGAGCGGTCTGCCGGCCGAGTCCGGGTACACCACCGCGTTCGTGATGTCCGCGATCGCCCTGGGCGTGGCCACGCTGGCCGCCCTCTCCGGACCGGGCGGCCTGTGGCGCGCCCGGCCGCAGACGGCCCCGGCGGGAGCCCGGACCGAGACCAGCGGCCCCGCCGCGAGCTGAGACGGGACACGCACATGACCGACTACGGACACGACCTGCTCTTCGGCGCCGTACTGGTGCCCTCGGCCGGCCGGCCGCACGACGCCGTGGCGGCGGCCCGATCGGCGGAACGAGCCGGGCTGGACCTGGTGAGCGTGCCGGACCACCCCTACCGCCCGGAATTCCTGGACGCCTGGACGGTGCTGGCGAGCATCGCGACCGCCACCTCCCGCGTCCGGGTCTTCCCGAACGTCGCCAACCTCCCGCTGCGCCCGCCCGCCGCCCTGGCCCGGGCCGCCGCGAGCCTGGACCTGCTCAGCGGCGGGCGGGTCGAGTTGGGGCTGGGCGCCGGGGCGTACTGGGACGACATCGCCGCCGAAGGCGGTCCCCGGCGCAGTCCGGGCGAAGCACTGACCGCGACCCGAGAGGCGGTGCAGGTGCTGCGCGCGCTGTGGTCCGCCCGTGGCCGGGTCCGCACGGACGGAAAGCACTACGGGCTCTACGGGGCTGCCGCCGGGCCCTCCCCCGCGCACGACATCTCCGTGTGGATCGGTGCGGTGGGCCCCCGGATGCTGCGGCTGACCGGCGAGGTCGCGGACGGCTGGCTGCCCAGCGTGCCGCACGTGCCGCCGGCCCGGCTGGCGGCGGGGCACCGCCTCGTCGACGAGGGGGCCGAGGCGGCCGGACGTGCTCCGTCCGCCGTGCGGAGGCTGTACAACCTCTCACCCGGCGCGCAGGACGGCTTCCCCCGGGGCCGTCCGCACGACTGGCCCGAGCAACTGGCCATCCTGACACTGGAGTCGGGCACCAGCGCGTACCTGCTTCCCGCCCAGCACGAGGAGCTGCTGCGGGTCTTCGGCGAGGAGGTCGCCCCGGCCACCCGTGCCCTCGTCGCCGCGGCACGCGCACGGCCGGCGGACGGAGAAGGGGACGACACGGCGGGCGTGGCCCCGGCGGGGGCGACGCGCGGGAGCGTCGCCCCCGCTTCGACCGAGGCTCCCGGCGCCGACCGGTCGGGCACCGCGACGCTCCACGCGAGGCCGGACGCCCGGCCGGCCTCCCGGCGGCGTACGCACGCGGTGGGCGGCGCGGCCGACGGGCTCCCCCCGCTCGTCGCGCCGACCCCCGCGCCCGCCGAACGGCTGAGCGGCGAGCAACTGTGGGAGGAGACGGACCGGCCCACCGGCCCCGCCCCGGACTCGGGGCAGCGCTACGCGCCGGCCCGGCGGGCATCGGCCGCCAACCTGGTCGCCTCCCACGACCAACTGCGCGCGGACCTGGCACGGTTGCGCGAGATCGTCGACGAGGTGCTGGCCGAGGCCCTGGCACCGGGGGACGCGAGATCCGGGTTGCGGGAGCTGAGTCTGCGGCAGAACTCCTGGACCCTGGGCGCGTACTGCGCGTCGTACTGCCGGATCACGACCGTGCACCACACGCGGGAGGACGAGGATCTCTTCCCCCATCTGCGGCACGGCGACCCGCGGTTGGCGCCGGTGCTCGACCGGCTGACGGAGGAGCACCACGCCATCCACGGGGTGATCGAGCGCATCGACCGGGAGTTGGTCGGGTGGATCGAGGACGGGCCCGCTGCCCGTCCTGAGGGACTGCGCGCGGCGGTGGACCTGCTCACCGACGCGCTGCTGTCCCATCTGGCCTATGAGGAAAAGGAGTTGATAGAGCCGATGGCGCGACTGGGCACCGGCTGGTGAGGTCCTCCGGCGCCGCCCTACCCGGGTTCCTCACCCGTCGCGACGGCACGCGAGGTGTCGGCCGACCACGCGGACCACGAGCCGGGGTAGAGCGACGCCGTGGGCAGGCCCGCCAGTTCCAGGGCCAGCAGGTCGTGGCAGGCGGTGACGCCGCTGCCGCAGTACACGACGACGTCAACGTCCGGTAGGGCGCCGAGGGCCGCGTACCGCTCGGCCAGTCGTGGCGCGGGGGCGAACCGGCCGTCGTCGGTGAGGTTGGCGGCCCACGGGGCACTGCGGGCGCCGGGCACGTGCCCGGAACGCACGTCGCTGGGAAGCACGGCAGCGCCCGAGTAGCGGTCGGCGGCACGGGCGTCCAGGACGACGGCGGTACCTGTCGCGAGGGACGCCGCCACCTCGTCGGCGGAGCGCAGGAACTCCTTGGGCCAGGTCACCGGGGTGCGGGTCACGGGCGCGGGGACGACTGGGCCGGTCTCCAGGTCGCCGTCCCACGCCTGGACCCCGCCGTCCAGCAGGGCGGCCCGGCCGCCGGTGCGGCGCAGCAGCCAGACCAGGCGGGCGGCGTAGGCGCCGCCGCTGTCGTCGTAGGCGACGACGGTCGTGTCGTCGCCGATGCCGAGCGCGCCGAGCGACCGGGCGAACTCCGCCTCGTCGGGCAGCGGGTGGCGTCCGCCGGTCGCGCTGGGAGGCGCGGACAGGACGGTGTCGACGTCCACCCACACGGCGCCGGGCAGGTGCCCGGCCTGGTGGGCGGCGCGTCCGTCACGGCCGTCCAGGTACCAGCGGACGTCGGCGAGGACGATCCGCCCGAGGTGCGCGCGCACCCATCCCGCGTCGACCACGGGGGCCGGCGGCACGGGTGGCGCAGTGATCGGACCTGGGCCGCCCGACGGCGGTGCGGGGGTCCGGGCGGGGGACGGATCGGGCGACGGGGACGGGGAGGGGGTCATGCGGGGTTCCCTTCGAGGCGGGGCCGGCGGTGGGCGCAGGGGGCCGGTGCGGTCGGCGCGGTGTCACTCCTTGCGGTGGACGCGGTCGGGCTTCAGCCGCAGCAGGACGCGTTCGCCCTCGGCCTCGCGCACCCGCTCGCTGCCGGTCCACTTGCCGAAGGTGGTGCGGGCCAGCCGCAGTGCGGCCTCGCCCGGTTCGATGTCCACCACGTGGGCTCGGATCTCGATGTAGCGGCGGCTGTTCTCGGAGTCGAGGAGCAGGATGTTGACGCGGGGATCGGCGACGACGTTGCGGTACTTCTGCCGCGAGGTGTTGGTTCCGACGAGCAGGTGTTCCTGGTCGGCGTGCGGCCACACGAGGCTGGTCTGCGGGCCGCCGTCCGGCATCAGCGTGGTGAACACGCCGAGGGTCCGGGCGACGGCGAGTTCGCGCACGTCGTCCTCAAGCACCGGCCACCGCCTTGTCGCCGGACCCCAGGGCGCGCACCTGCGGGAGGACGTCGGAGGCGACGAGTTCCGTCGCGGCCTGGACGTCGGCGTAGGGGAGGCCGCCGACGTCGATGGCGAGCAGGTGCAGGTCGTGGCCCCAGAGCTCGTGCAACTGCCCGAGCCTGTCGACCACTTCGGCGGGGCTGCCGCAGATCGCGGGGCCGCCGGGACCGATGTACGTGTCGAAGTCCGGCGGGACCGGCGGGCCCACGGTGCCGGGCTTCTTCACCGTCAGGTAGGTCTCGATGTAGGGGGCCCAGCGGGCACGGGCCTCCTGCGAGGTCGCGGCGACGAACACGTGGCTGGCGGCGCCCAGCCGGCCCACCGGGTCCGTGCGCCGTTCCGCCCAGAGGGCGCGGTAGGAGTCGAAGACGGGGACGAAGACGTCCGGCTGGCGTGCCGTCGTCCCGACGACCAGGGGCAGCCCGTGCTCGACGGCCAGGGCGACCGACTCCGACCCCACTCCCCCGCTGATCCAGAACGGCGGGCGGGACTGGAGGGGGCGCGGTTGCACCAGCACGTTGTCCAGGGGCGGGCGGAACTGCCCCTGCCAGGTGACGCGTTCCTCGGTCCACAGCCGCAGCAGCAGTTCGGTGTTCTCCCGCTTGCGGGCGGCCTTGGACTCCGGGGCCTGGTCGAAGACGGCGTACGGCTCGGGGAAGAAGGAGCCGCCGAAGACCATCTCGAGGCGTCCGTCGGAGAGCAGGTCGAGCAGCGCGTAGTCCTCGGCGACGAGTACCGGGTCGCGGTTGGCGACGAGGGTGGTACCGGTGGCCAGCCGGATGGTGGAGGTGTGTTCGGCGACGGCGGCGAGGACGACGGCCGGGGACGGGATGACGTCCCGGTCGCCGAAGTGGTGTTCACCGAGGGTGTACCAGGCGAAGCCGAGCCGTTCGGCCTCGGCCGCCGCCCGGACGACGTCCCGCAACCGTTCGCGCTGGGTGAGGGTCTTCCCCGTGACCGGGTCGGGCAGCAGGCTGCCGAAGGTGATGAGACCTAGCTCCATGAGGTGTCCTCCGTAGGACGGTCGCGGTGGTTCGGGGTGCGCGGGCCGGCCGGGCTGCCGGGACCTGCGGGTCCGTCCGGGGCGTTCCGGCCGGGTACAGCCGCCAGCAGTTCGCGGGTGTACGGGTGTTGGGGTGCGCGCAGGACGCGGTCGGCGGTGTTCTCCTCGACCAGGTGTCCGTCGCGCAGGACTGCAATGCGGTCGCTGACCTGGCCGACGACGGCGAGGTCGTGGGAGATGAACAGGTAGGCGATGCGATGGCGTTCCTGGAGCCCGAGCAGGAGTTCCAGGATGCGGGCCTGAACGGTGACGTCGAGCGCGGAGACCGGTTCGTCGCAGACCAGCAGTTCCGGGCCGAGGGCGAGTGCGCGGGCGATGGCGACGCGCTGGCGCTGGCCGCCGGAGAGTTCGGCGGCCTTGCGGGCCAAGGTGTCGGACGGCAGCGCGACGTCGTCGAGCAGCCGCCGCACCACCGCGGCGCGCTGCGCACGGTCGCCGACGCGGTGGTTGCGCAGGGGTTCGGTGAGGAGTTCCTCGACGGTGAAACGGGGGTTGAGGGAGGCGTACGGGTTCTGGTGGACGAGTTGGACGCGGCGGTGCAGTCGGCGCCGGGCAGCACCGCGCAGGGCGGTGACGTCCGCGCCGTCCAGTTCGACGGTGCCGGCCTCGGGGCGCTCCAGACCCAGCACGAGCCGGGCGGTGGTGGACTTCCCGGAGCCGGACTCCCCGACGAGCCCGAGGGTGTGCCCGCGCGGAACGTCGAAACTGACGTCGTCGACGGCGAGATGCCGACGCCGGGGGCCCGGTCCGCGAAGGGGGAAGGAAAGCGTCAGCCCGCGGACGCGCAGCAGGACGCCGGGGGCGGGGCCGTCCGGAGCTTCGCCACCAGGGGCGGCGTCCGGGGCACCACTGGCCGGGTCGGTGAGAACTCGCGTACGAGGAGGTGCAGTTGGACGCGACTCGCCCGTCGCACGGGGAGCACCCGATGTCGCGCGGGGATGACGTGACACCGGATGGGCTGCGCCCAGGACCCCCTCACCAGCCGGACCGGCAGCGCCTTCCCCCTCGGTCGGCGTCGTGGGGGCTGAGCCACCCGGCGGGCCGGGCGAAGCCGCCTCCGCGGTCGTCGCGTCCGAAGACGGGGCGGACGCCGCCGGATCCGTGCCGGACGGCGCCGGTTCCGTGCCGGGCGGCGCGGGGGGCGCGGTGGCCGCAGGCGCCGGCTCCGGCGACGCCGACGCAGCGGGCTCCGCGACCGCTGGTGCCGCACGCCCGGGTGCCTGGCCGGACGTCGTCACGGCGGCAGCCCCCGAACTCGCCCCCTCTCCCCCGCCGGGCCGCCTCCAGGCCCTCACGGCTCCTACGGTCCTCGCGGCCCCTGACTCCGAGGACTTCCCGTCCTCCGAACCGGACCGTGCCACGCGCGCCGCCCCGGTCGCCGCCCCGGCGGCCGCCGTCGCGTGCGCGGGCCTGCGGACGCGGGGTGCGAGACGGGGGACATCGGCCAAAAGCCGCCGGGTGTACGGGTGTTGTGGGTCCGCCAAGACCTCGCCGGTCGGGCCCGACTCCACGACCCGCGCCCGGGACATCACCACGACGTGCTGGGCCCGGTCGGCGACCACGCCCAGGTCGTGGGTGATGAGCAGGACGGCGGTGCCGGTGTCGACGGCCAGTCTCTCCAGGTGGTCGAGGATCTGCCGCTGCACGGTCACGTCCAGGGCGGAGGTGGGCTCGTCGGCGACGAGCAGTCGGGGTCCGGCAGCGGTCGCCATCGCGATGAGCACGCGCTGGCGCATGCCACCCGACAGTTCGTGCGGGTACTGGCGGGCCCGTCGTGCCGGGTCGGGCAGTCCCGCCGCGGCGAGCAGGTCCACCGCCCGCTCGGCGGCGCCCCGCCCGGTGGCGAGGTGGTGGACGCGCAACACCTCGGCGACCTGGCGACCGACCGGCTTCACCGGGTCGAGCGACACGCCGGGGTCCTGCGGCACGAAGCCGATGCGCAGCCCCCGTACGTCCCGCCAGGCGCGTTCGCCCAGCCCGGTCAGTTCCTCGCCCTCCAGGCGGACAGAGCCCCGCTCGACCCGCCCGCCCGGCGGCAGGAGCCCGATCACGGCGTGCGCGGTCGTGCTCTTGCCGGAGCCGGACTCGCCGACCACGGCCGTGATCCGGCCCGGTGCGGCCTCCAGGTCGAGGCCGTCGACGGCGGTCCGGGTTCCGGCGGTTGTGCGGTAGTCGACCCGCAGGCCCGTGATCCGCAGTACGGGGGTGCCCGGCGACTCAGCTGCGGGGAGCGTCGTCCCGGCTGCGGCGGAGGTCATCGTCGTTCTCCTCGGGTCTCCAGAATCCTCGACAGCCGGTTCGCCGCGAGAACCACGACGCTCACGACGACGCTGGGCAACGTCGTCAACCACCAGGCCGTGGCGAGGTAGTTGCGGCCGTCGGCGACCAGTGCGCCCCACTCCGGCGCGGGTGGCGGTTCCCCGTAGCCGAGGAAGCTGAGGCCGGCGATCGCCAGCACGACCAGACCGAAGTCCAGTGCGGCGAGGGCCAGTACGGGCCCCACGGCCGCGGGCAGGACGTAGCGGAAGAGCACGCGCCACCACCGGGACCCGAGCAGGATCGTCGCCTCGACGTACCCGGCCGTGCGCACCCGCAGCACCTCCGCCCGCATCACGCGGGCGAAGCCGGCGACGCTCGTGACGCCGACCGCGACGGCCACCTGGACGGTGCCGAAACCGATGGCCGCGACGATGGTCAGCGACAGCAGGACCGGTGGCACGGAGAGCATCACCTCGACCAGCCGCATGATCACCGCGTCCGCCCACCGGCCGAAGAAACCGGAGGCCAGGCCCAGCAGGGTGCCGATGACCAGTGCCAGGGCGATCGCCACGACCGTGGCCCGCAGCGACAGCGAGGCGCCGTGCACCACCCGGGCGTACACGTCCCGGCCCAGTTGGTCAGTGCCGAAGAGGTGGGCCCCGCTCGGCGGGCGGAACCGGTCGGCCGGTATCCCCGTCGTGGGGCTCTGCTGGGTGAACCACTCGGGTGCGAGCGCCCACCCGAGCACCAGCAGCAGCACCAGGATGGAGAGGACCGCGCCGGGCGAGCGCAGCACGTTCCGGTGGGCGGCGTCCCGCACGGCCCGCCACCGGCGCCCGCGCACGAGGTCGGGGCGCGACCCGGAGTGCGAGCCCTCGCCGGGGCCGGCGCCGGTCCCGGCGGGGGCTCCACCGTCCGCCCCGGACAACACGGCCCCCGGGCGGTGCGGCACGGGGCCCTCGGACGCGGCGCCGCAGGAGCGCGCACCGCTCGTCACGGCGCCGTGCGCCGCGGAGCCGTCGTCCGGCACAGCGCGCTCCGCCGCGCCGCCCTCCGGCACCGCGCCGTCGTCACGCGCTTCGCCCTCGGGCACTCCGGTCCCGGCGGACAGCCCGCCGTCATCCGACCGCGCGCCGCGCTCAGCGCCGTCCTCGTCCTCGCCCGCCCGCGCCGCCGCACCGGCTTCCGCCTCGGCCTTCGCCTCGGCCGACGCACCGGCCCGCGCACCGCTCCCGCTCACGCCGTCACCACCCCTGTGCTCGCCCGGATCCGCGGATCCAGTACCGGGTACAGCAAATCGACGCCGAGGTTGACCACGGCGAAGACGAACGAGGCCAGGACGACCACCCCCTGCACGACCGGCAGGTCCTGCGTGGAGACGGCGGCCTGCGTGATGCGGCCCATGCCGGGACGGGAGAACACCGTCTCCACGACGACCGCACCACCGATGAGGTAACCGACCAGCAGGCCGACCACGGTCACCGCCGGGATGGCCGCGTTGCGCAGCCCGTGCCCGAGGAGCAGCCGGGCCCGGCCCGCGCCGGTGGCGCGGACCGTGTCGGCGTACGGCTCCCGCAGCACCGTGTGCAGGCTCTTGCCGAGCACCTGCGCCACCAGGGCGGCGCCGGGGATCGCGAGGGTGAACGCGGGCAGGACGAGTCCGGTCGCGCCCGTTCCGCCCAGGGACGGGAACACGTGCCACCGCACCGACAGGAGCTGGATCAACAGCAGCCCGACCGCGAACGACGGCACGGACACGGCCAACGACGGTACGGAGCGCAGCAGTTGCCGCAGCGTCGGCGAGACCGCGAGGTGGGCGCCGACCGCCAGTGCGCAACCCGCGGCCAGCGCGAGCACCAGGGCGGTCCCGCCCAGGGCGAGCGTCGACGGCAGCGCGTCGGTGATCATGCGGGTGACCGGCTGGCCGGTCTGGAGCGACGCGCCGAGGTCGCCGTGCAGGGCGTCCACCAGCGCGTGGGCGTACTGCACTGGCAGCGGCCGGTCCAGCCCCAGTTCGGCCTTCGCCCGGGCGACCTCTCGCGGGTCGAGGGTGTCGAACCCGCCGCGCCCGCTGAGCATGAGCGCGACGGGATCGCCGGGCAGCAGCCGCAGGGCGGCGAAGGCGAGGGTGAACGCCGCCCACACGACGAACACCGCGCGCAGCACCCGCCCCGCCAGGTAGCGGGCGACGGTCGCCGCCCCGCGCGCCGCCGTACGGGCGGCGCGCGGGGACGGCGCCTGGCTCATCCGAGCCATGCGTCGTGCAGGTTCAGACGGGTCGACGCGTCCAGCGTCAGTCCGTGCACCCGGTCGGAGACGCCGTGCACGAGGGAGCCCTCGTACAGCGGGACGGTGTCCGCGTGGTCGAGGATCCAGTCGGTGGCGTTCTTCACCGCCGCGCGGCGAGCGGTGTCGTCGGGCGCGGACGCCTCCTGCTCCAGGTACGTGTCGAGCTTGCTCGCCGGCAGGTGCCAGAGGTTGGAGCCCTTGGAGTAGAAGATGTTGCGCAGCACGTCCGGGTCGGCGCGGGTCACGGCGACCGCGGTGATGTCGAACTGCCCCTTCTGCTGCTGCTCGACGTAGGCGGCGGGCTGGACGGCCTTCAGCTTGACGTCCACGCCGAGCTTGCGGAGCTGCTGCTGCACGTACTCGTCCACGGGGGGCAGCGGCGCGGGGATCAGCCAGGTCAGGGTGAGCTGCTTGCCGTTCTTGGCCCGGATGCCGTTCTTGCCCTCCTTCCAGCCGGCCTCGTCCAGCAGGCGCGCGGCGGCGTCCGGGTCGTGGGTGAGCTTGTCGCTGTCGTCGCTGTAGTAGGGGGTGGTGGAGGCGAGGACGCTGGTGGCCGGCTTGTACGAGGTGTTGAAGACGGTGTCGACGAGCTGCTTGCGGTCGATGCCGACCAGCAGGGCCTTGCGCACCTTCTCGTCGGCGAGGGCGCCGACGTGGTTCAGGGACAGCGGGGGCACCAGGCCGGGCGCGGGCTTGGACAGCAGGTGGAAGCCGTTGCTGGTGAACTGCGCCTGGTCGGTGGGCTGGACGCTCTTGGCGACCTGCACCTGACCGGACTGGAGGGCGCTGGTACGGGCGCCTGCCTCGGGGACGAAGGTGAACTTCACCTTGTCGAGGCGGCCGGCCCCCTTGTTGTCGTCGAGCGAGGACGGCCAGGCGTAGTCCTCGCGCCGCTTCAGGACGACTTCCTGGTTGGCGGTGTAGTGGTCCAGCACGTAGGGGCCGGAGCCGTAGAACTGGCCGCGGCAGCGCTCGGCGTTGGACTTCCCGAAGGTGGCCGGTGACAGGATGCCCAGGCCGACGCCCGAAGTGGCTTGCAGGAACTGGGCGTTGGGGGCGTCGAACTTGACCGTGAAGGTGTGCGCGTCCTTGACGGTGGTGCCCTGGTAGCCGCGGATGTAGGCGGGGGCACCGTTGGCGGGCTGCTTGATCAGGTTGTCGAAGGTCAGCTTCACCGCGTTCGCGTCGACGGGCTTGCCGTCGCTGAAGGTGACGCCGTCGCGCAGGACGAAGGTGAAGTCGCGGCCTCCGGCGCCCTGCGTCCAGGACTTGGCGAGCCACGGCACGATCTTGCCGGTCTTGGGATCCTGGTCGGTGAGGGTGTCGACCACCGACCGGGTGATGTCCACGGCGGCCAACTGGCCGGTCTGCTGCGGGTCCAGGCAGGCGGGGTCGGCCTCGGCGCCGACGACGAGCGTGCCGCCGTTGCGCGGGGTGCCGGCCGCCGCGCCGCCGGAGGGCCCGGAGCCGTCGTCGGAACAGGCGGTTGCGGTGAACGCCACCGCGAGCAGCGCGATGGCCGGGCGAAGGGGCAGCCGGTCGAGGGAACGCCGACCTGTTCGACTTCTGGACATCAAAGGCCCTTTCTGGGACGTACGGGCGTGCGGGCGCACACCGCGGGCACGGCAGGACTGGCCTGCCGTGCCGCGGCGGGCGCGGTGCAGGGACTCGATGTGGGGGGAGGCTCAAATGGCGCGCGGGGCGCGGGAGCAGAGGAGCGGCGGCGGGAGGGGACGGGGAACGGGGCGGGAGTCTCCGGTGGGGCGGGGGCCGGTCACCCCCGTTCCTTGGCCACTGCCTCGCGCACGGCCGGGACGATCTCCCCCGTCCAGCGCTCCAGGCCCTTCGCACGGGACGGGTCGCCCGCCGCGAAGAAGACGAAGCCGGAGGCGCCGTGCTCCAGTACGGCTTCGGTCAGTTCGTCGATCCACTGCCGGACGGAACCGCCCGTCCAGCGTCCGGTCTCGTCACGGGGCGCGTCGACGGGCCGGTCGGTGATGCGGGCCGGGAGGTTGAAGACGGTGGCGATGTCCGCCGGGTCCCGGCCGGCCGCGACGGCGGCCTCGTCGACGCGCCGTCGCGACGCCTGGTACCGGGGGCTCTGCCAGTCGGCCGCGTTGCCCGGTATCCAGCCGTCGGCCAGCCGTCCGGTGACGGCGAGCGACCTGGGTCCGACCGAGCCGGTCCACACCGGCGGCGCCGGCACGGGGGCCGGGTCGAGTGTGTCGACCGTGGTGAACTCGCCCTGGAAGGAGACGGGTTCACCTCCCCCGGAGAGCGACCTGACCAGGCCGATCGCCTCCTCCAGGGCGCGCACCGCCGCGGCCGGCTCCAGCCGGTCCACCCCGAACCTGACGATGTCGTCCCAGTAGCCGCCCGCCCCGACGCCGAAAACGACACGGCCCCGCGAGAGCGCCGAGAGGGTGCTGAGCGTGCGCGCCAGCAACGGCACCGGCCGGGTCGGCAGATTGGTGACGGTGACGACGCCGGTGATGCTGCGAGTGCGGCCCAGGAGCAGTCCCAGGGTGGCGTACGCCTCCAGCCGACTGCCGTAGTAGGGGTGGTCGGACACCGTGAAGAAGTCGAGTCCGGCGCTGTCGGCGTGCTCCACCCCGCGCACGATCTCGTCGGCCTCGGCGAGGGTCGAGCCGGGGCCGTAGCCGAACCACAGCTTGCGTGCGAGCCGTTCAGGCATGCTGGTCTGTACCTCTTTCACGGTTCAGGTCCTGGTCTTGCGGTCTTCGTGGAAACGGCTTCCGGGCGGAGCCTCCGGCGGTGGGCGTGTGCGGGATCTACGCCCGCACGGCCTCCACCACGCTGCAGTGGCCGCCGGGGACGATCCGGGTCAGCCGCAGCCCGGACTTCTCCAGCAGGACCTCGAACTCCCCGGCGGTGCGCTGCTTTCCGCCGGCCACGACGAGCATGTCGAGGTCCATCAGGGAGACCGTGGGCGTCGGGCGGGGACGGTCGGGCAGGACCGCCTCGACGAGCAGCACGCGGCCGTCGTCGCCCAGCGCGGAGCGGACGTTGCCCAGGATGCGGCGGGAGAGTTCGTCGTCCCAGTCGTGGATGATGTTGGACAGGACGTAGGCGTCGCCGCCCGCGGGCACGGTGTCGAA
Source organism: Streptomyces sp. NPDC008150 (assembly GCF_042956945.1). NCBI lineage: Bacteria > Bacillati > Actinomycetota > Actinomycetes > Kitasatosporales > Streptomycetaceae > Streptomyces > Streptomyces sp. NPDC008150. The sequence goes on along the minus strand of NZ_JBIBHJ010000006.1, from coordinate 401,937 downwards.
GAAGTCGCCGCCCGTCAGCCGCACCCGGTCACGCACCCCGGCGGCCCGCAGCGTCGGCTCCGCCTCGGACACCACCTCGGGCCGGTCGTAGAGGACGCCGTTCGCCCCCGGGTTGGCGGCGAGCACCGCGGCGAGCAGGGCGCCCCGGCCGCCGCCGACGTCGACCACGCTGCGGAACGCGCCGAAGTCGTAGGCCGCGACGACGGGGGCGATGATCCCGCGGGACGCCTCGGTCATGGCCTTGTCGAACACGGTCAGGACGTCGGGGTGCTCCCCCAGGTACTCCCAGACGGACGCGCCGTGCACGTCGGGGAAGGCGGTGCGGCCGGTGCGCACGGCATCGGCGAGCCCGGTCCAGGCGGCGCGCTCCGCGGGCAGGCCGGTCCAGATCGCGAAGTTGCGCAGCGAACCGGGGCTGTCGTCGCGCAGCGCGTGCCCCAGTTCGGTCAGGGCGAAGGTGTCGTCGGTCTCGTCGAGGAGGCCGGCGTCGGCAGCGGTCCGCAGCAGGCGGTGCAGGGTGGGTGCGTGGGTGCCGGTGGCGGCGGCCACGTCGGCGACGGGAAGCGGGCCGCCGGCCAGCGCGTCGGCGACGCCCAGTTCGGCGACCGCGCTGACCGCCTGGGCGAGCCAGCCGCCGGCGAGCAGTTGCAGGACGCGGGCGGGTGCGGGGAGCCCGGAGGTGTCTGAGGGCATGACGAACTTCCTCCTGAATGACCGGATGAGCGGACCGCGACGCACCGACTGGGCCCACTCGAAGCCTCTTCGCTGCGGGTGGCGCGTTCAAGGCGGTCCTGTGTCAGGTTTTGGTGAACTCGCGTCAAGTCTTCGCACCGGCGGGCGGTGCGCGAACGGTACGGCGCGACGGGCCGGGGTGCGGGACGGTCAGTGGCCGCCGTCGTTCAGTGGGCCCCTGCCCGCGTGCCAGACGAGGTCGAAGACGAAGTCGCGCAACCGCCAGCCGTCCGGGGTGCGCACGGCCACCGCCTCGTAGTGGCCGCCGATGTCGAAGTGCGCGCCGGGCTCGGCCGCCCGCTTGACGTGGACGGCGCTCAGGTGGGCCCGGATCACGGCGCGGTCCCCGTCGACGTCGACGGCGTAGTTGGTGCCCTGGTGGTGGGTGCGTTCGAAGGTGGTGCGGGCCAGCTGCTGGAACTCGGCGAGACCGGCGGTCCCCCGGTACTCACCCATCGGGAAGACCAGCCGGACGTCGTCGGTGAACACCTCGCCGAACCAGTCGTCGCGGTGCCGGTCCCGGTCGAGGTGGGCGAGGTAGCGGTCGGCCAGGGCGGTCAACTCGGCCCGGTCGACGAGCAGTTGCACCTGTTCGCGCAGGGCCTGGAGCTCGTCGACCGGTGCGGACGGGACGGGGGTGGGGGCCGGAGCAGAGGTGGTGGGCATGGTGTTCCCTTCGACGGGGTGGGATCGGTGTGCGGTGGTGGGACGGCGCGTGCGGTGCGGGGTCAGCGCGGTGGGAGCGCCGAGACGCAGTCCTCCAGGAAGGCCAGGGCGCGCAGGTGGTAGGGGCGGGCCGCCCAGCCCAGGCTGATGTTGTGGCCGGCCGCGGGCTGGCGCTCCACCAGGACCCGCGGGGCCCCGGTGAACCGGGCAGCGAGGTCGGCCAGGTCCTCCGCGTCGTGCCGCCACAGGCGCTCGTGCTCGGCGAAGGTCAGCCGGACCGGGACCCGGACCGACGGCGCGATCCGCTCGAAGTACCGCGTCCAGTGGGCGAGTTCGGCCGCCTCCTGGGTGGGGACGGGTGCGGTCAGGGCCTCGCAGGCCCGGAACGTGCCGGGCGGGTACAGGCCGAGCGGACCCCAGTACCGGTTCCTTCCCCCGCCCGGTCGCGTCGGCAGTCCGGCGAGCGGTACGGCGGGACGGTGGCCGCATCCGGAGACGTCCAGGCCGAGTGCGGGAAGGCCGTCGGCGGCGGCACGCAGGACGAGCTTGCCGCCGAAGGAGTGGCCGAGCAGGAACAGGCCCGCCCCTGCCGGGTGGCGGGCGGTGAAGTCGTCCAGGGCGGCGCGCAGCAGCACGGACTGCGCGGCGAGCGGCAGCCCGGCGGGAAACCGCGCCGCCGAACGGCCGTATCCGGGGCGGTCGAGGGCGAGCACGGTGAAGCCGAGCCGGGCGCCGAGCGCCAGCAGGGACACGTCCGGGTGGGTCTGCCCGTCGAAGTAGCCGGCGCGCAGGCCACCGCCGTGCACGGCCACGACGGTCGCTCGCGGCGCACCGTGCGCCGGTTCGCTGAGCAGGGCGGACAGGACGGGGCCCGTGGCGTCCAGCGTGATCCGCCGCACGCCCTTGGACAGGCCCGTGGCCGCGGCCCGCCGCGCACCACCCACGGCGACCCCGCTCACGCGGCTCCCCCCGAGGTGAGCGCCCCATGACCTGCGCCGCCCGGCGCGTGCGCGCCGGCCGATTCCACCGAACCGCTCAACAGGACGGATCCGTAACGGACTTCGGGACCGGCCGGCGCACCCGTCGGACGAGCCGCCGGTCGACTCACGAGGGTGCGGCCGCGCCAGGTCACCCGCCCCACACCTGCCGTGCCGCCGGTCGCCCTCGCCGCGCCGGCCGGCCCGCTCACGCCGCACCCCCCGCGGCCAGCGGCCCCGCTCCGGCGGCCCAGGGCACCAGCCCGTCCGGCAGGGCCGGCAGGGCCGTGCCGCGTGGGGCGCCCGTGGCCGGCGGGCGACCGTCCGGAGTGGCGGGCGGGCCGGCGGCGCCGAGGCGGGCGAGCCACGGGGCGACCCGCCGGGCCGCCGCCGGGCCGTAGGTGTCCCGCAGCCGCCGCGCCAGGTCCTCGGGGTCGAGGACGTACTGCTGCGGACCGACCGACTCCAGTACGACCGTGGCGAGCGCACAGCCCAGCCGCGCGGCGTCGCGGGGTGGCAGGCCCCACGTGGTGGCCGCGAGGAAACCGGCCCTCAGACCGTCGCCGACCCCGGTGGGCTCCGCGGGGCCGTCGGGCGCGACCGCGGCGACGTGCAGCGGCGGGAGACCGGCCCGGTTGACGTCGACGCCGTCGGCGCCGCGGGTCACGATCCAGGCGCCGGTGCGCCGCAGGACCTGATCGCGCGTCCAGCCCGTGCGCTCCCGGAGCAGGGCCGCCTCGTACGCGTTCGTGAACAGGAACCGCGATCCGGTCACCAGGGTGCGAGCCTGCGACCGGTCCAGGCGGGCCAGTTGCTGCGAGGGGTCCGCGGCGAACGGGATACCCAGCCGCACGCACGCCTCCGTGTGCCGCACCATCGCACGCGGGTCGTCCGGGCCGACCAGGGCCATGCCGAACGGACCGTGGCAGGCGCTGACCTCCGTGAGGCGGATGTGCCGCGCCTCGGCCATCGCCCCCGCGTAGAACGTGGCGATCTGGTTCTGCTCGGTGTCCGTGGTGCACACGAAGCGGGCGGTGTGCAGGGAGTCGCTGACGCGAACGTGTCCTGTCTCGACGCCCTCCTCCCGCAGCCGTTTCCCGTACGGTGCGAAGTCGCGCCCCACCGCCGCGGCGAGGACCGGCGAGAGCCCCAGCCGAGCGAGGCCCAGCGCGATGTTGGCTCCCACTCCCCCGGGTCGGATCTCCAGGGTGTCCGCCAGGAAGGACAGGGAGACGCCGTCGAGTCGGTCGGCGAGCAACTGGTCGGCGAAGCGGCCCGGGAAGGCCATCAGGTGGTCGGTGGCGACAGAACCGGTGACCAGGACGCGCCGCGTCCTGGTCGCCCCGCGTCCGCCGTCGGACCGGCGGACACTCACCGTGCGCCCGCCGCCGCCGGTCCGCGCGGTCATCACGCCTCCTCCGGCTCGGGGTCCTGTGCGGCGGGCGGGGCGGTGCCGTCGGGGTGGGGCGCCCCGAACCACGTCCGCAACGCCTCGTCGAGGCCGGCCACCGGGTCGCCCGTGCCGGACGGCGCGGTCCAGGCGACGTACCCGTCGGGCCGCACGAGCAGCGCGGCGGTGCCGGCCAGCGGGTCGGTGCCGTCGACCGGCTTGGGCACGGCGGTGACCACCGTGACCCGGTCGGCGAACCCGGCCGCCGCGGCCCCGACCGACGGCTCGCCGGTCAGGTCGAGCAGGACGCCGCGCGCCGGGTGGAGCAGTTCGGTGGTGCTGGTTCCGCCCACCGCGCCCACGAGTTCGCGGTGCGGGAGGCGGCGGCCGAGCAACGGGTGGTGGCCGGTGCCGATCGGGTAGTGGACATCGAGACCACTGACGACACCCGCGAGGTGGCGCCGGACGTCGTCGTACTCGATCAGCTCGGCGAGCAGGTCGCGCAGCGGGTCCGCCTCGGCCCCGCCCAGGAAGATCTGCCCCTGGGCGCGGGTGTTCATCAGCAGCCGGGCACCGACCGGACGCCGTTCGCCGTCGTAGGTGTCGAGCAACGTCTCCGGGGCGGTCCGGCGCACCGCGGCGGCCAGTTTCCAGCCCAGGTTGACCGCGTCCTGCACCCCGGTGCTCAGGCCCTGGCCGCCGGCGGGCAGGTGGATGTGGGCGGCGTCCCCGGCGAGCAGGACGCGACCGCGCCGGTAGCTGTCGGCCTGCCGGGTGGCGTCGGTGAACGAGCTGACCCAGGTGGCGCGGGCGTCCCCGATGTCCTCGCCGGTGATGTGCCGCCAGGCGGCGGCGACCTCGGGGAAAGCGGCCTGTTCGGCGCGCGCGTCCGACGGGGAGCCGTGCGGGCAGACGATGATCCGGTCCACGCCCTCCCGGAGCGGCGCGGCCATCACCATGCCGTTCGGCAGCCGTTCGCCGAGCGGCCGCGGGCGCAGGGAGCGGCCCACCACGTCGGCGAGGTACATCACGCGGGTCGCCGGGGTCCCGGGAAACCCGAAGCCGGCCAGCTCACGGACGGTGCTACGGCCTCCGTCGCAGCCCACCAGGTAGGCGGCGCGCAGCCGTTCGGTGCCGGTCGGGGTGCGCAGGACGGCCTCGACGACGGTGTCGTCCGCGGTCAGGGAGACCAGCTCCCGGTCCCGGCGGACCTCCGCCCCGAGTTCCGTCGCCCACTGCTCCAGCACCGCCTCCGTCTCGGACTGCGGGATGTCGCGGGCCCCGAAGTGGGCGCCCTCCAGGACCGTGTAGTCGAAGCGGACGCCGCCGAAGTGGCCCACCGGGCTGACCGGCGGGACCGGCCCGCGACCGAAGCGCGGCAGCAGGCCGCGCTGGTCGAAGACCTCCATCGCGCGGGCGGTGAAGCCCAGCCCGCGGGACTGCCCGGTGGGGGCGGCGAGCCGTTCGACGACGGTCACCCGGGCGCCGCCCAGGCGCAGTTCGCCGGCGAGCGTCAGGCCCGTGGGCCCGGCGCCGACGACGACCACGTCCACGTCCACGTCCGTCGTGGCGGTGGACCCGCCGGCGCCGCCCCTGCCGGTCGCGCCGTCCTTCTCCTCCGTACCGTCGGTGCCCATGCGTGCCCCTCCCTCAGTCCGTCGTCGCGGAGCGCGAGTGGGTCACGCGGTAGGTGTTGGCCTGGCGCCCGGTGACCAGTTCCCGCGCCCGGACCCGTCCGGCGCGCACGTCCGCCGGGCGCTGCTCCTCGGGGAGGTGGTGGAAGGCGTCGTACAGCTCCTTGCTCTCCCACTGCGCGTAGTTGACGACGTAGGTGCCGTCCAGGCCGCGGAAGTAGGTGTGGGAGACGTAGCCGGGCACGGTGGTGATCCACTCGTCGGGCCTCGCCAGCGTCTCCAGGAGTTCCTTCTGGTTGTCGGGGGTCGTGTCGAGGATGATCAGGACGGTGTGGTCGTCGCGGTCGGGCGAGATCTCCACGGTGTCGCCGAGGCCGGGCCGCTGCTGGGTGAACTCCAGCTCGGTCTGCAACAGCCGTGTCGTGCGCGCCAGTTTGTGGAACTGCGGCACCGTCTTGCCGCGGAACTTCTGGCCCTCGTAGCGGGCCTGGAGGTCGGCGAGACTGCGCCACTGGATGTAGTTGGCGGTGCCGGGGGTGTCGATGCCGGCGTGCAGGGTGGAGGAGATCCAGCCGGGGTAGTCCGCGTGGTCGACGATGTCGCGCATCGCGTCGAGCACGTCGTCCTGGAGTTCGGCGGTGTCGGTCTCGAAGACGTTGAAGACGGTGAGGTGGCCGTCGTCGGGAGAGATCAGGGGCATGGTGTTCCTCACGTGGTCGGGACGGTGGCGCCGGCCGGGAACCAGCGGGCGCGTGCGGTCTGTTCCTGTGCGTCGTGCTCCGGGCCCGCCGCCACCACGTGGCCGTCGGGCCGCACCAGGACCGGGCCGTCGGAGCCGGGGCCGGTGCCGTCGTGCGGGGCGATCCGCAGGCCGCGGCCGGCGCGGAGCAGCGCGGTGGTGCTGGTGGGTCCGCCGGGGGTGTCGAGCGCCAGGTGCGGCAGCAGGGCTCCCAGCAGGGGGTGTGCGGGGCCGCCGACGTCGTGGCGGACGTCGAGGCCGGTGACGAGTCCGGCCAGGTGGGCGCGGACCGGCTCCAGGGCGATCAGTTCGGCCGTCAGCGCGCGGACCGGCTCCACCTCGGGGCCGCCGAGCAGCAGCAGCGCCTGGGCGCGGATGCCGGCCAGGACGCGGCGGCCGACGGGGTGCCGTTCGCCGTGGTAGCTGTCGAGCAGGCCGGGGTGGGCGCGTCCGGTGACGTGCGCGGCCAGTTTCCAGCCGAGGTTGAAGGCGTCCGCCAGACCGAGGTTGAGCGCCTGGCCGCCGATGGGCAGCTGGCGGTGGGCGGCGTCCCCGGCGAACAGCACACGGCCGTGCCGGTACTGGTCGAGCTGACGGTTGGTGTCGTCGAAGGCGTTCACCCACAGCGGGGTTCCGGCACTGATGTCCTCGCCGGTCACCCGCTTCCACACCTCGGCGACGTCCGTGAACTCCGGTGCGGAAGAGGCGTGTTGCGGGGAAGTACCGAACGCGTGGGCCATGACGCGGGTGACGCCGTCCGGGCGCCGGGCGGCCACCGCGAAGCCGTCCGGCAGCCGTTGGAAGCGCCGGTCGGGCACCTCGACGCCCGCGATGTCCGCGCGGACCAGTTCCCGCCGCGCGGCATGTCCCGGGAAGGCCGCGCCGAGCAGCCGGCGCACGGTGCTGTCCTCGCCGTCGCAGGCGACGACGTGGTCGGCGCGCACCCGCAGTGCGCCGCCCGGCCCCTCCGCCACCGTCTCGACGTACGGGCCGGTGTCCTGGGTGACGCCGTGCACGTGGTGGCCGCGCCGGACGTCGGCGCCGAGGGAGCGTGCCCAGCGTTCAAGGAGCCGTTCGGTGTCGTACTGCGGGACCTTCCACTGTCCGGCGTGCGGGCCCGGCAGGGTCAGGTCGAGGGGGATGCCGGCCCAGTGGCCGACCGGCTGGCGCGGCGGGTCGCCGAGTTCGTCGAGCAGCCCGCGGCTGTCGAGGATCTCCGCGGTGCGTGCGTGCAGCGTGGAGGCTCGTGACTCGGTGGTGGGCCCGGTCCGCCGTTCCAGAACGACGACTTCGGCACCGCCGAGCCGCAGTTCACCGGCGAGCAGCAGCCCCACCGGGCCCGCGCCGACCACCACCACCTGGGTCTCCAGCCGGGCCCCGGCCACGATCAGGCCCTCCCCTCGGCGTACGCGCGGGCGTGGCCGAGGGTGGCGAGGCTGTTGGTGCTGAGGGCGCCGTGCACGTAGGCGCGGGCGTCGGCGAGGGTGGCGTCCGGGCCGAGCACGCCCAGTTTCCCGGGGTCGAGGGTCACGGTGTGCTGGGACGAGGCGACGGTGCCCTCGGGGGTCTCCTCGAAGGTCCACAGTCCGGTGTGCAGGGTGAGCAGCGCGGGCAGGGTGACCTGTTTGTAGGCGATGCGGTGGTGCGGGAAGGTCACCCGGTACGACTTCGTGGTGTGCGTCGAGCCGTCCTTGGCCCGGGTGTCCATCTCCAGCGTCTGCAGCCCGGGGGTGTCCTCGGTCAGCTGGACGGAGGCCACGTGCGGCAGCCGCTCGGGCCACAGTGCCGCGTCGTTGACGAAGTCGTAGAGGTCCTTGGCGGCTCCGGCCACGGTCACGCTGTCGGTGAAGGAGAAGGTCAACTCCTCCTCCTGGTGGGCGCGTTCGAGGTTCTCCTTGAGAGCGGCGAGTTCGGCGCGGCTGTTGCGGTCCACCGCGCGGTCGATCCACTCCAGGGAGCCGGGGTCGTCGTCGATCGCGCTGTAGTCGTGCAGCAGCCGCACCCGGGAGGCGTCGTCCGTGACCGGCTCGACGATCCAGGTGCCGCCCATCGCGGCGACCGGCGGGGCGGTGACCTCCTGGCGGAAGGTGATGCGCAGGGCGTCCGCGTCGAGGGTGCGGCGGGACGTCCAGTTCTTCGCCTCGTCGCCGGCGGTGGCCCAGATGCGGATGCGTTCACGGCCGCCGCCGTGCTCGACCTGGTCGACGTGGAGGGTGGGCGGGAAGATGCGGGGCCACTGGGCGACGTCGGCCAGCAACCGGTAGACGGTGGGCGCGGGGGCGCCGACGGTGATCTCGTGCTCGACCTCGCGGGTCGTCATGGGGGTGTCTCCTCGACGGGTGCGGTGGACCGGTGGGCGCGGTGCGTCAGCGGGCGCCGCGAGCGCGTGGGCGTCGGCGCAGGCGTGGGCGTGGGTGTCAGAAGTTGCCGAGGCCGCCGCAGACGTTGAGGGCCTGCGCGGTGATGGAGGCGGCCGTGTCGGAGACGAGGTAGCCCACCAGCCCGGCGACCTCCTCGGGTGTGGAGTAGCGGCCGAGCGGGATCTTCGCCCGGAACCTGTCGTGGACCTGCTCCTCGGAGGTGTCCCAGGCGGCGGCGTATCCCTGGCGCACCCGCTGGGCCATCGGCGTCTCGACGTACCCGGGGCACACGGCGTTCACGGTGATGCCGGTGGGCGCGAGCTCGTTGCCCAGGGCCTTGGTGAAGCCGACCACGCCGTGCTTGGAGGCGGAGTAGGGGGCGCCCAGGACCACACCCTGCTTGCCGGCGGTGGAGGCGATGTTGACGATCCGGCCGCGGGACTTGTGGCGCAGCCCGCCGGCGTTGAGCACCTCCCGGGTCACCCGGAAGACACTGGTGAGGTTGGTGTCGAGGACGTCCTCCCAGAGTTCGTCCGCGATGTCGGCGGTGACGCCGCCGCCGGAGCGGCCGGCGTTGTTGACGAGGACGTCGATGGTGCCGAAGCGGTCCACGGCGGCGCGGACCAGGTGCTCGACGGCGGCGCGGTCCCGCACGTCGGCGGCGGTGCCGTCCACCTCCAGTCCCTGGGCGGTCAGTTCCTTCACGGTCGCGGCGACCCGGTCGGCGTCGCGGGCGCCGAGGAACACGCGGTGTCCGGAGGCGGCGAGCAGCCGGACCACCGCGAGACCGATGCCGCTGGTGCCGCCGGTCACGAGGGCGACGGGCGCGGCCTGCTGTGCGGTCTGCGTCGAGGGCGTCGTCACGGTTCCCCCTCAGGCCGCTCGAACGGCGGACAGCTGCTGGTTGACGAGGTCGATGAGGATCCGGGGGGTGGGCGCGTCGGCGAGCACGTCGTCGTCGAGCGAGACGCCGTACTGCCGCTCGATCCGGCCGACGGTCTCCAGCAGCGCGAGGGACTCGTAGCCGAGGGCGGTGAAGTCGGTGTCGAGGATGTCGCCGTCCAGGTCGACGGAGTCGTCGGCGCCGGCGGCCTCCAGCAGAATGCGCCGCAGCGCGTCGGTAGTGAAAACGTCGGTGGCCACGGAGGGTCCTTTCGAGGGGTGCGGGGCGAAATGAGCGGTTCGGAAAGGGAGTTCGGGCCCGCGCTAGTCGTCGGTGCGGCGGACCACCAGCGCGGAGTTGAAGCCGCCGTGGCCGCGGGCCAGCACCAGGGCGGTGCGGACGGGCAGGGTGCGCGGCCGGTCCAGGACGAGGTCCAGGTCGTACCGCGGGTCGGGGTCGCTGTGCAGGGTCGGAGGCACGACGCCGTCCCGCAGGGCAAGGAGCGCTGCCGCCACGTCGAGCGGTGCCCCGCCGGAATACAACCGCCCGGTCATGGTCTTCGGGGCGGTCACGGGGACGCCCCGGGGGCCGAAGACGGCGGTCAGCGCTTCGGCCTCCGCCCGGTCGAGCGCGGCGACGCCGGCCGCGTCCGCGAAGACCACGTCCACGTCGGCGGCGTCCAGCCCGGCGTCGGCGAGGGCGGTCTCGACCGCCTTGCGCAGGCCGGGCGGACGGCCCGAGCCCGGCCTCGGGTCGAGCGTGGCGCCGTACCCGGCGATCTCGCCGTAGACGTGCGCGCCGCGCTCGCGGGCAGCCTCCGCGTCCTCCAGGACGAGGAGAGCGCCGCCCTCGCCCGGCACGTGCCCGCGCGCCGCCCGGTCGAAGGGCAGGTAGGCCCGGTCGGGGTCCTTGCCGGTGCTCAGCCTGCCGCCCGCGAGCTGCGCGACCCAGCCCCACGGGCACAGGGAGGCGTCAACGGCGCCGGAGACGACGAGCCGGGTGCCCCGCCGGATCTGCCGGCGGGCCTGCGCGAGGGCGTCGATGCCGCCGGCCTGGTCGCCGACCAGCACACCGCTGGGTCCCTTCATGCCGTTGCGGATGGAGATCTGGCCGCTGTTGACGGCGTAGAACCAGGCGAACGACTGGTACGCGGACACGTACTGGCTGCCCTGGCTCCACAGTTTGCGCAGCTCGTTCTGGCCGAACTCGAAGCCCCCGGACGCGCTCGCCGTGACGACGCCCATGTCGAACTCGGGGAGTTCGCCCGGATGCACACCGGCATCGGCGAGGGCCCAGTCGGCCGCCGCGAGCGCGATGCGGGTCATCCGGTCCGTCTGCGGGACGAGCCGTCCCGGCAGGTGCTCCTCCGCTACGAACCCGTCGATCTCACCCGCCAGTTGGGCCGGATACTGGCCGGGGTCGAAGCGCGTGATGCGGCCGATGCCGCTGCACCCGGCGAGAGTCGACTCCCAATAGGCCTGCGCGCCAAGGCCGTTGGGTGAGGCAACACCCAGCCCGGTGACCACGGCGGTGCCGCGACGTGCGCCCGTCACACCAGCCTCCGGTGTCCGGGCTCGGCGAGCACCATCGCGCTCTGGAAGCCGCCGAAGCCACTGCCCACGGTGAGCACCACGTCGGTCAACTGGTCCCGGGCGTTGAGCGGGACGTAGTCGAGGTCGCACTCCGGGTCGGGGGTGTGCAGGTTGGCGGTGGGCGGCACCACGTCGTACTCCATGGCCAGCACCGACGCGGCGATCTCCAGCGAGCCGATCGCGCCCAGCGAGTGCCCGATCATGGACTTGATCGAGCTGATCGGGGTCCGCCGGGCGGCGTCGCCGAGGCTCCGCTTGAAGGCGGCGGTCTCGTGCCGGTCGTTCTGCCGGGTGCCCGAGCCGTGGGCGTTGATGTAGTCGATGTCGCCGGGGTTGATCCGCGCCTCGTCCAGGGCGACGCGGATCGCCTCCGCCATCTCGGCGCCGTCGGGGCGCAGACCCGTCATGTGGTACGCGTTGCTGCGCGTGGCGTATCCGGCGATCTCCGCGTAGACGTGGGCGCCGCGACGGCGGGCGCTCTCCAGTTCCTCCAGTACGAAGACGGCGGCGCCCTCCCCCAGGACGAACCCGTTGCGGGTCCCGTCGAAGGGGCGCGAGGCCGTCGCGGGGTCGGCGGAGCGGGGGGTGGTGGCCTTGATGGCGTCGAAGCAGGCCATCGTGATCGGCGAGATCGGCGCGTCGGACGAGCCCGCGACCATGACGTCGGCGGAGCCCTCGCGAATCAGTTCGGCGGCGTGGCCCACGGAGTCGATGCCGGAGGTGCACCCGGTGGACACGACCGTGCCCGGCCCCTCCGCGCCGACGGCCCAGGCCACCTCGGTGGCGAAGGAACTGGGGACGAAGTGGTCGTACAGGTGAGAGACGGCGTAGGTGTGGTCGACCAGGTCGAGCCGCCCGCCGTCGCTCACGACCCGGTACTCCGCGTCCAGCCCGGTCGTGGCGCCGACGGCGCTGCCGACCGTGACACCGACCCGGTGGGGGTCGAGCGCCGCGAGGTCGATCCCGCTGTCCTCGACCGCGCCGCGCGCCGCGACCACGGCGAACTGGGCGGCCCGGTCCATCCGTCGGACCTCCTGCGGGGTCAGACCGTGGGCGTAGGGGTCGAAGTCGATCTCGGCGGCCACCCGGGAGCGGAACGGCGCCGGGTCGAAGAAGGTGATGCCCCGGGTCGCGGTGCGGCCCTCGCTGAGCAGTTGCCAGAAGTCCTTGGTGCCGATGCCCCCGGGCGCGAGGACCTCGACACCGGTGACGACGACACGGCGCTCCGTCATGCGGAGGCCTCCCACGAGTAGAAGCGGGAGGCCGTCGCGTCGGCCGGGGAACGCCAGGTGGCGGGGTCGTACGCCTCGATGAACGGCTTGAGGTCGTTGCTGATGCCGACGAACAGCGGGTCGTGGCGCGCCTGTTGGATGCGCTCTCCACCGTCGGCCGAGTCGAAGTCCTGGAGGTGGAAGTACAGTCCCCGGTACGAGAACAACTGGCGTCGCCGTGTTCCCATCCGGTGCGGCATGTCGGTCGCGTCGAACGCGGTGAACAGCCGCGTCACCTCGTTGCCGGCCTCGGGGGCCATACGGGCGACGATCAGGGTGCTGTGCATTCGTGACACTCCTTCGATACGGGCATGCCGGACTGCCGACACGTGTGGGCCGTCCGGAACTGGGGCCGGCGGCGCGGTCGAAGACGGCGTCCCGATTCCCCTGTCCAAGCCTCGCTGGCTGCCAAATGCCCATCAAGACAGACCTGTTCAGGACTGCGTCAGCTTCTGTCGGGGTTCGGCAGGACCAGGCGGCCAGGACAGGGGAACGTCAGACGGAGGTGGGGGGAGTGTCGCTTTCCAGGGGCGGGCGAGGCACCGAGCCGACCGGGTCCGGGGCACACATCGGCAGCCGGCGGACGGTCGGCACGGTGGGCGGGACGGCATCCAGGGCGCGTCGGCCCCAACGCGTCCGGCGCCAGGGAGGGCGTTGAAGCCGTCGGTTGACGCCGGGACAGACACCGCAGCGGGCCAGGGCGGGCAACCGGGCGAGCCGGACGCCGACAACGGGGCGGGGCCCGCGCGCGCTACCCGGCGGCAACCGGAAACAGCCGGAGGAACGGCTTACGAACGCCACAGCGATCGGGGGGAGCCACGCGCGCCGCGGCGAGCCGCACGGGGACGCGCGGCGTGGGGCGTGCGGCACCGGGACGTGCGGCGGGCGAACACCCCGGGCAGACGCCAACGGCTCGCGAGGCGCGCCCTGTTGGCGGCCGACCGAGGATGCCACCGCCTCGCCCCCGCCCGGCGCGCGCCGCTCGGGACGGCATCGGGTCCGACGCCGAGAAGGACGGGCAGCGGGGCGACGACGCGGTCCGCGCTCGCGCCGCTCGGACGCCGCGTCCGTCAGACGGCGCGCAGGGCGCCGGGCCGGCGCCCTGCGAGAAGGTCGAGGGCGGCGGCGCTGGCGTGATCGGCCGGGAGGTGGACGACGACCTGCTGATCGTCGTCGGCGGGCAGGCCCAGCGTCTCGTACGCGAGCCGCACCTCGCCCGCCTCGGGGTGGACCATGCGCACGACACCGTTCGGACGCGGCAGTCCCGGCACGGTGACCAGCCGCCCGGCGAAGGATTCGCCGCAGAACACCGTCAACTCCGCCATCAGCGCGCCGACATGGGCGTCGGTGCTGCCCGGCCCCTGCTTGAGGGCAGCGACCTGCTCGTCGGCCACGGTGTCCCAGTCCGGGTAGACGGTGCGGGCGCGCGGGTTGGTGAAGACGAAGCGGGCGAGGCTGGGCCGGACGCCGTCGAGGAGGCCGAGCGGTTCGGCCAGGCGCCGGTAGCCGTCCGTGCAGGCGAGGATCTCGCTGAGCCGGTTGAGCACCACCGCGGGTGCCGGTTCCAGTTGTTCCAGGAGTGCGCGGACCGTCTGCCGGACCGCCCGGTTGGGCCCGGCCCCGCCCTGGCAACTGAAGCCGGGGTCGGCCCCTTTGGCGAGGCGATGCAGGTGCACGCGTTCGCTCGGGGTCAGCCGCAGGGCGTCCGCGAGGGCCGCCAGCACCGGCGCGGAAGGCCTGCGGTCGCGGCCCTGCTCAAGTCGCGTGACGTACTCGACGCTCACACCGGCGAGGGTCGCGAGTTCGGCGCGGCGCAGTCCCGGTGTGCGGCGGCGAGGCCCGGTGGGCAGCCCCGCCTCCGCCGGTGTGACGGCTTCCCGTCGCAGCCGCAGGAACAGGCCGAGTTCGTTGGTGCTCACTCGGCGAACGCTACACCGGCCGGACACCGCGGATCGTGGCCCTGCTGCTACCAGTCTTCGCCCGGTCTCCCTCTCCGGCGGCCCGCCCGGCACCGTGGGGTGCACGCCCCGTCATGGGACGGCACAACCCCTCCCAAGGAGAAGCAGCACGTGTCCAGCTCAAGACTGAATCTCGCAGTGATCGTCGCCAGTGTCCGGGAGGGCCGCTTCGGCCCGGTGGTGGCCGACTGGTTCGTCGAACAGGCCAAGGTCCACGACCAGTTCACGATCGACCTGATCGACCTGGCGGACGTCGAACTCCCCCTCGTCCTACCGCCCACACCGCCGGCCCTGGACCCCCTTCCCGAGCGCCCCGAGGGCATGGGAGAGCTGACCCGCCGACTGGAGGCGGCCGACGCGATCGTCATCGTGACGCCCGACTACAACCGCAGTCTCCCGGCGTCCCTCAAGATCGCGATCGACTGGCACTACACGCAGTGGCGGGCGAAGGCGATCGGCTTCGTCGGATACAGCGGCCTCAGCGGCGGCCTGCTCGCGATCGAACACCTGCGTCAGATCTTCGGCGAACTGCACGCGCACACGGTCCGCGACTACGTCGCCTTCCCCGGCTACTACAACCTCTTCTCCCCCGACGGCACCCTCCGCGACCCCCAGGGCCCGGAAGCGGCGGCCCGCACGATGCTCGACGAACTCCTCTGGTGGGGCGACGTCCTCCACGACGCCCGCGCGAACAGGCCGCGGCTGACGGCCAAGTAGGGAGGGACCGCCGGAGGCGACCGATGTCCGCGCGGCCCGCGGGGCCGATGTCCGCGCGGCCCGCGGGGCCGGGCGGCAGAACGGCAGCCGCCCCCGGCGCCCGTGACGGGCACGGACTTCACGGCGTTCCGCCCGGACCGGGCCGTCATGGCCGGCGTGCACCACGTGCGGTGGTCGCTCCGGCCGTGAGGTCCGCTCAGACGGTGGCGCGCAGGTGCTCCTGCGCCCACTCCTCGAAGCTGGTCAGGTCGATGCCCAGGGCGCGCGCGAACCGCGGGCGGGCCGGCTGGCCGAACACCTCCATGAACGCGTGGGTGGCGCCCATCGCGGGCATGCCGGCGGCGAAGGCCTGCTCCTCGGTCATGTCCGGTGCCGACAGCGTGGTTCCCAGGGCTCGGGAGAGGATCGCGGCGATCTCCGTCATGGTCAGGTAGTCACCGGCGAGCTCCAGCTCCGTCCGGTGGAACGTCGCGGGTGCCGCCAGGGCCGCCGCCGCCGCTCGGCCCACGTCGCGGGCCGCCACGAGCGCCAGATGCGTGCCCGGCTTCACGACCGTGACCAGACCGCCCTCGACACCGCGCGGGAAGTAGAACCGCATGGACGGCTCGAAGTTCTCCATGAAGAACGACGGCTTGAGCAACGTCCAGTACGGGAAGTCGAGTTCACGCAGCCGGTCCTGGATCGCCGCCTTCGTGCCGAGCGGGGCCTCCATCATCGACCATCGCCCTTCGGCCCAGCCCGGAGCCTCGACATGCCGGCCCACGCCGCTGGTCGAGGACTGGACGAACTGCTCCACTCCGGCGGCCCGTGCGGCCCTCATGAGGTTGGTCGCCTGAGCGACCTCGCCGGGGAAGTCGAAACCCTGGTCGGTGTACGCGGGCATCTGCACGGAGAAGACGGCCCGCACCCCGTCCACGGCCGCGTCCAGGGTCACTGAGTCGTTGAGGTCTCCCACGACCAGCCGGGCGCCGAGTTCTTCGACGGCCCGTGCCCGCGGTGTGTTCGGGTCGCGCACCAGGGCCCGTACCGGTGTTCCTTCCGAGAGCAGGGCGCGCGCGGTGGCGCCGCCCTGGCGGCCGGTGCTTCCGGTGACGAGGACCGGTGCTGCGGCAGTGGTCACGGGGGTCTCCTCGAACGTTCGAGCACGGCAGAAACGGCGGGGCCCGCCGTTTCGCGGTCGCTACGATACGGCGGGGGCCGCCACTTATCAACGTTGGGGAGACCATGACCGGCAAGCGCTCGGACGCCCGCCGCAACTACGCGCACATCCTCGCCGTGGCCGAGGCGGAGGTGGCGGCGCACGGCGCCCAGGCGTCCCTGGAGCAGATCGCCCGCACCGCGGGGGTCGGATCCGCCACCGTGCGGCGGCACTTCCCCAGTCGCAAGGCACTGCTGTCGGCCGTCTTCGAGCAGCGCGTGCACGCCCTGTGCGAGCACGCCGTCGTCCTCGCCGACGAGGACGACAGCCGTGCGGCCCTGGTGCGCTGGTTGCGCGAGCTGCTCGACTACTCCCTCGCCGCACGCGGTCTGGCCGACCTCCTCTCGTTCGAGCCACTCCAGGAGGAGGTCACCCGAGACTCCTGCGCGGCGGACATCGGTGCGGCCGGAGCCCTCCTGCTGCGCAGGGCCATCGCCGAGCGGGCCGTCCGGGCGGACGTCACCGTCGACGACCTGCTCACCCTGATCGTCGGAATCGCCCTGGCCACCGAGAACTACACCGACCCCGCGACGCCGGCGGACCGCGCCTTCCGGCTCGCCGTGGCGGGCCTCGCCGCCACCGGCTGACCTCGACGGCGCGACCCGCCGCATCCGCCGGAGACCTGTCGGGGCCGATGCCAATGCCGCTGCGCGGCGGGACTCCGGTTGTGCATCTCCTGGAGCCCCGCCGCGTGTCACAACCACTGCTGCCAGGTGTCAGCCGACCCGGGTCACCGTGCTGGGGGTGAGGGTGACGGGCCCGACAAGGCCGTTGGCCTGCGCGGTGCGCGAGGAGAGCGCGCTGTTCAAGGTGCGCAGGCGGTTGATCAGTGTGGTGGAGACCTTCACGGTGATCGTGTTCCTGCCGGCGTGGAGGTAGGTCCCAATGTCAGCCGTGGCGCTGAGTTGGTCGGGTGTGGCGACTTCGGTGCCGTTCACCGTGAGGGAGAAGGAGTCGGTGACCTGGCCGAGGCTCAGTCGCGCTCCGGTGCCCTTCTTCCACGACGACGGCAGGGTGACCGTCGTGGCGTAGGTTCCGACACCGGAGGCGTCCTTCAGCGCCGGGATGTCGGTCCAGGCCTTGAGCTGGTCGAGGTCGACGTGAACGGTCTTCTTGCTGGTCCTGGCCGCGTCGGCGCCGGTGGTGCCGTAGGGCGCGGCCGGCTTCCAGTCCTCGGCGTCGAGTGTCCAGGACGCGGAGGTGAGGTCGATGGCGGGGCCGGCGGAGGAGACCCTGGTGGTCACCTTGCGGCCGTTGCTGAGCGTGGTGGTGTAGGTTCCCGCCTTCGCCGCCTCCACGGCGAGAGTGCCGTCGGACCGCAGGACGGCGCCGTCGGCCGTGGTGGACACGACGTGAGTGGCCTTCGTGCCGGAGGCGCCGAAGCGCCTGGGGTTGCTGCTCAGGGCGATCACGGTGGTGTCGTCGCCGGAGAGGGACACATGGACGGTGACGCTGTCCTTGTGTGTCGTGTACTCGGCGATGGGGGTGATCTCACCGGTCCACGTGTTGAGCCGGTACGGAGTGCCTCGGCCCTGGAGGGTGACGTCGGTCTCGGTGGCAGGGGCGGACGTGTTCGGGTCGAAGAGCGTGGCGGGCTCGTCGTCCTGGGTGACGGTGGACTGGTTGTAGATCCAGTAGTAGTCGGTGTCCGCGTCCTGCCGGTGTACGGACAACAGCGGTCCGGCGTCGGCCGGTTGGGCCGACGGCTGGACGCCCAGCTTCCGCAGCAGGCCCGGAACGTCCGACTCCGCGGCGACCGTGTGGACGGACTTCTGCTTCAGCAGGGCGGCCATGGTGGCCGCCACCTTCTTGTCGGCCGTGGCGTCGATGCCCGGTGAGGTGGCGGGGGCCTTGCCCACCACGACGATCGGGAGGCCGGCCCTGGCGAAGCCGAGGATCTTCTTCGCGGTGTCCGCCGGTACGCTGTCGCGGGAGGCCGCGGCGGTGGGCAGCTGTGCGCTGTCCAGGACCAGAGCCTTGTAGTCGGGTCCCGCGACGGCGAGTTGCTTGTTCCTGACGGTGGCGTTGGGCTCCGCCAGCAGGGTGGGGTTCACGTAGTCACGGGTGTAGCCGGCCTCGGCCAGCTTCGGGTCGGACCAGTACTGCAGGGCGTTCTGGGTGTAGGGCTGCGGGTAGGTGTAGTTCTGCATGTAGACCGCGATGTCCGTCTTGGCCTGCCCCTGGGTCAGGACGAGTTGGCTGCGGGCGAAGTAGTCGTTGTACGCCTTCGCGTCCGATGCCCAGTCCGGATTACGGTCGCCCCAGGATCCGGAGAAGCTCGTGGGGAAGAGCGAGTAGCCCGGCCAGGTCGAACTGCTGCCCGTGTCGGACGGGTAGGTGTGGTAGACGAGCTTGGTCACACCCCCGGCATAGGCCTTGTTCATACGGACGACCTGGTCCTGAAGGGTCTGTGCGTACGCCTGGTTGACCGCGGCCGAGCCTTCGATCGAATACCACTTGTTGCCGGTCATGTGGTTGGCGGACGCCTCGGGCAGGTAGTTGTCCACCTCGTCGCCGAACCACAGGGTCTCGGTCTCCGGCCGGTCGAGGTTGGCTGCTGCCTCGATGGAGTCCACCGCGGCACCGTTGTCGCCGTAGGGCTGAAGCCGTACCGCGTAGCCGTAGTTGGCGGCGGCCCATTTCTTGATGGGCTTGACGTTGTTGTCCAGCCAGAGGTCGGTGCGCGCCTGGGAGAAGTCGTTGCGGAACTTCTTCGAGGTCGTGGCGTCGAACTGGAAGGCGGGAGTGGCGCCGCCGAAGCCGGAGGCGGGGAGGTTCACCAGCAGGGGCAGGTAGTCGGTGATGGAGTAGCCGGCCTCGCGGCGGAAATCGGCCTTCATCGTGTTGCTCCACGTGTCCGTGGGGCTGCCCCGGTCACCGGTGTGGGAGTCGTAGAAGAAGTCGCCGCCGTTGACCCGCATCAGCTTCTGGAGCGGGGCGAACTGTTCGTCCATGTTGTCGGTCAGCACCTTGGTGCCGGCCTTGGTCAGCAGGTCGGGCTGGGCCTGGACGCCGACGCTCCAGAAGGTGAGCAGCTCCCAGTCTCCGCCGGACGGTGCCGTCCAGTCGATGCTGCCCGCGGTGGTGCCGCCGTTGACCCCGTCCTTGTTCGTGCCCTTCACCCGGGAGGTCAGATCGACGACGGAGTTCTTGTCCAGGGTGGTGGCGGCGTTGGCGGAGCAGGATCCGTCGCACCGGTAGGCGAGGACCGAGACGAGGGTCGTCCGGTCGGCCGTCGAGGGTTTGGGCAGGGCGCCCGCGTAGGTGCCACCGCCGCTCACCGTCGCGGATCCGTAGGACAGTTGCTTGCGCGCCTGGTCGTCGTTGATGGAGAAGCCGTCCGGGGCGGACACCGGCCCGTGCGACAGACTCAGCACGATTCCCAGGCTGTTGGCCGTCCTGTAGAGCGCGGCCAGCTTGTCCGTGTCGGGAAAGGAGCCCTGTCCGATCTCGGCGCCCGCTATCCCGGCCGATGCCATCTCCCTGAGCTCGCCCTGGAGTTCGGCGGTCGAGGAGTCCGCCGAGAGGGGCCAGCGCACCCACGGCCGGTCCGCGGAACCCGGATCGGCGAATTGGCTCGCGGTGAGCCGGGTGCCGAGCGCCGACTGTGCGGGCCCGGCCTTGGACGAGCCCGCCTGCGCCTGACCGCTCGGCTCGGCAGCGCCGAGGCAGGCCGCTCCCAGCAGGGCCAGAACCAGCGCGACCGCCGGTGCCTCCCGACGTCTCACCATGTGTCTCTTCAGGTTCACGCGACCATGCCTTTCGTCCCGCCGACGACGGTGTCGGCGCCCTGACTGAAACGATTCAATTCGACTCGAACCCCAATTGCTTGAGGCCGTTCGGGATGCGGGACGACAGTAGGACCCGCTTCTGTGCGGGTCAATACGCGTGCAGACATGGATGGACGCATCGCGGAATACGCGAATTCACCAATGCGTGGCGAAAGCAAATTGAACCGTTCAATTACCCCGGGCCTGCACTCGCCCCCTGGGGGCGCGCTCGTGGCCCGGCAACGCCTCCCGCCCGTCGGCGCCCAGGCTTTGCAGCATGCCCCTGGACACCATCTCGGGCTCCCTCCCGCAAGGGTTGGCGGAGACCCGCGGGGGGGCTCGGGGTGTCGGTGGGCGTGTGGCTGATGACGATCGGGGGCTCACAGGTCCCCGGGTACGGCCCGGGGGCCGGTATGGGTTGGCCCCACCGGTCCCCGGGTCCGCTTGCCGTCGGTCACTGCGCGGGAGTCACCGACAGGGACACTAGGGAGGCGTGTCCGCGGTCCCAACCCGACACGGTCAGCGCGACGTAGCGGGCGGTGGCGTTGACGTCGAGAGTGCCGCTGAGGCGGCGGGTGCGCAGGGAGCCCGCCGACCGGTAGGTCAGGCCGTCGGTGCTGAACTCGACCGCCGCCGCGGGGACCCGGCCGGCGGTCCACTCGGCTCGGATCTCCCGCAGGGCGGTGGCCGCACCGAGGTCCACGACCATGCGGGCGTCGTCCGCACCCGGCCGCCACGAGGTCGACGGATCGCCGTCCACGGCCGCCGCCGGATCGGACATGCCCGCCGGCAGGGGGCCGGTGGGGAAGGTGGCGCAGCCCAGTGCCGCGTCTGCCAGCGGATACGGCACCGCACCGCGCACCGTCACTTCGGTGGTCCGGCCGGGGCGGACCTTGACGACCGCGTGGCTGCCGCCCGGCGCGGTCGCGACCAGCAGCGAGCGCGGGCCGCTCACACGCAGCGTCGCCGCGTCGACCACTTCCACGGTGGTGCCGACCGGCACCTTCCCGGAGCCGCTCGCCCGCAAGGTGAAGCGGGTCGGCGCGACCTGTGCGGAGGCGGCCGGCAACTGCGCCGCGTAGTCGGTACCGGCCTCGGTGACCTTCTGCTTCCCGGCGTACAGCGACACGGCCGCACGGTCCTGGGGCACCGACACCGTGGTGGAGACCGCGGCGCCCGACAGGTTGAACAGGCTCAGGTGGCCGCCCGCCGTACTGGCCCGGACCACCGTGGCCCCGGTCGTCGGAGCGGGCCGTGCCGCGGCGGCCCTGACGGCGGCTGTGGAACCCGTGGGCAGTCCCTCCACCAGCAGGGGTGCGGCCGGGCCGTCGGAGAGGATCACCAGGTCGCCGTAGACGGACAGAGGATGGGCACCGCCGCGCACCACCAGCCCGGCGCGGCCGTCCACCGACAGCCACCCGCCGCTGCTCGTCAGGTCCGCCTCGGGGAAGCGTGCCAGGTCGGTCCACGTCAGGCCGTCGGCGGAGCCCTGCACCCGGTACGCCTGACCGGCCGCGACCTCCCAGCTCAGGACGACACGGTCGAAGGACACGGTCCGGCCGAGGTCGACCGCTATCCAGCTGTCCTTGCGGCTGCGTTCGCCCGTCGCGACCGCCCAGCGGGTCGTGGCGTTGCCGTCCACGGCCAGCGCGGCGCCCTTGCCGGTGTCGGCGGACGAGGCGGTGGCGGTCGCACCCCTGGCCAGGTCGGGGCCCTCGGCGCCGTCGTGGACCTCGACCGCGTAGAGCGAGTAGCCGTAGGTCGGGTGACCGTTGATGCCGAGCATCCGGACGTACCGGAAGGAGGCGCCGGGCACGTCGACACGGTCGACCCGCGGTCCGGGGCCCGCGGTGGTGCCGGCCTTCCCGCTGTCCTGCGAGGCGACCGTGGCCGTCGCTTCGGCGGCGGTGTAGGTACGGCTGCCGTCGAGCCCGGTCAGTCCCGGCATCGTCAGGTTCTGCACCTGAAGTCGTCCCTCGCCGTCGGCGGTGCCGCTCGTCGCGTAGACCACTGCGCCGGACGGCAGGGTGGTGAAGCCGGCGTAGCCGGAGTCGAGCGACAGCAGCGTCGCGCTCGCGTCGATCCCGTCCCGTACCCGGTGACAGGTGGTCACCGATCGGCCCGTCACCTTCCCGGCGGTGGACGGCAGGAACATCGACGTGCCACCGCTGAGCGCGAACAGCCAGTCGTCATGGGCCGGTTGCCAGGCGAACTTCACGAAGCCGGGCTTGCTGACCGCCGCTGCCCACGCGGCCGGAGTCTGGTGGGCGACCAGTCCCGGCCCGCTGCCGAAGTCCTTGACTCCGCTGGCCCGGTCGAACAGTTCCGTGGCGGACAGGGGCTCGACCACGCCGCCGTGGGCGGCCCGCCACTCGTGCAGCAGGTAGCTGATCGCCACTTCCGCGCGGGCCTCGGGTTCGTACTTGGGCTCGCCGGAGAACTTCGCCAGCCGGTAGAGGGGCGGGTACGCCTGGTACGGCGCCAGCCGGGCCGCCATCGCCGCCTCGGCCCACGCGGCGGCGCGGTCACCGGTGACCTGGGCGAGGAAGGCCAGCGGGATGACGTCGCGGCCGTAGAGGTGCTCGCGGTCGTTGACCATCGGCATCAGCGGCTCGCCCGCGTCGCTCATCACCATCAGCAGGGTGCGCCACAGTGGCCCGGCGTTCGGCTGTGCGCTCAGCACCTGCGGCAGCGGCCTGCCCGCGGTGATGAAGTGGATGGCGTTGCGGCCGGAGGTGCGCCACAACTCCTCCTGGTAGTGGGGGCCGAAGGAGAGATGGTTCTCCACGATGAAGGTGTCGTACAGGTTCTGCGCGGTGTTGGCGCTGACCGGAACCCCGTCGACCGGCGTCGGGTTGGCCAGGTCGGCGGCGGGCAGCCCGGTCTCATTGCGGCTCCACACGCCGAAGTCGGCGGTCCAGTCGGCGTGGCGGGAATCGTCGGTGGCCCAGGCCAGCGCCGGGGCCAGCGACTGCGCGTAGACGCCCATCTCCTCCAGCTTGGTGTCCCCGACGAAGCCGCCCTTGAGCCCGTTGGTGGTCCAGCCGGCGGAGGCGGGATCGGCCGTGGTGCCCAACGCGTGCGTGTAGGCCGCCTGTTCGCGCACGAGCGTGTCGATGTTCTGCCGGGTGGCGGCGTCCAGCCGGTCCCACAGCAGCCGTGCGGCCAGCACGAAGTACAGCTGGAAGGTGGTGTCGAAGAACAGGGTCCGTCCCCACTCCGTGCCCCCGGTCAGGCGGTTGGAGGCGGCGAAGTGCGTGATGCTGTCAAGGGTGTGGGACAGCAACGTGTCCCGGTCCACCCCGGTCAGGTCCGCGTCGTAGGTGCCGCGGGTCAGCAGCACGGCGTTGCCGAGCACCACCGCGAAGCCGAAGTCCGTGGCGGTGTAGTGCCCCCGCGCGCTGTCCCACTGGGTCTCCGCCCAGCGGGTGTGCGTCAGGAGGGCCCGGTAGTAGGCGTCGGCCACCGGGTCCGGGGCTGCCGAGCCGCCGCCCGTCGCAGGTCGCGCCGGAGCGGCCTGGGCAGGCGCGGCGCCGAGCGCGAGAGGTGCGCCCGCCAACAGGGCCGTCACACCCGCGAGTTGAGTGAAACGGCGCCTGCCGAGTTCGGCGAAGTCGTGCGACACGGGCGTTCCTCCAGGACTCTGCGTCCGACAACGTTGTCAAACTGCCGGGCCGATTGTTCGCCCCTGTGTCCGTCGCCGTCAATAACCAGACAACATCCGGATGGCGTCCGGTCATCGAAGGTGCCCACGGCCGAGTGCGGGAAAGGGGCTGCCGGAAAGGCAGGCGCTTCGCGGCCCTCGGCGGCGATCCGGTGTGCTCCGGGTACCGACGTTCTCGGTAACGTGACCTTCCGCCGCATGGACGAGCCATGCGTCAGGCTGGTCCGTGAGGCGGCACCCGGCCGAGAGTGATGGGGCTGCAATGAGTGAACCGACGAGGCCCGAGGTCGACGTTCCGGAGGGTGACGCTCCTGTCGAGCTGACCGTCCGGGACCTGGTCGTGGGGGACGGAGCCGAGGTGAAGCCGGGCATGGTGGTCAGGGTTCACTACGTCGGGGTGACCTTCGAGTCCGGGAAGGAGTTCGATGCCTCCTGGGACCGGGGCGCACCGTTCAAGTTCGCCCTGGGCGGCGGCAAGGTGATCAAGGGTTGGGACCGGGGGGTGAGGGGGATGAAGGTCGGCGGTCGGCGCGAGATCATCGTTCCCCCGCGTCTCGGCTACGGCAACCAGTCGCCCTCGCCGTTGATCCCGGCGGGCTCGACCCTGGTCTTCGTGGTGGACCTGCTGGACTCCTGGTCGAGCACAGCGGGGTGGAGCAGGGCCTGGTGACCCTGCGGGTCCTCCCCCGCGGTGTCCGCGCCGGGGTGGGGTGGGCGCCGGCGTGCCCTTCGTTGCCGCTCCGCAACGGCGGGCGGCCGGGGCCGGTCCCCCCCCCCGGTGTTCAGGCGGCCAGCGGCGCGAGGTGGCGCCACTCGGTGAGCGGCAGACCCTTTCCACGGCTGATGGCGTGCAGTGCCACGTGGGTCGCACCGGCGTCGTGGTGGGCCTTGACGCGCTTCCCGATGGTGTCGACGTCGCCCCATGCGACGACGGCGTCGATCAGGTGGTCGCTGCCGCCTGCGGCGAGGTCTTCCTCGCTGAAGCCCTGGCGCAGCAGGCTGTTGGCGTAGTGGCCCATGCCGATGAACGGTGCGAGGAAACCGCGGGCCGTCGCGCGGGCGCGCGCGGGGTCGGTGTCGACCACGACCGCCTGGTAGGGGGCGAGCAGCGGGCCTGCGCCCAGGACCGCCCGCGCGCCGGCGGTGAACTCGGGGGTGACCAGGAACGGGTGGGTTCCCGCGCTCCTGCGGCCTGCGAGTGCGGTGAGCTTCGGACCCATCGCGGCGATCAGGCGCTCCTCGGCAGGGACGGGCTCCCGCGCCGCGTCGAGCAGGTCGAGGTAGTCGTCGAGTGCTGCGAGGGGGCGGTGGTTTCCGCCTGCGGCCCTGGCCGCCGCGGCGTCGCTGACGCCGACTCCCAGCAGCAGCCGGTGGCCGTACTCCTGACGCAGCCGGGCGTGACCGGCGGCCGTCTCGGTGGCCGGGTGGCGCCAGATGCTGAGTACGCCCGTGGCGACGACGGCGTTGTCGGTGGCGCGCAGCAGTCGCTCCGCGTCGCCCAGGATGTCCCCTCCGCCGAGGCCGGGGATCCACAGGGCGCCCCATCCCCGCTGGTCGAGTTCGGCGGCGGCCTCGTGGATCTCCACCGGGTCGTGGTGCAGGCGCAGTTCGGGGCTCCAGATGCCGGTCCTGCGGACGTCCATGTCGTGCTCCTGTTCCCGCGGACCCGCCGCACCTCCCTCGCGGGGGAGGTGCGGCCGATGCGCGGTTGTCGTGGTTGTCAGATCTGGTTGGCGCCGCCGTCGACGAAGATCTCGGTGCCGGTGATGTAGCTGGACTCGCTGCCGGCGAGGAAGAGGGCCAGGCCGGCGACTTCGGCGGGCTGTCCCATGCGGCCGAGGGGGACTCCCCCGGCGAGGTTGTCCCGCAGCTCGGCGGCGGCCGCCTCGTTGGGGGCGAGGCCGTTGAGCCCGGGGGTGGTGATGGGTCCGGGGGCGATGGTGTTGACGCGGATGGCGCGGGTGCGCAGTTCGTTCGCCCAGGTACGGGCGAAGGACCGGACGGCCGCCTTGGAGGCGCCGTAGACGCCGAATGCCTCGTTGCCGACACTGGCGGCGGTGGAGCCCGTCAGGATGACGGAGGCTCCGTCGTTGAGCAGCGGCAGGGCCTTCTGCACGGTGAACAGGGTGCCCTTGACGTTGGTGCCGAAGGTGGCGTCGAAGTGGGCCTCGGTGACCTGTTCGAGGGTGGCGAACTCGCCGCCGCCCGCGTTGGCGAACAGGACGTCGATCCGGTCGCCGGCCTGTTCCACGGTGGCGTAGAGGCGGTCCAGGTCGTCGAGGTCCGCGCTGTCCGCCTGCACTCCGGTCACGTCGCCCCCGATCGTGGCGACCGCCTCGTCGAGGGTCTCCTTGCGGCGGCCGGTGACGTAGACCTTGGCGCCCTCCTGTGCGAAACGCTGCGCGGTGGCCAGTCCGATTCCCGAGGTGCCGCCGGTGACGACGACCGTCTTGCCGCTGAGCTGAGCCATGGTGAAACTCCTTGTCTCGTGATGGGCGGAATGCACCCGAACCATCCGTTCAACTTCCAACACCGCTACCGGCGTTGGGTGACACGTCACCCAAATGCTGTGGTGTCTTCCACGGCGAGGGCCATGGGGGGATACGGCGATGAGGTGGGCGCGTCAGCGCGTTCCTACCTGACCAGCCGGGCGAACTTTCTGAGCTCCTGGGCGAAGATCTCCGGCTGCTCGAACGCCGCGAAGTGACCTCCGGCGGGGATCTGGTCGTTGAAGTAGACCAGGTCCTTGTACGCGCGTTCGGCCCACACCTTCGGGCTGCGGACCAGTTCGTGGGGATAGACGCTCAGGCCGACCGGCAGATCGAGCGTCGTGAGCTCCGAGGTGCCGTAGTTCTGCCAGTAGAGCCGCGCCGACGACGCCGCGGTGTCGGTGAACCAGTACAGCGAGATGTTGTCGAGCATCTCGTCCCGGGTGAGCACACCCCCCGGTGCACCCGTGTTGTCGGTCCAGTCGAGGAACTTCTCGTAGATCCATGCCGCCTGGCCACTGGGAGAGTCCGCCAGGGCGTAGCCGATGGTCTGCGGGCGCGTGGACTGCTCCTGGAAGTAGCCGGAGTACTGGGAGGAGAAGGTCTGGATCTCCGCGAGAGCCTTCTGCTCCTCGGCGGTGGGGTTCGCCGACACGGGTGGGCTGAAGGTGTACTCCGGAAAGTTCAGCTCGACACCGAGCAGCCCCTCGGGACGCAGCTTGCCCAACTCGGTGGTGACACCGCCGCCCCAGTCGCCGCCCTGTGCGACGTAGCGGGTGTATCCGAGTCGCTTCATGAGTTCCGCCCAGGCAGCGGCGATGCGTGCCGTGGTCCAGCCCGTCTCGCGGGGCCGGTCGGAGAAACCGAAACCGGGGAGGGACGGAACAACCACGTGGAAGGCGTCCTGTGAGCTGCCGCCGTGCGCGGTGGGGTCGGTGAGAGGGCCGATCGCCTTGAGGAACTCCACGAAGGAGCCGGGCCATCCGTGGGTGAGGATCACGGGGGTGGCGTTCGCGTGCCTGCTGCGGACGTGCAGGAAGTGGATGCCCAGCCCGTCGATCCTGGTGCGGTACTGGCCGAGGTCGTTGACCTGCTTCTCGAAGCGCCGCCAGTCGTATCCGGTGCGCCAGTAGGTGAGCAGGCTGGTCAGCCGGTCGAGCTGGACGCCTTGGGACGCGTCGGAGACCGTTTCGGGGTCGGGCAGACGCACGCCGGCAAGGCGCTGCCGGAGGTCCTTGAGGTGTGCCTCGGGGACGCTGACACGCAGCCGCGTGACCCTCTCGGTTGCCTGGGGCAGGGTGAACGGGCTCAACGCGCCGTCACGAGCGTACACCGGCTCGGCTCCGAGGGCGGCGGGAACGGCTGTGGCCAGGCCGGTGAACGCGGCGGTGCGCAACAGGTTGCGGCGCGAGGGGCGGAACTCGGCGTTGTCGCCCGGTACTTCGGGGCGGAAGAGGGACCGCATGAGGTGGTGACTCCGGTCTTCGTTCGGCGCGCCGGACCGGGCGGTCGGCACGCGGAGGCAGGGGTGCAGCGGACGGCCGCAGGGCGCTGTGCGGCAGGGTGCGGCGGACGGCCGCAGGGCACTGTCCGGCAGGGTGCGGCGGACGGCCGCAGGGCACTGTCCGGCAGGCCGGAGCGCATTCCGGCCGGGGCAGCACGCGTACGGCTGCGGCTCGGGACGCGACGAGCGCTGCGGGCCCGTAGGCCCGCGGCCGCCCTGGCAAAGGCGGGCGGCCGCAGGGGGAACGGCCGACGCGCGGTCGGCCGCAGGAAGTCAGCCGGTCTGGAAGACGTCCTTGAGACTGGCGACGGCGAGCAGGACGGCGTGCTTCGCGGCCTCGGTGTCGTGCAGGGAGTTGACCATGACGAAGTCGTGCACGATGCCTCCGAACCGGGCGTTCGTCGCCGGTACTCCGGCCTGGCGGAGCCTGGCCGCGAAGGCCTCGCCCTCGTCGCGCAGCACGTCCGCCTCGGCGGTGATGATGAGCGCCGGCGGCAGGCCCGCCAGGTCCTCCAGGCTCGCGCGCAGCGGGGAGACGGTGATGCTGCCCCGCTCCTCCTCGCTCGTCGTGTACTGGTCCCAGAACCACTTCATGCCGTCACGGGCGAGGAAGTAGCCCTCGGCGAACTCCTCGTAGGAAGGGGTGTCGAAGGCGGCGTTGGTGACGGGGTAGAACTCGACCTGCTTGACGAACCGCACGTCGCCACGCTGCTTGGCGAGCAGGGTCAGCGCGATCGCCATGTTGCCGCCGACCGAGTCGCCGGCCACCGCGAGGCGCCGCGCGTCCAGGTTCCGCCCGGCACCGTCCGTCGTCACCCACCGCGCCACCGCGTAGCTCTGCTCCAGGGCGACCGGGTAGCCCGCCTCGGGAGCGTGGTCGTACTCCGGGAACACGACCGCGGCGTTGACCCCGACGGCCAGGTCCCGCACCAGGCGGTCATGCGTGTGGGCGTCGCCGAAGACCCAGCCCGCGCCGTGCACGTAGAGGATGACGGGCAGGGTTTCCGCCGAGGTGCCCGTCGGGCGGACGATGCGCACCTTGACGGAGCCGGTGGGGCCGCCCTGTATCTCCAGCCACTCCTCGTCGACGTCCGGCTTGAAGATCTCGGCGTCCTGGACCTGGTCCACCGCCTTTCGCCCTTCCTCCGGCGGGAGTTGGTAGAGGAAGGGCGGCTCGGAGGTCGCGTCGACGAAGGCCTGCGCGGCAGGTTCGAGAGCGATGCCGCGGGGGTTGCCGGCCATGTGAATCTCCTTGTTGGTCATGGGTGTTGTGGGAGGGCGCGCTCAGTGGGCGAACGCCGCGTCGAGGTTGTTCAGCACTCCGAGCTGGCCCAGCAGGACCGTTCCGGAGGGGTAGCAGTTGAAGGACTGGATCCGGCCCTCGCGCAGGCGGAACACGTCGCAGCAGGGGACCTGGATGGTGTTGCCGGTGGCACCGATCCTCCCGGCGGGCAGGCTCAGTTCACCCCGGTGCGTTCCGTTGAGGGACAGCTCGACGACGACGATGTCGTCCTGCGTGTAGACGTCGTAGAGCTCACGGTGCATGTCGGGGAATGCCTGGGCGTAGTTGCGCACCGGCTCTCCCACCTCGGAACCGCGGTAGGTGACGCCCACCGAGTGGTCCGTGAAGGTGCCCTCTGCCGTGAAGCAGTCGATCCAGCCCCGGATGTCCTGGATCTCCGCCACCTGATACGCGTTCCGGATGAACTGCTCGTTGTCGTTGGACATGACTTCCTTGTCTGGTCGGACGGACACGGAGGGCGAACCCTGGCCAAGATGGATGACATGTCACCTGTTTTTGGGGAGTGCGGCGCCCCGGTCGCCGCACGGACGTGCCAATGCGAGGGAGGCGAGAGGCATTGACCGCCCTGTCAGCGGTCAGCGGTCAACGGTCAGGCAGAGCTTCCGCCCGGCGCCCCGCCGCCTCGGGGTCCGCAGACCCTCAGCCGAGGGTGAGGATGATCCGGTCGCGCACTTCCCCGCTCTCCAGCAGCCGGTGCGCCTCGGCGGCGTCCTGCATGCGGACCAAGTGCCGACGCTTGATACGGAGTTGCCCCTCGACGAAGAGCCGCAGGCCCTCGGCAACCGCGTCGGCGGCGTGCTCGGCGGTCGGCCCCGACAACACGACACCGAAGCGGGCGGCGTCGTGGTCCGAGAGCGTGACGACCCGCTCCGGTCCGCCGGCCAGTTCGACGGCGTCCGCCAGCACCCCGGCGCCCGCGGCATCGAAGACGGCGTCCACCCTCCCCAACGCCCGTACGGTGCTGACCAGTTCGGGTCCGTAGCGCACCGGAACGGCGCCCAGTTCCCGGGTGAGCGCGTCGTCCTGAGGGCCGACGGCGCTGACCACCTCCGCACCCATGGTCAGGGCCAGTTGCACCGCGATGAGGCCCACGGAGCCGCCACCGCCCAGGACCAGCACCCGCTCACCGCGCACGATGCGAAGCAGGCGCAGGACACGGGCCGCCGCCTCGACGGAGCCGGGAATCGCGGCGGCATCCGTCCACGACACGGACGCCGGCTTGTGCGCCCAGACGGACGCCACCGCGTACTCGGCATAGCCGCCACGCTCCATGAGGAAGGCGCCGACCTCGTCGCCCACGGCGGTGCCCGTCACGTCGGCCCCCACGGCGTCCACGGTTCCGGCGACCTCGTACCCCAGGACCGCGGGCTCTCCGAGCGGAAAACGAAGCGCTCCGGACCGGATGGCGAGGTCGGTCGGGCTGATTCCGGCGGCCTTCACCCGAATCCGGATCTGGCCCCGGCCGGGCTCGGGCGGGGACACCTGCGACCACCTCAGCACCGACGGCGGCCCGTACCCGGTCATCACTACGGCCCTTGGCATCTTGCTTCTCCTTCTGCGGGCCCACCTGGCTCCGGGACGGATCTCGGCGGGCGAATCCTGGCAGGAAACGGCTTCCTCGCCGCTCCGGCACGCAGTGGCACCCCACCGCTCCGCGGGGGTGCACACCGGGGTGACGGCCTTGCGGCCACCCCGGGCTGGTGACGGGGTCCGTGGCAGCCACAGCCTCGCTCCCTCTCCCCCGCGTGATCCAGTGTGCCGGGGAGAGCACGACGGGCCATCAGCAGAATGACTAGGACGCCGCTGCCCGACCGGCGAACAACTCCGGGGCGCCGCACGGACCGGTGCCAGTGGCGCCTGCCGCGCCCGTCGCGCCCGTCGTCCCTGTCACGAACCGGTCCGTGGCCCCCGGGACACATCGGCCGCATCGGCCGCATCGGTCGCATCACCCGCGGCCGGAACGCTCACCGCGTCGGCACGGACCCGCATGGCGTCGGCCTCGGGGTTGCCGAGCAGGTCGAGCAGCCCGGCTGCCGTCAGCCACGCCGCGCGGGCGGCGTCACGCTCCCCCATGTCCATACGTGCCTCGGCCAAGTGGCCGAGCACGGCTGCCTGTTGGTAGCGGTTGAACACCTCGCCGAGCATCCGCGCGGAGGTCTCGAAGTGGGCGGCCGCCTCCTGCGGCTCGCCCAGCCGGTGCAGTGCGTAACCGTAGGTGTCCCAGGTGGCCGCCTCCATCGAGCGGTAGCCCGCCGACTGGAGCAGCGGAAGCGCCTCCTGGCAGGCCGCCACCGCCTCACGGTGGCGGCCTGCCAGGGTCAGGCACCACGCCAGTGTGTTGAGTCCCCGGCCGATGTAATGGGGGTCGGCCAGTTCACGGTCGGTGTTCAGCGCGGCGCGGGCGTGTTCGACCGCCTCGGCGTACCGGCCCTGCTGTTCGCGCACCAGGCTGATGAGGTGCTGGGTGTGCGACCGCTCCAGCACCGGCGCACGGTCGAGGTGCGTCTCGGCCAGGGCGATGACGGCATCGGCCTCGTCGTGGTCTCCGGTGGCGGCGAGCGCGTAGGCCAGCGCGCCGGCGCACGCGCAGACACTGCCGGCGTCGTCGAGAAGCAGGGCGGTGTCCAGGGCGAGGCGCTGGACGGCCCGTTCGTCGGCCCACTGCCCGCGCGCCTGGAAATAGTGGGTGCACACACGGGCCAACCGCATTCTGATGCGCAGCAGTCGCGGGTCCTCGGCTGCGCGCAGGGCGGCCAGGACGGTGCTCTCCTCCTGCTCGAACCAGACCGCGCCCTGCTCCCGGTCCTGAAGGAGCACCCGTGCGACACCCGGGCCGGGAAGGTCGAGCTGCTCGGTCCCCTGATGGGTTCTTCCGATCGCGCTGTTCGCGGCGCGCGCGTTGTGGTGCAGGTACTCCAGCAGGCGCTCCTGGGCCGCGAAACGGTCGTCACCCGCGTGCTGCCACAGGTCCAGAGCATGCGCGCGGACCAGGTCGTGCAGGACGTAGCCGCCCTCGGCACCCCGGGCGAGCAGGCTGGCCGTGGTCAGGGTGCGCAGCAGCCGGCGGGTCTCGGGGACGGGCTCGCCCACGGCCGAGGCGGCGGCCTCGGCCGAGAACGCCGGTCCGGGCAGTACGGCGAGGTGGCGGAACAGACGGGCGGCCGAAGGAGCCAGGGCACGGTAGGACCAGGACAGCACCGCGCGTACGTCGGCACGCGGGTCGTCGGCGGTGAGCGCGTCCAGCGGAGAGGCTGCCTGGGCGAGTTCGGTGACCACCGCGCGCAGAGGGAGGGCGGGTTCGGCGGCGAGACCGGCGCCGACGACGGCGACGGCAAGCGGCAGCCGCCCGCACAGTTCGACCAGTTGGCCAGCGTCCGCGGGCGCGGCGGCCGTCCGGTCGGCACCGATGCGCGCCTCCAGGCCGGCCACCGCCTCGTCGCGCGTCCACACGTCCAGGTCGACGGTGTGCGCGCCGTTCAGGGCGGCGAGCCCGGTGAGCCGTTCCCGGGAGGTGACAACGGTCAGGCAGCCGGCAGCTCCCGGGAGCAGGGGGCGCACCTGCTCGGAGTCTCGGGCGTTGTCCAGGAGCACCACCAGGCGGCGCTGCGCCGCCTGCTCACGGAAGAGGGCGGCCCGTGCGGTGAGGCTCGCGGGCAGCGCGTCGGACGGCACGCCCAGCGCACGCAGGAACCCGCTCAGCACCTCCTGCGGTTCCGCGGCCGCGGCTTCGTCGGGGTCGAAGCCGCGCAGGTCGACGTAGAGCTGGCCGTCGGGGAACCGGTCGGCGACCTGGTGTGCCCAGTGCACGGCCAGGGCGGTCTTGCCCACTCCGCCCATGCCGCCCACCGCGGTGATCAGTACGTGCTCCGGTCGGCTCCCGATCTCCTCGGTCAGCCGCAGCGCCCGCGCCAGTACCTCCTCGCGTCCTCTGAACACCCGCAGGTCCGGGGGCAGTTGCCGCGGTACGGACGCGGCGTCCGGGGCCTGGCCGCGGGCGGCCCGTGTCAGGGCGCGGCGCTCGTCCTCGTTCAGCCCGAGCGCGTCCATCAGCTCGGCCAGGGTGCTCTGGCGGGGCACACTCCGTCCACGCTCAAGGTTGCTGACCGCCCGGGTGCTCAGTCCGCACGCGTCGGCGAGGGCCTCCATGGTGAGCATCGCCCGGAGACGGGCCTCGCGCAGGAGCGCCCCGAAAGTCGTCGGCTCCATCCGCTTCCTCCGAGGGTCGACTCGGCACCGTCGAAAGGATCATATGTCTCAGGCGTCCTGGATCCTTCCGCCGGGCGAGCCGCGCCCCCGAGGGCGGTCCGCACGCGCCGGTCGTGCGGACCTGCGCGGCTCACGGGGCCTGCGGGACCGGGACCGCGTACCCGGCATCGCGCAGAGCGTCCCGCAGGGCGGCCCTGGAGGTGACTCCGAGCTTGGGGAAGACGCGGTACAGGTGAGCTGCGGCGGTGTGCGAGGAGATGTTCAGGCGCCGGGCTATCTCCTTGTTGGACAGTCCGCCGGCCGCGAGCTCCGCGATCCGCAGTTCCTGTGGGGTGATCGCCCCGGTCCTCCCCCGCTCGGCCGCGGACACGGCGACCCCGGTCAGGCGCAGCTCTTCTCGTGCCCGTCCCGCCCACCGTGCCGCCCCCAGCCGGTCGTAGGCAGCGGCAGCCGCGGTCAGATGGGGTCGCGCCGCCGTGTTCGCCCGGCGCCGTCGCAGCCACTCGCCGTACCAGAGCTGCCCGCGCGCGTGCTCCCAGGCCCACTGGGCGGCACCCGGCAGCCCCAGCGCCTCCCGGTAGAGGAGATCGGCCGACGCGTCGTCGGCGAGCAGGGCCGAGCAGATGCCGAGCAGCAGTCGGTGGCGGACGGAGATGCCGTCGATCCCCGCGGCCTGCCCGGCTTCGAGGTGCAGGCGTGCCTCGCGCGTGCGGCCGGTGCGCACGGCGGCCTCGACCAGGTCCAGGAAGGCGCGCTGGGCGTAGGGGGCGGCCAGTGGCAGCCGGCCCGGTGCCGTGCAGGCGACGGCCTGTATGTACGCCTCGTCGAAGTCGCCGCGTCCGGCAGCGGCCCGCGCCAGGGTCTCGGGCACGGCGGACGCCAGCAGGTCGATCTGCCGCGGGGCGGCGAAGGCACGGATGCGGTCGTGGGACCGCGCCATCGCCTCCTCGTCCCCGCGTCCGGCGGCCACCAGCGCCGCCACGCAGTCGAAGAGCGCGGCGTTGTGGAAGTCGAGCCGTTCCTCGGCGCGGAGCCGTCCGCTCTGCGAGGACGTCCAGGCGGACTGCCAGTCGCCCCGCTGGTACGCGTCGTAGCAGCGTGCGAGAAGGACGGCGGGGCTGTTCTCGAAGGGGGCGCCCAGCATGGTTCGCCACGCACCGTCGTGGCCGCTGAAGCAGTCCAGGGCGACGCTCGCCCGGACAAGGCCCTCGATCTCCGGCGCGGGGGCGTCGGGCCGCAACGACGCGCTGTGCCGGTCCAGCGCGAGGCGGACGTCCCGGGTCGCCGCGGCGGGGTTGTTCATCGCGTCGAAGCAGATCCGCGCGGCGGGCGAGACATGCCCGAGCCAGCCGTGCAGCCGGGCCCACAGCGCGGGGCGGTCCGTCCACGCGGCGGCGTCGAGAAGCAGGTAGAAGGGCTCGTCCAGCGGGGTCCGCTCCTGCTGAGACTGCTCCCGCGGTGACTGCTCCCGTGAGGTCGGCTCCGGCACGGCGGCGTCGCCCGACGCGAGGCGGGAGGGCATCGCCTCGTGCACGGACGACGCCCGAACACGATCACTGAGCAGAGGAGCGAGAGCGCGGAAGGCCCCGTCCGCGTCACCGTCGCGGTGGACCATCACATAACCGGCGGCCGTCCTGCCCTCCGGCGTACTCGGGACGCCCCGGTCCAGGGCCCGCTGCGTGGTGTCCATCAGCCGCACCCGGCCTGCGGCCAGGGCGGAGCCCTCCAGGCGCCGGGCGCGCGCCGCCTCCTCGCCGCTCAGTTCCGCCGCGCGCCACAGAGCGGCGGCGGCCTGGGCGCCCTCGCCACGCGCCAGCATCCGCTGAGCCGCCGCGGCGAGGCCGCCCGCGAGGGACTCGTCCGGGTGGTCGGCCGCCTGGGCCAGATGCCAGGCGCGTCGGTCCGGTCCCCCGACTTCCGCCACGCCCAGGCGCGCATGGGCGGCGCGGTGCCAACCACGGGGCGAGGTGGACAACACGGCAGCGCGGAACAGCGGGTGACGGAACGTCAGCCGATCGGCAAGGGGGTCGAGGTCGATCAGACCGCTGTCGGCGGCCCGGGTCAGGCATTCCTCCTCCCAGGGCTCTCCGGCACCCGCCATCGCCACGCGCAGGCAGGCAAGGTCGCGAACGTCCTCTCCGGCCAGGGCCACGGTCAGCAGCGCCGTACGGGCAGCAGCGTCCAACTGCCTCACCGGTTCGGCGAAAGCGTCGTCCAGACCCGGACCGAACGGCAGGCACACGGGGAGTTCCTGCGATCCCTCGCGTTGACCCGCCGTCAGGTGCGCGGGGAACTCCACCAGGGCGAGGGCATTTCCCCGCGCCTCCGTCAGCACACGACGCCGCACCTGCTCGTGCAGCCCCGGGTGGCGGAGGTCGAGCAGTGCACGCGCCGCTCCGGACTCCAGCGCCGGGACGTTCATCCGCA
Source organism: Streptomyces sp. NPDC008150 (assembly GCF_042956945.1). Taxonomy (NCBI): domain Bacteria; kingdom Bacillati; phylum Actinomycetota; class Actinomycetes; order Kitasatosporales; family Streptomycetaceae; genus Streptomyces; species Streptomyces sp. NPDC008150. Next base: position 366,457 of record NZ_JBIBHJ010000006.1, on the reverse strand, counting down.
GGGCGTCCCTCGTGTCGATCGGCGAGGTACGTCCGGTGCGGGCCGCCAGCAAGAACCGCGGTCCGACGTCGCCGAGCCGGCGCAGCAGAAAGGTGAGCACCTCGGCGCTGGGCACGTCGACCCAGTGGATGTCCTCTGCCAGCACGACGAAGGGGCGTTCCCGGGCCGCGCGGCGCATCAGGTCGAGGACCGCGTCGGACACGCTCAGTCTGTCGGGCCGCTCGCCGTGCCTGCGGGTGAGTGCCCGTTCCAGTACTTCCACCTGGTGGGGCGACAGCCGCTCCAGGTGTCCGGCCAGCTGATCCACGAGTTGGTGCAGAACGGAGAAGGCGAGGTCGCACTCGCTCCGCAGACCCACCAGCCGTACGACCGTCAGTCCCGCCGCGCGCGCCCGACCGGCCGCGTGCGCGGCCAGGGCACTCTTGCCCACCCCCGGATCGCCGACCATCAGCAGGTGGGCGTCCTCGCCGAGCGGTCCCCGCGGAGGGTCACCTGCCGCACCGGCCCGGTCCCCGGCCGCCAGGCGATCGACCCACTGTTCCAGCCTGCGTATCTCGGCGTCTCGCCCCACCAACACCGGTGTCTCCACCGTGTCCTGCGCGCTTCTGATCGACACTCGCCGTAACCCCTATGCCCATGCGGCTGCTTCCTTCGCAGCACGTCCTCCCACGCCGCTGTCGCGTCGGCGCGGTGCCCGTCCGTCACAGCGGCGGACGGGCCAGGAGGTCGTCGAGTCGGCATACCCGTACTCGTGACCTGCCGTGGCGCTGAGGCGGTCTCCGAGCATCGGTGCTCCTTGCGCGGACAGGTGCGGCCGGGCGAACCCAGGGCATTCCCACCGCGGAAGACGAAAGCGGCCTTCGCACGACCACTTTCGTCCGGGGCACTTGGGAAGACCAGGAACAGAGCACGAAGTTCTGCGGCATTTCGGCTCGTCCTGGCCCGGTCGTGCCCGCCCGGGTCGGAGGCAGTCCGGGGCCGGGCGGGCGACTACGCGCCGATGCGTCGTCGGCCCACCGGTACGGCCATGCTGAGGAGCACGACGACGGCTCCCGTGGCAAAGGCCGCGCGGGTGCCCGCGTGACCGGTCAGCAGGCCGCCGGTGAACGAGCCCGCCGCGAGGAACGTCTGCGAGGCCGTGACCAGCAGCGCGAGGGCCGTCTCCGGACCGGCCCCGGCAAGTTCCATGACGCGGGCCTGCCCCGCGAGGGGCACCGCCCCGAACGCGCCGCCCCAGGCGAGGACCAGGATCACCACGAGGGGCCCGTCGTGCACACGGGTCAGCAGCAACACCGCGACAGCCAGGATCGCGGCGGCGACGAGCAGCACCCCGCGCGACGACCGGCCGACGGCCTGCCCGGCGAGGAAGTTTCCGGCAAGTCCGGCCAGACCGTAGCCGAGCAGCGCCGCGGTGACCGCGCTCGGGCCGAAGTGCGCCTGCCGCTGCAGGTGCGGGGTGATGTAGGTGTACGCGGCGAAGTGACCGAAGAAGACGAGGGCCACGACGAGGAGACTCCGTCTGATAGGACGGTTGCGCAGGACGGCCGTCAGGGTCTCGTAACGGGACGGGGCGGTGGGTCCGAGCGCCGGCAGGGCGAAGTTCAGCAGGAGCAGGGAAACCAGCGCCGCGGCTGCCGCAACGACGAACGCGGCTCTCCAGTTCGCGACCAGCCCGATCAGGGAACCGAGCGGGAGACTGACGACGGTCCCGGCCGAAATGCCCGCGGTCGTCAGGGCAGTGGCGCGATTCGCGGACGCGGGAGGCACGAGGCGGACACCGACCCCGGCCCCCATGGCCCAGAATCCGCCGACGCCGAGGCCGAGGAGCAGACGCGCGGCAAGCATGACCGGCAGGTCGGGGGCCAGGGCGGCGAGTGCGTCGGAGATCGTGATCAGCGCCGCCAGCACCAGGAGGACGGGCCGCCGGTCCAGCCTGCCGGATGCCCGGGTGAGGAGCGGTGCGGCAACCGCCGCCGCGAGACCGGGAGCCACCACGACCAGTCCCGCCGTACCCGTGTCCGTGTGCAGGCCCTGGCCGATGGCCGGGAGCAGACCCACGGGCAGGAACTCGGAGAGCACCAGAACGAACGACACCGTCGCCACGGACGCCACTGCGGGCCAGCCACCCGGCGGGGCGTCTCCCCCGGGGGCGGGAACGGGTGCCGTCCGGGCGGAACGCGCAGAACGCGTGAGCACCGACCGCGCACGCAACACGCTGCCCGGGACCGCCCGGGAGGAGGGACGTCCCGCTTTCGGCGCGCTCACGCGACCGGCGGCAGACTCTGGTCGACGACCGACCAGTTCAGGAAGGCAGCCTCGCTGCCCGCCGGCACCATGTCGTAGGTCTCCTCCAGCCACTCCCGCACCACTGCGAGGTCGGCCGTGAAGGTCGCGCGACCGTGGGGCCTGCTCAGCCTGAAGTGCAGACCGGGGCGGCCCGCCGGTACACGGGAAGGCCAGACCTTGACGTCGGCCATCCCGCTGAGATGCTGCGTGCCGGCGCGCAGCAGGTCCCGTCCCACCACCCAGGAGACGTGTGTCCGCGGAGCGACAAGGAGGTCCAGACGGACGACGAAGGGATCGTCGGCGCGGTACGAGAACCGGCAGTCGACCGGCACGTGTGCACGGAAACCCGTCAACAGCCGCAGAATCGTCAGCAATTCGGTGCGGTGGCAAGCCTCGGAGGGCGGGCAACCCGCCTCTCCCGACTGTTCCATGGGCTGGTGATCCATCTGAGAGTTTCCCTTCCTGACCAGTCCGGGGGTTCGTCGCAGGACGAGGGCCGGGGCCTGCCAGTGGTTTTGCGTTTCACGAGGCCGGGCTGCTCGACGTCCTGACATCCCGGCAGGACCACCAGCCTGCCCAAGCTCCGGCCGGGAGGGCATTGGTCGTCTGACTACGCCTCGACGACCGCACCTCGTCGAAGGCCGGACCGGAACGGACGAGATCAGGCGGGACTCGGCCGGACAGGAGTCTCCGACTCGTACGCAGCAGATTGCACGGCCAGGTCCGGCCGACCGCCCGACCGGGCGGGTGTCAGCGGGATCCCGCGGCACCCATCTCGGCGGGCGCGGGAACTGACGTGGTCATGGGGTCGACCGGACGACGGTTGCACTCGTCCGGGCGCACAGCAGGGCTGGGACGGTACGAGGCAGCGGCTCTCCGGGATCGTGCGGGCGATCCCGGAGAGCCGGCCGTTCGACGGTGACTGGCCCTGATCCCGGTGGAGTTCAGCGGTATTCCACGAGTGCCCCGAGTACGGGCCCGCTGATGTCCGCTGCCGCCGGTTGCAACCCGAAGTAGTCGCAGGCGACCTGAAGCAGGTCCACCCGCCCGTCGTCGAGGCCCTCAGGTGCGGGGTCACCCTCGTCCCAGGGCTTGAGGGCGTCGAAAGTCAGCTCGATGAGCCGACCCGCCATCTCCCCATCCCGGCCCTCGACAGCCTCTGGGTCGTCGCCGTCGATGAAGGCCACTTGTTCACCGTCCCGGAAGACGCGCAGTTCCTCCCTGAGACTGGTGGGGCTGAGATAGACGTTGGCGGCCACCGTGCCCCGGGACACCGGCCCTGCCCACTCCGGCAGGTGCCCCCGGTAACCGACGTCCTCGACCAGGACGACGTACTCACCGACGACAAACGCCGCGGCAACACCAGGGAGGATGCGGGCAGACGCACACGCACGCCGCTCAGCCGTGAACTCGGACCACGTGGCGGTCCGGATGGCCGCGTCGCCGACACCCAGACGGTGCAGCGCCTCACGCGGCCCCACTCCACGTACCAGGGTGACGCAGTAGCCCTCTTCGATGTCCAGCCCGGCCCCGCTCACCCAGTCCGAGGAGTAGCCGGCACCCGCCGAGACCACCATCCCGCCTCCTTGAAGATCTGTCCGATCGCACGACGAAGCATGATCGAACAGCTACAGTCCGCCCGTCCAGTGATCGCCGTCAAGGGCTCCGCACCCCGGCCGTCCTCCCTTCGCGCGGCAGCCCGACGCACTCCCTGGAGGGCAACCGGCCGGAGAAGCTCTGGACGTCTCAACTCCCACGCACGGCAGCCCTGTTGACCCCATTCCGATCCTGCCCCCATCCCGACCCGCAAGGACCTGAGCGGCGCCGCTTCCTGACGAGGCCGAGGGCGCCAGGGAGACGCCGCCGGCCACGAGTACACCTCTGCGCCGGCCCCCACCGGGCGGGGTCAGGCGGGCTGCCCGACAGGTCGGATGGTCAGGGTGTTGAGGTCGACGCCCGTCGGCTGGTCGAGGGCGAAGCAGACGGCGTCGGCGACGGGTCGGGGAGACAGGGCGAAGGGCGGAACGCCGGCGCCCTGCCAGAAGGGGGTGTCGACCGTGCCGGGGTTGACGAGGGTGACGCCGACACCGCGGGTCGTGGCGTGCAGGCGCAGGTTCTCGGCGAGCCCGGTGATGGCCCACTTGGTGGCCGAGTAGAGGTTGCCGGGAGAGTTCTTCAGTCCGGCGACACTGCCGATGAGCACCAGCCGTCCCCTCGTGGCCTCAAGGTGCGGCAGGGCGGCGTGGGCCAGCAGGGCGGGACCGAGGACGTTGGTGAGGACCATGGGCGACCACAGCGTCGGATCACCGGCCCCGATCGTGTCACCGGACATGAAGCCGGCGTTGGCCACCGCGGCGTCAAGTGCGCCGAAGTGCGCCACGGTTCGGGTCACGGCCGACTCGGTGGCCTGCCAGTCCGCCGCGTCCGCGACCAGGCCCAGCAGGCGTTCGGGACGGCCGGCCTCGTCGAGGAACGCCTTCAGTTTTCCCTCGTCGCGGCCGGTGACGGCCACGCGGTGGCCGCGGTCGAGAAGCGAGCGCGCGGTGTGGGCACCGATACCGCTGGTCGCGCCGGTGATCAGTACGGTCTTGCTGGTCATGAGCATGCTCCTGAAGCGTGGACGGGGGTGGCAGACGGCGGCCCTCGGCGAAGGGAGTGCCGGTCAAGTCCGCCGACCTCACGAAACCGGCGCCGCCGGGGGCGAACAAGGTCGGGTTCACAGGGGGTACAAACACGACCCCCCTACGTCGGCGGTCCGTGAGTACCGTGGGCGCATGGAACCGCCGCCCGGAAACCGCACCGGGAGTCACACGGACGACCGCTCGGACAACCGCTCGGACATCCGCGACTTCCTCGTCAGCCGACGCGCCAGGCTCACCCCGGAGGGGGTCGGACTGCCCACCGGCGGACGACGCCGGGTTCCGGGGTTGCGGCGCGAGGAGGTCGCGGCCCTCGCCGGCGTGAGCACCGAGTGGTACACGCGGCTGGAGAAGGGCCACATCGGAGGCGTCTCCGAGGACGTGCTGGAAGCGGTCGCACGGGCACTGGCCCTCAACGAGGACGAACACGCCTACCTGCTCGATCTCGCCAGAGCGGCCCGCCCGGCCCGCCGGAGGCCGCATCGCCGCAGGGACGTCGACATCCCGGCCCCCGTCCAGTGGATGCTGGACGGCATGACGATGACCCCGGCCTTCGTACGCGACGGACATCTGGACATCGTCGCGAGCAACGCGCTGTGCAGGGCCCTGTACTCACCGATGTTCGACAGCGACACCACCACCGACCGGGGCCGCGCCAACCTGTCCCGCTACTTCTTCCTCGACCCCGGCTCCCGCGACTTCTTCGTCGACTGGGAGGAGGGCGCGCGGGCCACCGTCGCGGTACTCCGCGCCGAGGCCGGACTCGAACCCCACGACCGGGCCCTGCGCGAGCTGATCGGCGAACTGTCCACGCACAGCGCCGACTTCCGCGCCCTGTGGGCCCGTCACGATGTCCGACTCCGCCACGAGGGCGTCAAGCGGCTGAACCATCCTGACGTCGGCCATCTGGACATGACCTTCCGTTCGCTGGACCTGCCGCTGCCGCGACGGACCGTCCACGACCTGCTCGTCTACACGGCCGAGCCGGGCACCCCCTCGGAGCACCGCCTCCGCCTCCTCGCCAGTTGGACGGCACCGCGGGCAACCCCCACGGAACCGGTCCACCCGTCCCACTGACCCCGCGCGGTCGCGCACGACGGGGCGGTTCGGTGGCTCCGCCGAGTGCTGCGGGTCAGGACCGGTCGTCCACCAGAGCGGTTGCGCGAGTCTCGGGGACCCCCAGCATCAGCAGGCTCGTGATCGAAGCCGCCCGTACGCCGAGGGTCCCGTCCGACAGGTCGCTGTCCGCGACAGCGAACACGACGCCGTACGCGGTCTGGCTCAGAATGGCCGCCGGCAGGTGCTGGGCGAACACCCCGGTGTCCTGGCCCCGCTTCACCAGGTCGGCGAGGAGCTCGTCGAACGGCCCGAGCAGGCCGTGGATCGCCTCGCCGTACTCGCCCCGGCGCAGGGCCAGCAGCACCCGGTACCGGTGCGCCACCGGCCACAGGCGGGCGACGAATGCGGCCCACGCCGCGTCGGCCTCCGCTTCGGAGGCTGCGACCTCGGTGAGCACGGCCGTCATCTCGGTGACGGCCCGTTCCGTGAGCGTCCGTACCAATGCGAGACGCGAGGGGAAGTGGCCGTAGACGGTACGACGGACCACGCTGGCGGCGGCGGCGATGTCGCCCATGCCGGCGTCGGGGTTCTCCCCCAGTACGCCGAGGGCGATGTCGAGGATGCGGTCGCGTGTCTCGTTCGTCGAGCGCACGCGGGATGACTCGGTGGGCACGGCGCCATTGTTGCACACCGGTGTGCAACGAACTAGATTGCACACCGGTGTGCAACGAAGGTTGCGCCGCGCCTCAGAAGCCCGGGAGAAGAAGGCAATGACCGCACCGACACCCCCCGCCTCGACCCTCGTCCGTCCGTTCACCGTCTCGATCCCCGATGCGGAGATCGACGACGTGAAGCAGCGACTGGCCAGGACGCGATGGCCGGATCCGGAAACGGTGAACGACTGGTCGCAAGGGGTTCGCGTGGAGAACGCCAGGTCCCTGGTCGACCACTGGCAGCACCACTACGACTGGGGGCGCCTTGAGTCCGCGCTCCGCCGCTTCCCCCAGTTCCTGACCGAGATCGACGGACTGGACATCCACTTCATCCACGTCAAGTCCAAGAACCCCGACGCGATGCCGCTGATACTCACCCACGGATGGCCGGGGTCGATCCTCGATTTCCTGAAGCTGATCGGCCCGTTGACCGATCCGGTCTCGTTCGGAGGGGACGCCGCCGACTCGTTCGACGTCGTCGTCCCGTCGCTCCCAGGATTCGGGTTCTCCCAGAAGCCCACGGCGACCGGGTGGACCGTGTCGCGCATCGCGAACGCGTGGGGAGAACTGATGAAGCGTCTCGGCTACACCAAGTGGGCCGCACAGGGTGGCGACTGGGGGGCCGTCGTCACCACCGCCCTCGGGGCCGGGCGACCGGAGGGACTTCTCGGCATCCATCTGAACACCCAGTACGCCTTTCCCGAGCGGATTCCCGACGCCCTGTCGTCCGAAGAGCGCCACGCCGTGGAGACCCTCGCCCTGTACGCCGGCGATCTCGGCGGGTCCAACCACCTCCAGGGCACTAAGCCGGAGACCGTCGGATTCGTCCTCGCGGACTCCCCCGCCGGCCAGGCCGCCTGGATCTACGAGAAGTTCCAGTCCAAGACCGACAACCACGGACTCGCCGAGGACGTCCTTGGCACGGACGACATGCTCGACGCGATATCCCTCTACTGGTTCACCAACAGCGCGGCGTCCTCCGGCCGCATCTACTGGGAGAACAGGTCGGCCACGTTCGCCGGCCCGAAGCTGACGCTTCCGGTCGCGGTGACCGTCTTCCCGAAGGACATCCCGCTCCTGCCGCGCAGCTGGATCGAAGACACCTACAGCAATGTGATCCACTACGGCGAGGCCGACAGGGGCGGGCACTTCGCGGCCCTGGAACAACCGGAGATCCTGGTCCGCGAGATCCGCACCGGGCTGCGCCCCCTGCGTTCCTGACCACCAACCTGAACGCGGCCGGCCCCGGCACGACGCTCCTCACCGAAAGCCACGGGGAGAGTCTGGGCCCGGCCCGGCCGACGGCCCCGAATACAGGTGCCCAGAGGTTGTCCCGTATGGGGTGCGGGTTACCCGGTGAGTGCCAGGTTGTGGAGTCGGGCGATGCCGAGCATGGCCTGGTGAACGCCGTTGCCCTCGAGCCGGCAGTCCCGCAGGATCTTCCGGTTCTTCAGCCGCGACAGGGCGTGTTCCACCCGGGCTCGCGCCCGGCGGTGGAGGGCGTTCTCCGTCGCCCTCACCAGCCGACAACGGATACAGGGCATCCTTCAGGTGTTGCCGGACATGACGTGGGTGACGTGCAGGGGCCCTGCGTCCCCGTTTGTGGCAGCGGAGTCGGGCGCGAGTGGCGACGGAGTGCGGTCGTTCTCCTCGAAGACCAGCGGCAGCATGTCGAAGTGCCCGCCCACCAGGGCGATGTGCTCCACCCCAGCAGCGCCGGCAGCTGGCCCCGCACGGTGCGCCAGGAGTTCCGCACGATCCGCAGCGTGATGTACGCGCTCGCCCCGAGCCCCGCCCGCTCATGGTCCACCCGCGCCGCGAACCCCCGGATCACACCGTCTCCACCAGCCGCGCGATCCGGCTGCGGGCGTTCGCCCGCGAGACGTGTACCCGCTCCGCCACCGAGCGGATCGAAGCCACCTGACCAGAGGTCACCGCTTACGTGCGCTCTGAGCTTGCTCGACTTCATCGAGATGGGATTCGCCCCATACCAGCAGAGGTTGTAGAGCTTGCCTGAGGGATCGTCCGAGGTCCGTGAGTTCGTACTCAACGTGTGGGGGGACGACCGGATAGACAGTGCGGCTCAGCAAGCCGTTGCTCTCAAGCGAGCGAAGGTGCTGAGTGAGGACCTTGGGCGTGATTCCGACGATGGCTCGCTGCAGCGCACTGTAGCGAGCCGTCCCTTCGGACAGCACGCACAGGATCGACAGCATCCACTTGTCGGCGACCAGGTCGAAGACTCGACGGGTTGTGCAGCCTTGCTCCAACTGCAGTGGGGCGACGGCCCCAGCAGCCTTGGCGACCTGTTGCCGTGAAGTGACACTATCCATCTGGATAGTATGGCACTTTGTTGTGCATACTTCCCAGCCGGTGTTGTACTCCCGAAACTGGCTGCGTGACTACATCGCAATATGTGCATGTCCCTGTCCGACGGAAGGCGCAAAATTCCGGGGCAGTACTGGCCATCCTGTGCACCGCTCAGGCTCTCGACATCATGAATCTCTCGTCGGTCAACATGGCGCTGCCCGAGATGGCGCGGGACTGGAACGCCTCTCCCGGGCAGCTCTCCTGGATGGTGTCGGCCTACTCCCTCATGTTCGCCGGTTTCCTGATGGTGGCCGGGCGAGCCGCTGACCTGTACGGGCGACGCCGGGCGCTGTTGTGCGGGATGGTGCTGTTCGCCGCCGCCTCCGCGGTGGTCTGGGCCTCCCCCACGCTGCTGCTCGCCGTTGCGGCCCGCGCGGCACAGGGGGCCGGTGCGGCAGTGACGGTCTCGTCAGCACTCGGGCTGATCGGCGCCCTGTGGCACGAGGAACCGGGGCGGTCGCGTGCGCTGGGAGCGTTCGGTGCCATGGGCGGCGTAGGGCTCGCGTTCGGGCTGGTCGTCGGTGGCGCGCTGGCGGGGTCAATCGGGTGGCGGGCGATGTTCGCCACGAACGTCCTGGTGGCGGGCGCGCTCATCGCCGGTGTGCTCGCACTGATCCCCGCAGACGACCCTCAGAACCACGCTCCAGGTCGCCTGGATCTTCCCGGTGCGGCACTGCTGACCGCCGGCCTGCTGGGACTCTCCTTCGCCCTGACCCAGCTCGGCAAGAGCGTTGCCGATGGCCTCGGATGGGCGGCCGCAGCCCTCGCAGCGGCCCTCCTGGCCGGCTTCGTGACCTGGCAGCGCCGGGCGACCCAACCGCTCGTCCCTCCGGCGGCGTGGAAACGTCCAGAGCTCGTTGCGGCCTTGGCGGTCGCCGTGTTCATGTACGCGGGATGGGTCGGCGTGAACTACTTTGCCGCACTCCTGCTGCAGAACACTCTCGGCTTCAGTCCGCTCACCACGGGTGTAGCTTTCCTGCCTCTGGCCATCGGCGGCACGCTCCTGCCTCTGGTCGCGGGGCGCCTGGTCCCGCGACTGGGTGTACGCCGACTCATGCTGTTCGGTCTGACCTGTTACACCATCGGCCTTGCCCTCTTCTCCCTGGTCGGCCCCCGAACGAACTACTGGACAGTCATCCTGCCGCTCCTGATCCTCCTCATCGTCGGTCTTTCGCAGACGTTCGTGTCGGCGAACATCACCGCACTGTCCGACACGGGACCCGACGAGCAGGCACTGGCCGGCGCCATGTTCAACACCGCGCTCCAGGTCGGAGGCGGGCTCGGCCTCGCGATCCTGTCTACCGTCGCCGCCACAGCCGGCGGTAACACGTTGGCCGGGTACCGAGCAGCCTTCCTCACCGCCGCAGGTATCGCGCTCGCGGGGCTGCTCACCGCCGTAGCCGGTATTCACAGCCCCCGTAAGGGATGACGGCACAGCCCGGATCACCTGCGGCGCAGGCACCGCAAGGGGCTGCTGTTGGCGTCGATGACGACCTGCTGGTTGGTGGAGTACCGGTAGTTCTTGCTGGAGGCGGCGACGGTCCGGTCGCGGGTGGGCACCAGGGTGCCGTCGACGATCAGCACCGTGTCCTTGCGCGGACGCGGGGCCGGGGAGATCGCCAGCAGCGGCGCGAGGTGGTCCAGCACCCGGTCCGCCGCGGACTTGGAGACCCCGAACAACGGGACCACCTGCCGCAGCGTCAGGTTCGTGCGCCAGTACGTCGCCACCAGCAGCACCCGCTCCTCCAACGGCAGACGCCACGGCAGCCCCCGCTGAACACCCCCGCCCCGACCGCGCACCAACGCCACCAGTTCAGCGAACTGACGCACCGTCAAGCCCGTGAACGGCTCGATCCACTCCGGCTCAGCGGCCGTAATCACAGCACCCACGACCAGACCAATGCGGAACGGCCCAAAAGGGTTACGGGACAACCTCTAGCTTATGAAGGAGCCCGGGGCACAGGCGCTCGCGGCCACCCAGGCGTGCGACGCGATTTCGTTGTCCATCGTCACGATGTTGGTGAACCAGTCGCGGCTGAGGTCGTCCACGTACTTCTCGCCCGGCTTGAGACAGCCGTAGGCGCTGTCGTCGTACTGCGTGTAGTAGTAGAAGGCGACGACGTCCTTGCCGCCGACGTAACCGTTGTTCATGACGGACGACGCCCGGTTCGCGTCGGCGCCCTTGAACTCACCGTAGGAGTCGCCCCAGTCAGGGTCGCTGCCGACGTCGTTGCCGAGGTACAACCCGCTGCAGTTGTAACCGTCCCAGGCGCGGACATAGCCGTCACGGCCGTAGTAGTTCCACTCCGCTGCGCAGCCGGAGCTTGCGTGCGCGGTGGCCGGGACGGCGAGGCCGCAGGCCGCGAGGCCCAGGGTGGCGAGGGAGACAGTCAGTTTGCGCATGGCGAATTCCTTTTCTGCTCATGCCCCGTGGCCGGGGCGGGGTGAGTCGGGGCGACGGTCCGCGAGGGCGTCGCCGGTCTGCGGTGCGGTGCGGATCAGGTACGGGCGGGCACTATGCGCTCGGCGCGCTCCAAGGCGCCCTCCTGCACCCGCCGATGGGCGTCGAGGGCGGACCCGTACTTGCCCGTCAGGTCGCCGATGTAGTGGGCCTCCCTCCGCTCGCCGATCGGGCGGAGGGAGACGGAGCGGGCGCAGGTGGCGTCGGCGACCGCGATCCGAACCTCGTTCGCGAAGGTCCTGGCCTCCTCGGCCGGGGTCTGCTCCGCGCTGTGCTCGCGCGTGGACTGCCGTGCCGAATCGGGGTCGGGAAACGACCGGCCGGCCTTGCTCATACAGCGCGACCAGGCGGCGATCGCGCTCTTGAACTCCCTGTCGCGCAGCAGCTTTCCCACGTAAAGGGGCCGCAGGTTGCTGACGGTGGTGTCGGAACGGAACCATGCCGCGGGATCGCCGTACAACACCTTCTCGGCCCGGCCGGCGCATCCGCCGGAGAGCTTGGTGACCGTGCCACCGGTCGGCAGCCGCGACTTCAGTTCCACGGCGTCCCGGCCGCCGTCCATCGCGATGTCGTACGCCTTCCGGCGCGCACGCGAAAGGGACTTGCGATAGGCGATATTGGGGTTGTCCCGGCGGGCGCGGTCCTCCTTCGCCATGATCCGGCTGCCGTAGCCGTGGCTGCGGGCCCAGTCGACGTCGTCCTGGACATAGCCGACCGGACGGCTCTCCTCCAGGCTCAGCGGCTTCCCCTCCCAGAAGCGGAAGCCCTGCCTTCTCATGCAGTTTGTGATCAAGTGCTGCTCGGCGTCGGAGATCCGCAACTCCTGGGCGTAGGTGAGCTGTCTCCCGGGCGCGGTGGCCTCGGCCTTCGCGGCCGGCGTGGTGCGACGGGCCGCGTCGGTGTCCGCCGTGCAACCGGTCAAGGCGAGCGAGGCAAGCAGCGCCGTCGTGCCCGCGGCGGTGACCGCGCGTCGCGTGCTGCATCCAGTTGGTCCCACCGTCCGGTGTGGGGCGTCGGTGCGCTTCAACGGCATGCTCCCGGGGCGACGTCGAACTGGCGTGTACGGCTGCTCAAGCCACACAGAGGGCCGGATGCCCTCCGGCACAACGACCGTAGGAGGGGGCCGCGTCCGAGGAGCACCAACAAGCGCACAGTCACTCCCCAGTTCGCGCACAGTCCACGACGCGCGCGGCTGTAGGGTTCCTGTGCGAACAGGGGGCAGCGGCATGACGGTCTGCAGGAGTTCCCGCTTACGAGGAACCGAGTCGTTCGAGGCAGTGGCCTCGGCCCTGTTCGCCCCGCTGCGGGTGACACATCCTGACCCGAAGGGGTTCGAAGCCACGGTCGGCCACACAGCCGTCGGACCCATGGTCGTCGCTCGCGTCAGGGCCACGCCCGCCGTCGTGACGCGGGACAACCGCAGCATCACCTCGAGCGACGTGGAGTGGATGCACTTCAATCTGCATCACCACGGTTCCCTCACGGCGGTCCAGGCTGACCGGACCACGACGGTGAGACCCGGTGAACTGTTCGCCTGTGACGGCACCCGGCCCTACCGGCTCATCGGTGCCGATGCCAGTGACATGACGGTCCTCTGCGTTCCCCGTGCGAGTCTCGGCAGGTACGCGAACTCCATCGGCCGACGCACGGCGCTCCCCCTGCCGGGAGCGGGCGGGATCGGTGGGCTCCTCAGCCACGCACTGTCCGCGGTCAGCGAGGACTTCCCCTGTCGTGATGTGTCACGCACGCACGTGGCGGACGCACTCACTGCGCTCCTCCTCGCCGCTTTCGCCGACACCGCCCCGGAGGCGGCTCCCGTCGTCAGCGGCCTCGTCGACCGCATCCGCGCCTACGCGCTTGCCCACCTCGGCGACTCCCGGCTCACCGCGGAGCAGGTCGCGCGCCGGCACCGCATCTCCGTCCGGCACCTGCACGTTCTGTTCAAAGGCAATGACCTGACCTTCGCCGCGTGGGTCCGGCACGAACGCCTGCTGCGCATCCGCCGGGACCTCCTCGACCCCGCCTCCTCCGGCGTCTCCACAGCGGCGATCGCGGCACGATGGGGAGTGCATGACCCGAAGCACCTCGGTAGGGCCCTGAAACACGAGTTCGGCGAAACCGTCAGCGACCTGCGCCGCAGGTGACACCACGGCGTCACAGCCACGGTGGCGGTGCGTCAAAGACCGGCAACAACGTGACCGGGTCCGGGTCCGAGTCCGATTTCATCAAGCCGTCCGAAGCAGCGCCGGCCAAGCGACCAGCAGCAGGAGGCTGTAGTACCGAAGCGCGGGAACCGCGAGCGCGAGGTACGGGGCACCACCGAGGCCATCGTCGGCGTCGCCACCGGGACTTCGCCGCGCGGAGCCGGATGCTTTTCCCGGTCCCCGCGTCCGGCAGGACGCGCGGCGAGTGTCGTTCGGTGGGCGCCCTTGCCCCAACTAGCCTATTTCTGGCAGGAGTTCACCAATGACGGCGGGCGTCAGCCCGAGGCCCCGCCGCCGACGGATGCTCACAGGTGACGAAAAACTGCACCACCGGGGAACGCATGCTGGATGATCTCCTCGGGCGTTGCTCGAACGCGCCGCAAAACAACGGGGATTGGCAAGAGGGGCGGGGGACATGGCAGGTCGCTGGGTCAAGATACTGGTCGGCACCGTGGTGGTGCTGGGGGTGCTCTTCGTGGTGGTGGACCGGGTGGCGGTGCACTACGCGGACAAGGAGGTGGCCGACCTGGCCAAGGACAAATACGGCTACGCGAACACCACCGACGCCGAACTGGACGTCTCCATCGAAGGGTTCCCGTTCCTCACACAGGCACTGGCAAAGAACTTCCACGACGTGGAGCTGGACGCGAGCAACTTCTACGTGGACGCCGCCGACAACGCACAGGGCGGCTACCTCCACATCGCCGACCTGCACTTGGACCTCAGCGGCGTGACCATGCCGTCCTACACCGCGCGCACGGCCCAGGCCAACCTCGCCACCGGCACCGTCACCCTCTCCTACAGCGAACTCTCCAGCACGCTGACCCGGCTCGTCGGCCACGGCAGCACCATCACGGTGTCACAGGCGTCCGGCTCGAAGGAGCAGGCCGCGAACGTCAGGATCTCCGGCTCGGTCGACGGAACCCAAGTCAACGGCGTCGGCACCCTGCTCGCACAGGGCGACGAGTTCTCGCTGACCGCGCCGGGCCAGACCAAGCCGTCCGCATCCTGGCGCCTGGGCCTCCCCCAGAACGTGGGCTTCAGCGCTGCCGAGTCCACCACGGACGGCGTGAAGCTGACCGTGACCGGACACCAAGTAACCCTGGGCTCCTCGCGCTTCGGCGGCTGACCGGCCCGCATCGGCGGGCGAGGACCGGCGCCCGGTCCCTGCCCGCCACCCGTGACATCACGAACGGGCACACCTGGGACCTTCGAAAGGAAGTGTCGCCGTGCCTCATATCGGGGTGCGCACGCTGTGGGCGCGGGCCCCTACAGCAGGGCGCCACCGGACACTTCGAGGCGCTGGGCGGTGACCCATCGCAGGTCTTCGGAGACGAGGGCGGCGATGGCGTCGCCTATCTCCTGCGGTTCGCCGACGCGGCCAAGCGCGGTCTGCGCGCTCAGGCCCTCGCGCAGCCGCGCGTCGTCCCGCATGGCGCCGCCGTTGAAGTCCGTGGCGGTCGGACCCGGCGCGACGGCGTTGACGCGGATCTTGCGCGGCCCTAGCTCCACGGCCAATGTCCGGGTCAGGACCTCGACCGCCGCCTTGGAAGCCGAGTAGACCGAGGTGCCGGCACTGGTGTGGCGGGTGAGGGAGGAGGAGACGTTGATGATCCGCCCACCGTCGGCCAGCACGGGCGCAAGCGCCTGGATGAGGAAGAACGTGCCGCGCACGTTGGTGTCCATCATCGTGTCGTAGTCGTCGACCGTGACCGATTCCAGCGATCCGAACAGCCCGACTCCGGCATTGTTGACCAGGACATCCAGCCGGGTCGCGTCCCAGCGTTCGAGCTGCGCGGCCAAGTCGGAGACGAAGGCCGGAAAGGAAGCCACGTCGCTGACGTCCAGCCGCAGCGCGGCGGCAGCGGCACCGGTTTCCTGAACGTTCTTGACCGTCTCCTCGGCCTCCCGCGCATCGCCGCGGTAAGTGATGATGACGCCCAGCCCGCGTCGGGCCAGCGCCCGGGCCGTGGCCCAGCCCAGCCCGCGATTGCCGCCGGTCACCAGTGCGATCCTGCCTGACTCCATGCGCGCTTCTCCTTCGGGACGCAACGACGCCGGCCGGGGGTTCCCCCGCCGCCCGGATGCGAGTCGAACGACTCGCCTCCCTTTCCACGTAAGCATCCGCACAGTGGCGAGTCAAGTGACTCGCCTCGCCATGAGGCATACTGGGCCCATGACCGCAGGACTCTCCGAGCACCATCAACGACTCGCCCGGCGCAAGCGCGAGGCGATCACCGCAGCGGCCACGAAACTGTTCCTGGAGCGGGGCTACGACGGGACCTCGCTGGCGAAGATCGCACAGGAAGCAGCCGTCTCGAAGTCCACGTTGTTCAAGCAGTTCCCCACCAAGGCGGCGCTCTTCGAAGCCATCGTCACCGAGTACTGGAAGGGCGGTCCGAACCCGGCGGCGCCCGCGGTGCAGCCCGGTGACCTGCGCGCCGGCCTGGGCGCGATCGGCCGCCAGTACGCCGACCTGATCGGCCGGCCCGCGATGGCGGCCCTCTTCCGCATTGTCATCGCCGAACTGCCACGCTTCCCGGAACTGGGACGGGCTCAGTTCGAGCTGGGCAAGCTGCCCTACTTCGTCTCCGTCCAGCGCTACTTGGAGGCCCAGCACGCCGCGGGCACTGCGGTGGTACCTGACGCGGAGAGCGCCACCAACCAGTTCCTCGGCATGATCGCCAACTACGTCCTGTGGCCGCGGATGCTGCTCGCCGACTGGAGCCCCGCACCTGCCGACGTCGGCCACGCCGTCGACGAGGCGGTCATGACCATGCTCGCCCGTTACGGCCACGGCCACGGCCACAGCGCCGACCACCCGCAGCACTCCTGAGAGGCCGCCACCCCGGCCCCGTTGCAGCAAAGCAGCGCGGCAAACGCAGCAGCGCCCACGGCAGCGATTCCCTCTCCCCCACCCGGAGACGCCTCGCTCCAGACAAGAGGGTCAACGTGCCGCTGCGCTCGCGGCGGTGGTGCGCCGCTGGTCTGTCTACTCGGGGGCGTTGGGCCCGTGCCATTCGCAAAACAGAACGGTGGCGTCGTCCTCCAGTGCACCCTGGTGGTAGTCCATGACGGCGTGCATGAGGCGACGCAGGGTCTCGTCCACCGGCAGATCGTCAGCCTGGTGGCGAATGATGAAGTCGGTGAACCGCTCCACGCCGAACTCGCGACCCTGGGTGTCACGGGCTTCGGTGATGCCGTCGGTGAACAGCAACAGCCGGTCGCCCGGCTCCAGTTGCTCGGTGCACTGTCTGACCGGCAGGCCGAAGCCGCTGCCCATGGGCCCTGCGGGCGGGCAGCGGAGGGTACTGGCCCAGCGGCCTCCGCGGATCAGAACCGGAAGGAGGTGGCCGCGGATGACCCAGCTGAACTTGCCGGTGTCCAGTTCCAGGTCGGCGAGGATGCCCGTGGCGTAACGGCTGTGGCCGAACTGCTCGATCAGGGTGCTCTCGATGTCCCTGGTGACGTCGGGGATGGTGGCGCCAGCCCGGCGGTGGCTGCGGCAGGTGGCCATGGCCAGGGCGGCGGTCAGGCCGGCGGAGGTGTCGTGGCCCATCGCGTCGAAGACCGCCAGGTGCAGAACATCGTCGGCCACCGCGTACTCGTAAGCGTCCCCGGCCACCTGGTAGGCCGGTTCCATGAACGCGCTGACCGTGACCCGCCGATCGGCGAACGTCCGCGGCGGCATCATGCTCCATTGCAGTTCCGCCGGTATCCCCATCGGCCGGGTGCGCGTCAGCCGGGCGTGGGAGTCGCTGTTGGCCCGCTTGGAGACCAGCAGGAGCCCGGCCATGGTCGCCAGCGCCCGCATCAGCTCCTCGTCGGGCCGCACCTCACCCTCGCCGGGCTCGACAAGCAGAACTCCCAGCCGTTCGGCGCCGTCCCGCACCGGAACCCAGCACGCCCCGCCGCGCGCGGGCGCCGTGACCTCGGAGCTCTGGTAGGCACGGCCCGGGAGTGTGCCCTCGATCCGGTGCTCGTCACCCCCCTTGCCGGCGTTCAGACCGACGCCGGTGACCTCGCGCAGCACTTCCTCCTGCAGATCGGCCACGAACAACCGGGCCCCGCCCGCGCCTGCTTGTCGCGCGGCGCTCGCCAGCAGACCAGGCAAGAGCTCGAACGGCGCCCTGTGACTGGCTTCCAGCAGGTCGACCAGCGCGCGTGCCCACCCCGGCGCCTTCGCTTCCGTCTCCGCGGCGACCACTCCGGGTCCGCCGACGACGTTCTGCTCTTCTGCCATGACTCTCCACAGGCGCAAGACCGCAAGGCCCGCGAATCGATGCAACGCGTGTGTTGTAGGAACCACACAGGAGTCGGTGCGCGGAAGCGACACCGACGCGCCCGGTGCCCACCCCGGCCCCCGGATGGGGGTCGACCGCGCCGACGCTGTGAAGAGTCTCCCACCCTGCCAGGCCGAGACCTTCCACCGCGGTCCGATTCCTCGTTGCCGCCGGGCGACGGAATCCCCCTCGCGTTCGAAAACCCGCGGTAACCCGCAGTCACTGGTCTTCGAAAGCATCGCGGGTGGTGCGGCAGTGCGGCAGGCTGAACAGCCAAAAGGGCACGTCGAGGCATCGGGGTGCTTCTCGCCTCTCGCCGGTATCGCAGCCCGACCGGGGCAGGAGGAGAAGGTCCGGGCAGCGATCTTGTCGGACCCCCGCTCCCACGCGATGCCCCGCCACCCTCGCCACAGCTACACCACCCCCCGTTGAGGGGGCTGCCGAACGAGCTGCCGCGCCGTCCCCTCGCCTCGCCGGGTGGAGTAGGCAGCGGGTGGAGCCTCAGCGGATGCTCGCCGAGCCGCGGTTGCGCAGTGCGATGGAGGCGTTCAGGGCGGTGGCGAAGGCGCACCATGCGGCGTAGGGGGCCAGTGCGCGGGCGGCGGCCCGGTCGGTGCGGGCGGTGCGGCGGATGAGGTCGGCGTTGCTGACGTCCAGGAGCAGGGTGCCGGCAAGACCGGCCGCAGGACTGCGGCGGGCGAAGAACAGGTAGTTCCATCCGGCGTTCAGGGACAGGTTCGCAGCCAGGCTGGTGGTCAGCGCGGTGTGCTGTCGGCGGTCGCTGGTGGCGCCGAGGGCATGGCCGGCGGCGTAGGCGATCGACGCGTACAGCGGTGTCCACACCAAGCCGAAGGCCCGCGGCGGCGGCTGCCAGGACGGCTTGCGCAAGGACGCGTACCAGGCGCTGCGCGGGTCGACGGCCTTGGCACCGGCGACGGCCGTGACCGTCACGGCCGCGGCGGCTGCCCCGTAGCGCAGCCACGCGCCGCTTCGGCGGGTCCGGGAGCCGTGTTCCCTGTTGATTCTCATGCCTGCACTTCTTCCCGGCGATGCCCGGCCGTATCGGCCTCGACTCCCCGGCCTCCGGGCACCCGAAGCGTCCGGACGGTGCGCGCCCCGGCTCAGCGCCTCGCGTCACCCCGGGCGCACCCGGGCGGTATGAGACAGGTGAGGATGCGCAGGGTGTTGGCGTATGCGCCTGTCAGGACCGCGTCGGCATCGGCGTCGGCGTCGGCGTCGGCGTCCAGAGCGTGATTCTGGGGCGGCATCTGCCCGGTCGCCGGCTCCGACATCGTGATGCCGGCACCCTCGACTCCCGTAGGCCCCGGACTTTTGCGCAGGAACGGGCACGGGCAAGGACGTGTGCGGCAGCTCCCGTCCCGTTAGCGAGATAAGCGCTGATCATGTCCCTCTCTGCACGCGCTTGCGATGGTGACGACGCCACAGCGCCAGTACGGCTGTCAGTGCGACCTTGAGCCACATCGCGCTCTCCTCGCCTCGATCGGCCCCCTCTACCAGGGTCCGCCCTCGGAAGGACGAGTGCCCGCCGGTGAAGCCAGCCGGCAGCCGACCCGCCGCCTCGATCAAGGAACCGGTCCACCTCGGCCTCGACCGAGACCCGGCCCCGTCGCGCACCGCTGCACCTGCCGCGCCTCCCGCGACCCGTCACCGAGGTCCAGGCCCACACCGTCCACCCAGACGTGGCCCGACGACGACGGGTACCTCATCAGGACGGCAACTCGTCGCGCTGCAGGACAGTCGCCGCAAGTCGATCGGTCACCTGAACGACGACACAACCCGCCGGCTCGAAGCTCGCGACAGAGCGCAAGGCTCCAGCCGCCTTCCTCCGCGCCGAGCGGTAGCGCGTCCGCGACCGGCCGCCGATCCACGCCTGCACGCCACGCAGGGCAACCCGCGACGTTCCCCGTTCCCACAAACGTGCCGACCCCCGTTCTCCGTATTCACCGCGGTCTCAAGCCCCCGCAGACTCCGGCGGATCCCCTGACAACGACGCACGCCACCCGGGAGGTTGACGAGTTGGCGCGTGACAGCAGTCAGGTCGCGTCCAGCCTGGAAGTGAGCGATATTCAGGGGGCACTTGGCCGGACCGAGACGGTGTCAGTGTCCCGTCGCATACTGACGCCCATGCAGCTCTCGGCGTACACACTCAAGCAGGCCTGGCACCAGGTGTCCGCAGGCTCTGACGTGCTCGACTACGCGATGTTCCCGCCCATCGGCAGCTCACCCGACCAGTACGAGCAGCACGTGGGTACGCCGCACGGTCGTCTCTTCCTGGTCCTGGACGACGACGGCACGGTGCACGGCCACATCGGCCCCTATCGGGAGGTCTTCGTCACTCAAGACCTGGATCTGGTCCTGTACTTCGCCGCCGAGGACGCGGTCCGCAATCTTGCCGAACACATCGCGGCCCGATCCCCGGGGCGCGGCCCGGTGGCCAACCTCGTCTCCGGGCATGCTGAGTTGCTGGATCGGGTCAACCTTGCCTGGGGCAGCCGATTTCGCAACGGCGGCATGGACGGAGCGCAGCCCAAAGCGGCGTGCGGGCGCGACCCGCTGGAGCGCCTCGCCTGGATCGCTGCGGGCTGGTGTGAGCAGGATCCCTACACCCACCTCTCCTTCTTCCGCGGCGAGAACACCAGCGCCGAACAGATCGCCCTTCTCCACGGAGCCGACCCCGCACAGATCGCCGCCGGGACCCGTCTTGCGGATCTGCGCAGCATGGACGGCGGGACCTCCGACTACTGGGACATCGTCTGGGAAACCTGCTGCTACGGGCGGGCCGGCGACTGGGCGTTCCTGATGTACCACGAGACCCCCGGCTTCAGGCCGGATCCTGAGGCTCTCGCCCGCCTCGGTGTCACCGAGGCGGTACACCTGAGCGCCACCTCCGCGAAGGCCATCTACACCTTCGACTACATGCGCGAGGGCCGGCGTATCGACGACGACTGGGGCGTCCTGGAACTGATCTGGTACGAGCGAGGCCGCGCCCCCTACTTCCGCGGCGGCCAACTCGACTTCCTCAACCAGGCCATACGCCGTGCCGAATTGGACCACCCTGAACTCACCGACGAGTTCGAGCTGTACTTCCACGCCCTGGAGGAAGCGCTCGATCTCCAACTACCTCAGCAGGACATCCAAGAGGGAACGGTCCGGGCCGCGCAGTGGGCCCGGCGCGACAATTAACAATTGACGATTTCATCCGGACGTCCCAGGCGCGCCTTCGGGACGGGACAACGTCTTCTGGACGCGATAAGTGCGCCGTGCAGGCTGCCGGAGTAGTTCGGCCGGAACCTGGACACGACCCGAGGCGTCTCCGAGGTAGTCGACAGCTGCGGCACCCTGATCATGCACGTCGACGAGCGAGATCTTCTCGGTGGGGAGTGGCCGAACGGCCATGCCTTCGCCGGTGTCTTCGACGGAGAGCAGGACCGTCTCGCCGTGCATGCGGCGGCCTGCCGAACCCTGCAAACACCTGCTCAGCGTCGGGTCCAGATGACGATTGCAGGAACCTGCAGGGCGGCTTGATAGGCGATGGCAAGCTTGTCCGTCCGTTTGGCGAGGCCTCGCACCCCGTCGGAGCCTGTGTGTTTCTAGACGGCGGCGGTTGCCGGGGCCACTTCTGCATGGAGATTGGCCGGGACCACATCGGTGTGGAAGTTCGCAGAGACCACATCTGTGTACACGTTCGCGGGGACCACATCTGTGTACACGTTCGCCGGAACCACATCGGTGTACACGTTCGCCGGAACCACATCGGTGTACACGTTCGCCGGAACCACATCGGTGTGGAAGTTCGCCGGGACCACATCGTTGTGGAAGTTGGCCGGACGGACCATGGCCGGTGACGAGGCGGCGACTGCCGTGGGTGCCGCGCATGCGCATGCCGCGAGTACAGCCGTCGCGGCGGCCCCGGTCAGAACGTAACGGACCTTCATGTGAACTCCCCCCAGAACGGCCAAGGAAGCACACGCTTCCGACCGGACGACCATCCTCCCGGCAGGTCGAAAACGAGGAGCACGATCATTGCCGGAATGTCCTATACCGGGCACCTATGAGCACGAAACTGGCGCATTCCATCAAATTCGCTCAATCATGCATAGGTGAGCCGACGGAATACGCCGCTGACGCTCGACCGCTCACACGGCGCCTCGAAAGACGCCCTCGTTCAAGGCGCAATCAGAGTTCGTTTCGTCAGGCTCAGTTGCGTTGCATGCAGACCGACCGCTCCAGGTGGCGGAAGGCGATCAAGCCCGTTTGTCGGCCTTCAGCCAGCCGCCGTGACCGCTTTGCCCGCATCGGAGTCGAACGCCAGCTCCACACGGGGTCAAGCGCCGCGACGCCGGTCGACCACCATGGAGCCGTAGCGGTGCACGAGCCCGGTAGCCGCGTACCGCTCGCCGAAAACTGAGCGCAGCATTGTGCGGCTCCGCAGCCACCTCGCGCGCGCAGTCCGTACGAACGGACGTCGCGCTGCACACCACCTGCCGGCTCGAAGTCCGCGACAGGGCACAGGGGTTCTGCACCGGCTTCTCCCGCACCGAGGAGTAACACGCCCAATCCCCTGCCGTCGCCGCCCGCGCGTCCACGCCACACAGCGCCGACGAACGTTCCCTGCCACAGCAACAGCGCTCAAGAGCAGTGGGATTGGCCACGGCTGCCTCCAAGAGGTGGAGTGTTGCGTGCCCTCGCAGCCGGGCGGAACACTGGGTCCTCGTGGAAGACGTAGAGGCGCTGGTCGTGGCCGCCGAGTCCGGCAATGTCATGCAGGCGGCACACCTGCTGGACCTGGGTGTGCCGGTAGACGGACGCACAAGAGCGCGCCGTTGGCCCACCAGCGCTCTCGGCACCGCCGTCCTCCGCGGGCACACCGACATGGTCCGGCTGCTGCTGAGGTCCGGCTCCGACCCCGAGCAGCGCATCGGACGACACGACGACGCCCTGCCCCTGTGGCACGCGGCGCACCAAGGGATGCTCGGCATCGCAGCACTGCTGCTCGACGCGGGGGCCGATCCGGACGGCAGGCCGTGGCCGAAGTCCCCGCCACCGCTCACCGGGGCCGCAAGGGGCAACCACGTCGAGGCGGCGGCGCTGCTCCTGGAGCGGGGCGCGGCCACGGGCCGGCTTCCCGGGCAGTTGCACCCCGTCCTCGTCGAGGTGGCCCGGGCCGGGAATCCGGACATCCTCCGCCTCGTCCAAGACCGTGACGGTGGACCGTTCAGGTCCCCGACCACGGTCACCAGGATCGGCACGGAAGCTGTGAAGTACCGCGCCGATGCAGTCCGTTGGGGGCGATACGTCGAGATTGCGGCCCTCCTCGGCGGCTCCGTGGCCGACCTGGAGACAGCTGTTGCGCAGGCACTACGGCCGGTGCCCCGCCCCACGGGACCGGACGGCACGCTACGAGCCGTACTGCCTGGGGGAACCGCACGGGCAGACCCACCCTGCGGACCCGATTGAGGCCCACGAGTTGGTCCAGCCGCTCTGTTGCCGTCGTGGAAGGCCCCGGACGAGAATCTTCATTCAGCCTGCTGACCACCTTCCTGAAGCTCTGCTTCCCCGGCTCAACTGCCCGTAGAAAGCAAGGTGCGCACGCCGTCGAGCAGAGCCGGCCAGTCCGGGCCGAACACCCGCACAGCGCCGAACAGCGCGTCGCATGCTGCCTGCAGCGGATCGGGGCAGGCAGCCGCCGGGACCACGCCTGCCGCCAAGTACGAGAGGATTGCAGGCGCGTTGGGGTCAGTGGCCGCCTGGAGCAGACTTGCCCTGGCCTCGCTCGACAGTGCGGCTCCGGGCGGGAGCGCGACACCAACGTTTCTCAGCGGCTCCACCCGGTCGACCAGGTGGGTCTCGGGTGCCGGCAGGGCGTCCGTGACGTTGAGGGTCCGGCTCAGGGGCGCAAGTCCGTTGAGGCCTCTCGGCGTTGAGTCGGCCGCGGCAACAGTCGCGCGCCGAGGAGGCGAGGAGACCGAGGCGGTCACGGGCTGCGCCGCCGCAGAGGCCGCAATCGGCGGCGCGGGGGTGGGCACCTGCGGCACGGGGGCGGCCTCTTGCGGCATGACGGCCAGGCGTCCGCGATAGTGAGGTCTCAGGCTGTCGTCCGCATGCATTCTCTCGTGCAGGCGGCCCAGGTCATCGAACGGTTCCGGCAGCGGCTGTCCCCGGTCGAGGGCGTGCAGTGCGGCCGAGATCCAGTCGGCCCGTTCCAGGCCGACCCGCCTGCCGGCGGCGCGTGCCGCGTGCCTGGCCACCCGGCGCAGCTGTTCCTCGTGGCACCGGCCCAGGTTTTCGACCAGGTCCGCGTCGAAGCGCCACAGTCCGCAAACGCTTCCCTTCAGATCCCGCAGCCGCCGCAGGGTGGGCAGCCGCCCGCCCCAGATGCGTGTCTCCTGGGCGAGCCGTGACTTGTGCAACTGCGCCTGGCGGGCCTGTTCCTGGGCGGCCACCGCCACGGCTTTCTCCTCCTTTGTGGGCGGCGGGGGCAGCTCGCGCGCCCAACCGTGCCAGTAGGCGGCGATCGAGGTGCTCTGGCGCAGGACGGCGTCCCGGGTTGGGGCGGCGGGCCAGAACTGCAGGAGGTACCGGTCGCGCAGGTCGCCCTCGGCCACGGTGTCCCGGCAACGACCGGCCTGCATGCCGGTGGCGCAATACCGCACGCGATGATCCGTGTGGGGAAGATCCAGTGAGTAGGCACCCTCGTCCGCCCACTCGGCCAGTACCGCGCGTGGCCCCATCGGGCGCAGTGACGCTTCGACGGCCTCCTCCCACTGCCCGCCCAGCGGGGGCTCCTTCTCGTGCCACTCGACCCTCAGCCCAACCTGTCCGGTGTGCAGCCCGGTGAGCAGGAAAAGGAAACCGGCCTCGGCACCGCCGCACAGACCATTGACCTGCCCCCTGAACGCGTCCCACATGTCCGGCTGTCCGCCCGGCGCCCCCACTCCACATAGAACTGGCCGTACGACACATGAACACTGCCATCCAGCAAAACCCGGCTCACTGACCCCTCCCCCTTGATCGCACCGCAGACATGCTAGGTGCCCGGGGTGACACCCTGCGCGGCATGGACGCCAGGAAGTGACGTGCACGACAGCGGACTTGAGCCGCCTGGAGGGTCTCTGAACGGCAGGGACGGTTGCGACAGCCACAGGGAAGTCATCCTCGCCGAAGCCGTCGAGGAGCCTGCGTCGCGGCCGGCCGCACACTGACCGGAGGGGGCATCGCGCCCCTCGCCGTCTTCGCGGTCCCGCTGGCCTTCGCCTCCACGCTCCGGCCCGCCCTGCTGCGTGCGATGACGTTCATGATCGTGGCCTCGCCGTGCGCGGTCGTGCTCCACGATGCCGCCGCTGCTGTCCGCCATCGCCAACGCCGGCCGCCACGGTGTCCTGGCCAAGTCCGACGCCGCGATGGAGCGTCTGGGCCAGGCCGACGCCGTCGCCCTGGACAAGACCGGCGTCCCGCGCAGTCGCGGACTCGGTCCCTGGAGCGAGGGGCACGAGATCGCCCGCGGCATCGACCACGCTGGCCCGCGGCCGGCCCCGCGCGACCTGCCCGGCGGTGCCGAACGGGCCGCGCTCGGACATGCGCGACGTGCCGCGTGGCACGCTGGCCCCCGTAGATCCGTGATGGCGAGGAGGCTTACCGCGTGGCGCATCAACAACCGGCGGAGACTGCCGGTGCCCCGGACGTACGCGCCGAGGAGAGCAGGCTGCGCAAGGACCTCGGGTTCTGGGGTCTGACCGCGATCGGCTTCTCCAACATCCTCGGCTCGGGCTGGCTGTTCGCGGCGATGTACGCCGCCCAGACCGCCGGCCCCGCCGCGTTGCTCTCCTGGGTCGCGGCCGGCCTGCTCTGCGCCCTGGTGGCCCTGGTCATGGTCGAACTCGGCGCCACCAGGCCGGAGGGCGGCGGCACGGTCCGGTGGCCGCTGTACGCGAACGGGCGGCTGGTCGGCACGGTGGTCGGCTGGTCCGTCCTCCTCTCCGTGGGCGGCACCGCTGCCGAGATCAGCGCGATCATGCAGTACGCCGCCCATTACGTACCCGGGCTCTACCGCGGCGACAGTCTCACCGCGTCGGGGCTGGGCGTGGCCGCGACGCTGAGTGTGCTGCTCACCGCGCTGAACTGGTTCGCCGTGCGGCTGTTCGCGCGTGTGAACAACCTGGTGTCCGTGTTCAAGGTCGTCGTGCCGGTGCTCACGGTGGTCGCCCTCTTCCTCTCCGGCACCCACGCGGGGCGCCTCACCGAACACGGCGGGTTCGCCCCGTACGGATACGCGGCCAGCCTCACCGCCCTTGCCGGCGGCGGCATCGTGTATTCCGTCAACGGGTTCCAGGCTCCGCTGGACTTCTCCGGAGAAGCCCGCAATCCGCGCCGCAACGTGCCCGCCGCCGTCCTCACCGGGATCGGCCTCGCGGTACTCGTCTACCTCGGGCTCCAACTCGCCTTTCTCTACACCGTGCCCGACTCACTGCTCACGCACGGCTGGCACGGCGTCAACTTCGAGTCGCCGTTCGGACAGCTCGCCCTCGTCCTCAACCTGCAGTGGCTGGCCACACTGCTCTACGCCGACGCGGTGGTCTCACCGGGCGGTTCGGCGTACGTGGGTGTCGCGATCGACGCCCGACACACCTACGCCCTCTCGAAGAACGGCCTGCTCCCCCGCTTCTTCATGCGTATCGATCCCCGCTCCGGCATCGCACGACGCGCACTGCTCCTCAACCTCGCGGTGATCATCCTGTTCATGCTGCCGTTCGGGGGCTGGCAGGACATCGTGAGCGTGATGGGGGACATGTACCTGATCATCTACGCCGCCTCGGCGGTGGCCGTGGCGTCCTTCCGGGCGCACGACCGGGAGCGCGGCGTGCAGCTCGCGGACGGCCACATGCCGGGAGTGCACTGGATCGCGCCGCTCAGCTTCGCCGTGGCGACCGAGTTCATCTACTGGTCCGGCTGGGACGACCTGCGGCTCGCCCTGCCCCTCGTCCTTGCCGGTGTCCCGCTGTTCCTGCTGCAACGACGCAGGACGCCGCACGACCGCAAGGCCGGGGAACTGCCTCAGGGCGCCTGGCTCGTGTTCCACCTGGCGGCGCTGACCCTGCTGTCCTGGCTCGGCACCTTCGGTGGCTCCGGACTCCTGCCGGCGCCGTACGACTCGCTCGTGGTGGGTGTCGTCGCCCTCGCCGTCTTCGTATGGGCAGTGCGTTCGGGCGCCGCCCACCTGCGCACCAACCCCGTGTGACGCGTCGCCGAGGCAGACTGGGCCGACGAGATTCGCCGGAGAGCCTTGGCGCAGCGAGCGACGGACTTCGACCGAGGTCCCGAACAACCTATGAGGTGCATGCGACCGCCTCTCGGACACCGGCCAGCCGCAGCCGGTTCTCCCGCAGCCACTCCGACCCGACTTCGATCGGCACCCGCACGGCGATCCCTGTCGACGGCGAGTCGTGCACCGTCACCTCCACCGGATCATCGGGAACTACCTCCAACCAGGCCCTACGGCCGCCTGCCGGCCACTCGGCCCCCGCCTCGGCCTGAAGGAGGTCGAGGCACCGCTCCCACTCGTCGATGTCCTCAAGCGACACCTGCAGCCATCACGCCTCGCCGAGCTGGTCACCGACGCCGACTCGGACTTCGCCCGCGATGCCCTCGCCGCGACCTTCAGGACGCCACCGTCCGAGCGGTTCGCCTACGGCCTGCGCCTACCGGTCGACAACATCCGCGCCGAGGTCGACGGGAGCCGCGACGACACCGCGGGGACGACGCGGTCCGGCTGACCGCCCGCGCACATCGTGCGGGTCAGCCGTGGGCGCAGCGTGTGAACGTCCTGTGGCTCGCGGAGGTCGAAGTTCTCGCAGCGAGCAGCGCGTCGCCGCCTGTGCGGGCGAGTCGGTGAGGTCCTCGGCGCGCGCGCCCCAGCCCGCCACGCGCCGTCACGGATCCCGGTTGCCCTCGTGGCCCCCACGGCCCGCCAACCGCGCGCACGCGGAAGCGAACCTGCGCACACACCGGTCACCCGGACCGCAGTTCGCGGGGTTCGCCGACCGCCTCTCATGGCTCGCAAGGGCGGGAGGCAGACCAGCACTACGGGCTCAGTTGCCCGTGCGCACCGCCGAGACCAGTCCGCCGGGGCCCTCGTCCTGCTGCGGCGGGGCGAGCACCGGGCGGCCGTATGCCGCGGCGCGCTCGCGCAGGGTGAAGGTCTCCGCCTCCCAGCCGAGTCCCTTCAGCCAGCCGACGGGGTCCTCCGGACTCTCGGAGACCCACATCGACGCTGCCGACCCCGCAGCGGCGTCCTCCCGGAAGCGTTCGAGCGCACCGCGCGGGCCCAGGGTCAGGCCCATCCTGCTGCCCGGCGCGGAGAGCGCTCCGACGCGTTCGAGCAGCGACCGCACCGTGTCCTCGGGCAGATAGATCAGCAGGCCCTCGGCGATCCACACCGTCGGCCGCGCCGGATCGTGCCCGGCGGCGGTCAGGGAGGCGGGCCAGTCCTCGCGCAGGTCGACCGGGACGGTGATCCGCTCGCAACGCGGAACGGCCCGTTCAGCACGCAGCACCGATGCCTTGAACTCCAGCGGATCGGCCGTGTCGACCTCGAACAGCCGGGTGTCCGCGGGCCAGTCCATTCGATAGGCCCTGCTGTCCATCCCGGCTCCGAGCAGCACGACCTGGCGAACACCGGACGCGACCGCCCGGTCCAGCAGGTCGTCCAGGAACTTCGTCCGGATGACGATCGAGAAGGCGACACCGCTCCAGCGGCGACGGGCCGCCTCGTCCGTGCGCGGGGGCGAAGGCGTCTCGGGGCCCCTCCCTGCGGCCGTGGCGAAAGCCAGCGCCAACGGGTCCCGGAACAGCGGTTGTTCGCGTGCCGTCTCCCTCGCCCTCACCCGGGCAACACCCACGGCCGTGGCCCAGACTCCGGACGGCTCGCCCCGCCCCGGCGCTTCAGTCATGCGGTCAGCGTATGCCGCCGGGTCGTCATGAATTCCGGCGGGTGCGGCGGCAGAGCTGCGAGCCATGCCTCCCCCCTCCGCGAGGGACGACGCTCGGCCGCCGCGCCGCTCGTACTGCGACGGCCCTCGAGGGCAGTTACTCGGGCCAGGTGTTCCGCTCGATGAGTGCCGTCTCTCGAAGGACGGGGCGAAGTGCGCGAGCAGGTCGTCGTTCGTGGTGCCGAAGGAAGGGGGAGGTTCAGCTACCCAGTAGGAGCACCGTGACGTCGCCTTCGCACGGTGTTCGCGGTCCACCTGTCCTTGCGTCCCCCACATCGACACTCTCACCCCGCGCATGCTCCGTCAGCAGGGAGGGCGTTCAGCGCCAGGCGTGTGCGGTGCAACGGCTGGTCTCGGTGGGCGGAGTCGGGGTTGTTCAGCCGACCGGGCTCGGGCAGCTCCCGCTGCGGGACATGCAGGCGCCCAGCCATCGGGGAGCGGTCCGGCGCGGTTCGCGTCCCGATCGACGTCCGCGAGGGAGTCCTCGTCGGCGGCCGCTCCCCCTCCCCCAACCTCCCGCCGGTGCGGAGACGCTCTCCAGCCGCCAGGGTCAGGCAGCAGGGCAGTCGAGGACGGAGCTGTGTCGGCCGGTGCGGCAGCGGCACAACAGACAACGGCAGTACCTCAAGCAGTTCACAGAGTCTGGCTCCGGAAGTCGCTCGTGCGTCAGCTCGTCGGGACCAGGACACCGCCGTTCGCGGTCGTAGTGCACTCGCCGGTGTCGGTGTCTGTTGCGCCTGCCGCACGAGTCACCCGGCAGCGACGGCGACGGCGACGGCGAGCCGTGAACGCGTCCCGTCCCGCCTCGTCGCTCGTCTCCGCTTCTGCGTTCGCGCAGAAGCCTGGTCCGAACGTTGCCGAGTCGTTGGACAACCCGTGTTCGGCACCGGTCTGCCACGTCAACCAGCAACCACCCCATGCCAGTTGCTCACCATGCACGGCTAGGCTCAGCTCCCTGCCGCCCGCTCCAGCCTGGGCGTATGACGATGGACACGCAGGCACCTGCGGACGTATGAGGTAAGAAGAGTTCCGTGACCGAACCGCCTCAGTCCGCAACCCAGCACGTGTTCATCGCCCTCGCACCGCCTGACAATGCGAAGAACGAGCTGGCGCACGCGCTGCGTCCGGCCTACGCCGCATGTCCCGACCTGCGCTGGAACCGCATCGAGGACTGGCACATCACCCTGGCCTTCCTGGGCGAGCAGCCGGTACAGGTCGCCCAGCGGCTACGTTCGCCCCTCGCCGACCTGGCGGCTGCCCGTCCCCCTCTCGAACTGTCGCTGCTCGGCGGCGGACACTTCGACGAGCGTGTGCTGTGGAGCGGCGTCGAGGGCGAACTCGACCACCTGCACGAGCTCGCCGGAGCAGTGCGGGCGCTGATCAGAGACTGCGGCGTGACGTTCCTCGAGCGTCCACTGCGCCCCCACCTCACGCTGGCCCGCGCTCGCCGCTACGACAACACCTCCGTCACGGCGGCGGCTGCCTACCTCGACGGCTTCACCGGATACCCCTGGCAGACCGAGCGCCTCCACCTGGTCGGCAGCACGGCAAGCGGGCACCCGGGCCCGCGCCGCTATCAGGACATTGACGCCTGGAATTTGGCCGCCGGCCAAGGCCATCCCGACCCGAGACCGTCACAGCCCGCTGTGTACGAGCAGCAGAACGGTTCGGGCCCCACGATGCCGCCGGCTCGACCCCACCCGTCCTGAACCGGCTCGGACACTCACGCGGCAGCGCACCCGGCCTTCCCCGTAGCGGCGCTGCGTGCGGCACCGGCGAGTGATACGCGGACAGGTCAGAGGCCTCACTCGATCGGTGTCAGCGCCTTGCTGTCGTGGTAAACGGCGATCAGACACCGTCCGTCCCGCTATCCAGCACCCAGGTCACGTTCACCCTCCGACGGTCGGGGACCGGACCTTCGGTCTCGCCTAAAGGTGCGAGGGCTCAGGACAGGCGGAGCCTCGTCGGTGACACGCATGTGAAGGCGGTCTCGCGCTGCGCGCCGCCTCCGAACCCGCGGCTTCCGGCACCGCCGAAAGCGGACCCGGCAGCCAGAACCCGGCCTGCCGGGCGCGGACTTGCGCTCGCCGGACCACACGGGCCACCGCTCTGCCCGCAGGCGATTGACGGCCAACTCATTTCCGCATTACCGCATTTGACCACTCGGAACGTCTTCGTGCGGCCGCAAGCGCAGGTTGAGAACAGCGAAGGCCGTGCAAGTGACGGGAAGCGTCAGGGCCGCGCCGGCCAGGATGCCGACGACAACCGGGGCGAGGATGCCGGCGTAGTACGCGGCGAAGAAGTTGCCTGTGGCCTCCTCGAGAAGTTGTCGCACGAGCGGGCGCAGCGGCAGGGCGAGTTGGACCACCAGCCGCACCGTTGCAGCGGTGAGTGCGG
Source organism: Streptomyces sp. NPDC008150 (assembly GCF_042956945.1). Lineage (NCBI taxonomy): Bacteria > Bacillati > Actinomycetota > Actinomycetes > Kitasatosporales > Streptomycetaceae > Streptomyces > Streptomyces sp. NPDC008150. The sequence continues at coordinate 335,042 of NZ_JBIBHJ010000006.1, read as the reverse complement.
CCAGCGGCAGTGCGAGGGCGAGGATGCGGACTCCCCCGGCGCCCCTGAACGCCAGCGACCAGGAACGGCGCAGGGCAGCGCGGGGGCCCAGGCCCGCAGCCGCGGCGGCCGGGGCGAGGGCGAACACCGTACGCAGCAGCACGCCGACGAACACGGCCACTGCCGGAGAGCCGGCGACAAGCCTGTAGGGCCACGAGCCACGTTTCAGGGGTTCGGGGGTGTCGAGCTGGTATCCGGTGAGACTGTGCGCGACGAAGAAGACGACCAGGGGCAGCGTCCACACGATCAAGCCGCGTATCGCATACACCGCGAGCACCGGCCGCAGCCGAGCGGAGGTCCTGGCCGGCAACAGATCGTCCTTCGTTGCCGCGCGCGTCCCCGAGGCGACCGCCCGGGAGCACACACTCTGCAAGGCCGCGCTGCCGACGCCCAGCAGGAGCAGGAAGAGCGGGAGCGTGCCGAAGGCGACCAGTACCAGATCGCTGCTGTCGTGGAGGTAGGGGTCCTCCTCGACCTTCAGGTACCAAATGCGCTGGTTCCGCATGTGGGTGAACAGGGGCCAGGAGAGCGCGAACACCGCGGCCAACATCAACAGCGCGCTCAGCCCGGACAGGCCGACGACACGTGCGGTCGCACCCGCCAGCGCGCTCCGGCCCCGCCACAGGACGGCGAAGGTCGTCGCGGTGACACCGCGTTGCGTGCTCACCTCCGTCACAGGTCCGGTGCGGTCGTGCGGTGTCGTGGGCGTCATGGAGCGAGCCTTCTTTCCGATCCGGATCCGTTCATGATGTGACGCGGGAAAGGCCGAAGAAGTTCTCGGACCGCTCCCGGACGCCTGACAGTTCCGCAGGTGGACGAAAGGCTCGGAGGTTGAGCATGTTCCGGTTTGACCGACACCATCAGTGGCGTGGCCAGGCCGCGAGTACGATCTCGTGGTCGGCGGGACCGCCACAGCCGAGCCGCGGTGAGACGGTGCACGTTGTACCGGCTCTCGATACGGTCGGCGCTCGCGGTACCGGCGACGGCCCGGCCGGGCCGGTAGTTGACCCCGCGCAACACCGTCTCGACGGCGACGATGGCCAACGTCGATGAACGATGGCCGGATAGAGCCAGCCCTCCTGCGTGTGGGCGTAGGTGCTGTCGCCGCACCAGGGGGCATCCGGGCCGACGGAGTCGGGCTGGGTGCCCTGGACGGCAAGGTCTAGCCGCGGGCAACTCGCGGATCGGGCATCGTCGTTGAGCACCATCCGCTGCGGTGCCGTCCCGACAGGGGTGGGACCCAGCACCAGCCGCGCGACACGTCGGCGGCCGCATCCGGCACCTGCCCGCCTGGGCACGCATGAACGCACGGGGCACCGCATCCCCCGTCGGCTCGGCGTCGCGCACCGCGCGGTAACAGGCTCGGCAGCGCGGCGGGCATAGAAGGCGGCCCGTTGGACTCGGCCCGTCGCGCACAGCCCAGCAAGGGTGGTCCAGGGGTTCACCGGACCCGCGCGACGCGAAGGTGACCGGGCCGTGGTTGCCCGGGTCGGGACCGACCGCGAGGTCGAGGAAGTCCCGTCGTCCCCGAGGACGTCGCCCGGGTCGGCCGCAGCACAGGGCTCCGCAGCGCCGCGGTCAGGTACTCGAAACGTCCGGCCTCCGAAGGAACGGCGGACACGGTGTTTCGTCGTGTCTACCGGGCCAGAGCGCCAAAGAGCGAACGTGACTACGTCCCCCCCGAGATCTTCGCGTGGCGAAGACAGGAGATGACGACGACAAAAGGCCAGATGGACTGAACGTCCGTCACGAAGCGTTCGGCAATTCCGAGATCGCCGCCCGAAAGGCTCTCCAGGAGAAACCAGCTTCCGCCCAGGAGCATCACCAGTATCGCCGTGAAGGACGGCTTGCGGCGAAGTGCCCAGGGGGCGTTCTCCCCGTTCGCCGAGCAGAGGATCGGCCACAGCGAGAGAAGGACGAACCCGATGGCGGCCGCCGTTCCGTGGCGCAGCGAGCCGCCACTGATCGGTGCCGGGATCATGGCCACGACCAGGGCCGCGACGCCGCCTCCCGCCAGCGTCAACCGTCCCAGGGCAGTACCCACTCGCAGGCCCCACGCCGTGAGCAGATGGCACAGACCCAGCACGACAAGGGCCACGGTGATCACTTTTCCCGCCTCCCCGTAGGCGGTCAGTACGCTGATCGTTTGCTTGATCGGATTGTATGTAGGACCGGCAAGGTGGGCGGCGAACACCCAGCCCGCGGTAAAGAGGACCGGTGCGCATCCTGACGTTAGAAGAGCCCATTTGGGGACGGTTTTCACCCGGCAACGGTATAAAGCCGCCGCGCGAAATCACTCGTCCCGGCTTGTACGCTCTGTGCGTCTACGTCACTTGTACCAACCCGGCCCGTAAAGGCTTTGCCTGGGTCGGTGGTGCTTGCGCCGGCTTTGCTCCCGTCGACGTCGGAGGGGATCAGCGGGTCGTGCGTCCTGTGCCCGTGCGACCGAGCCGACCATGGGCGCGACGGCCGGGCAGACGCGGCTCAGCCGTTCGTACCGTTCGACGATCCGACCGGGCCGGACCAACGACCTTGGCGACGGCCGAGGGCGGGCTGGCGCTCCCGCCGTCCGGCCATAGGCTCGCGATACGGCGAAGGCTGCAAGGACAGTTCAGGGGCCGTCCCGGACTTCCTCGCTTCCCCGGTTCCACAGCACCGTTCCCCCGCACGATCAGGGCGTAGCGGGGGCCGAAGGCTCCGAGGCAAGGTATCGACCCGTCAGTCGCCTCGGTCGCTCCCGGTGCCGACGGTTGCCGCAAAAGTGCCGTCGAGCGACGCCTGGAACGTCCCTCTGCCCAGGCCTCGACGAGGTGTCGGCTGCCCTGCGGGATGGCGGCGGCAGTCGCGGCTGCGGCTCTACGCCGACAGGTACAGGACTGTTTACGTTCAGGATCGCCGTCGTTGCCTGCCCGCTCCTATCGTGGGCGTCCCTTGTTGTACCAACAGTTTCTTGAGTCAGGGGAGTTCAGTGTGACGGGGATGATCGTGACGACCTGGGTGATGGTCGCGCTGTTCGTGTTGGCAGGTGTCCTGTCGAGCCCGTCCCGCGTACACGCGTTGCGTGCTGCCGTGAACCCCGGGGCGCCGGAACTGACCGACGGCGGCATCATCGTCGGCCGGGTGATCTTCTTCGTCCTGGCCGCCGTGGGCGTCTTCGTGGCGCTGCAACTGCATGCCTCGGTGGACAACGCCGGCTGGAGCGACGACGAACTGCGCACCGCTGTGAGCGAGAGCACCGCCGCACTCGACGGCAGCCGCCGCTTCGGAGCTCTCGCGGACTTCGGGGACGGCGAGGGCTTCGACGAGGACAACCAGGAGATGCTCGTCGACGAGTTGGTCGAGCACGGCGGTGGCGGCGCCCCGCAGAACGGCGTGGGCGCCGATCCGGCACCCGGCAACACCCTCAAGGATTCTCGTTACACGGTGGGCGCCGCTGGGGCCTCGGCGGTCTTCTGTGTCGAGGTGCACCGCACCCACCGCAAGGGCGACGACTACGAGGGCGTCGGGGTCCCAGGGGGCGACAGCGTCTCGACGACCCCCATCTACCGCATCGCGGTGACCTCGCGGTCCGGAGAATGCTGAGGCCCGCCGCACTCCCCGGCCCAGCGCGGAAACGAGTCACTGATCGCCGGCCCCGGCAGGGACGGCTCGTCGAGCGGGTTCGCGTTGAGGAGACGTCCGGCGGGGACTCGCGGGTATGAGCCCACACGGGAAGTGCGGTCAACACCGTGGCTGACCGGACAGCTCGTTGACTGCGGTGGGAACCGTTGAACGGCCGTCGGTCACCGGATGAGTTGTGGGAGCTGCTTCAGCGGGCGTACCGGAGGCGCCGCGGCGGCCTCAGGGCGGTGCCCTGTGCCGGCACGGAGGCCGCGAAGTGCTGCACGCCACCGTGTTGTTGGCAACGCGGGGCTGCACACCGACAGCAATTTCCCGCAGCTCCCTTCGGCCCGTCGGGGGCAACTGCCCTCACGGGTAAGCAAGTTGCCGACGGCCCAGGTGTGGGCCGAGGAGCATCATCAGCTGGTCCTCGGCGGCCTTCACGAGCAAACTCCTGCGCCCTCCCGGTACTACGGGTCAGTCCGCGGGCACGCAGGCGAATCGAGGCTCACTTGCTGCCCGACTTGATCCATGGCCATTTGACGGCACAGACCACGAAGGGCGCTGCAAGCATGGCCAGCATCCACAATCCCACGCTCGCCGGGGAGTAGATGTAGTACTGCCACTGCTCGGGCAGGGCTGACGGTGCGAGTACGAGCGCGATCAGCGCGGCCCAGGTGATCAACACTGCTGCTGCCATGCGTGCTGCGACCACCCCTGTCGCCCCCCTCCGACGGCTACCGTCTCTTCGGATCGAATGATAAGCCGCTGCGATGATCTGGCTGCGACTGATGTGATCACGGTGTCAGAGACATCCTGGATGCGCCGTTCACCGAGCTCAGCGCCGCACTCTCCGGAAGTTGGTGACGGCTCCGCGGCGCGAAGGTGCGACGCGGTCCACAGGGGGCAGGCCGTGGAGCCTTCCGCGTAGCGACCGGGCTCTGCCGTCACGGCGTATCGGCGCACGGAACTGACCATGCGACAGCACGCCCCGAAGTTCGGGGTTTTCAAGCCGGCGGCCGACCAGGCACATCGACCACCCGGCGCCGATATGCGCTCTCCAGCCCGGCAGGAGGTTCAGCCGGGAGGGCCGTGCGCGTCATGGACGGTGCCCTGATCCCCACCTGCACGCAGCCTGCAGTGCCGGTTCTTCCACGCGGTGAGTTTCGCTGAGCGGTTTCTGGGAGCGTGGAGTGTGCCGCCGAAAGCGTCGACGTGCGGCCGCGGCCAGGTGTCCCCAGTCGTGTGGAACCGGGAGCACAGGCCGCACGTCCCCCCGTACATGCTGATCGTCCTGGGGATACTCTTCGCCGTCGCGCCCGCCGTCGTCTGGACGACGATTGCCCGCACCCGCCCCGTCGGCTTCGCGATCGGCGGGATGCTGCTCGCTGGAGCGAGCCTGCTGATCAGTGTCCAGCGGGGCTGGATCGATGCCCCCAGGCCTGACGCCCATCTTGTGTTCACGGTTCTCGCGCCCCTGGTCATCGCCTGCGGCGCGGGACTTGAAGGACGTTACGAGAACTCGCCGTCCCCAGAATGGATCTCTCGCCGCAACGGAGCCATCGGCCTCCTGGGGATGCAGTTCGCCCTCACCCTCGTGGTTGGCCTCATGTACGCAGTCATAATCAGCGATGGCTCAGACGCCCCGCCGTCGAAGGCCCTCCCCTCACTGCCGCCAGGCATCAGCTTGGTCAACGAAGGCACCGATTGCGGTTCCGGCGGCTGCTGGCGCGTCGCCACGATCACCAGCGAGGACGGTCTGTCCCATCCTGAGATCATCCGCGAGCTGGGCCTCCAGCAGCAGAGCTGCCGCTCCAACGGCTGGCTGCTCGACTGGCGTGAGGTGTGCGTCAGCGCCAGGGACACCGGCGGGAACGTCGTCGTCTACGCCACCTGGGGACACTGAGAGTCGTTCCCGAGAGGACTCCGCGAGGCCTTTCTTGGCCTTGTTGCCGTGCGGATGCTGACGGGGAGGGGCTGCTGGCAGCTGATGCAGATCTCCGTCCAGCACCTCAGGGTGGCAGTCCCCAGCAGTCAGCGTCGCACGGCGACAGAACGAGCCGTGAGCCGCGTGCGGATCAGGACCGCGGCGCCGAATTCGTCGTACGCGCGTCATCAACGCGGATGTGTGCTGCCGTGGTGGAGTCAACGCAGTACTCGGTGGCGAACCCGGTGACGATCAGGCAGCGCACGGCTCGCTCGTCCAGTAGCTCACCGAGCCCAGTGGCGAGGAAGGAGTCAGCCTGTCCTTGTCCAGCACCACATCGCCCGGTCGGGGCGCCACCGCCGGATGGGTGTCGATCAGCGGCCCAGCCACGCAACTCCGCCCACAGCCCCCTGCAATCGGCCGGCCGTGACTTCGTTCTTCCCCGCGCGTTGAAAGGCCGTCATGTGGCGCGTCCTTCTCTACATCAACACCACCACCGTGGCCTGCTTCCTCGCGACGGTCACCGCTCTGGCCTGGGCCGCCGCCCGAACAACATGCACCAACGCCCGACAAGTAGGGTTCACGGCGCGGGTCTTGCTGGCCCTGTGGGTGGTCCTGGTCGCCGCCGCGACTCTCGCCCCCACCCAGGCCTTCGGAACCAGCGGACACACCATCTGGTGGATGCCGGGCGAAGGACTCTGGTCACCGGGCAGCATGCTCCTGCCCGAAGAACGGGCCATGATCGTGCGTCTGCAGATCGCCAACGCCACTATGTTCGTCCCGGTAGGCGCCCTGTCCGCCTTCGTCTGCCGACGCGCCCCGGGCGTATTGCGGACCACTGCCTGGAGCGCCACCGCGAGCACCCTGATCGAGGTCCTGCAGTACGCAATGGCCGCCGGACGCGTAGTCGACATCGACGACATCCTCCTCAACACCACCGGCGCACTCACCGGCTCCGCCATCGCCACCGCCTGCCTCACAGCAGCCGCCCACCACACACGCCCCACCAGAACCCACCGCGCACCTCGAACCGGATCGCAGTAAGCGTGCGAGGCCGTCCAGCCAGAACCACAGTGGACGCCAGGGCGACATGCGGCGCCGCTTCGCAAGGGGAAGCCAACGCCACCTACTGTGCGCGTACCGGGCACCGGCCTCAGCGACTTCTCCCGTCTCGATGTCAGCTCCGGAAGTCCTTCGAGGGGTGGCTCCGATAGGAAATCTGCGCCGACTCCGACGTCGACGTCCATGTCGGTTTCTCGCCAGAAGGTGGGCGGCAGTAGGTGTTTGACTGCGTCCATGACCATCACACGGCCGGACAACGCACCCGACTTCCGCTCCCTGCACACAGCATCTGCGCCCTTGGCTCTAGGAGTCGTCTTCAAATGTCACGCCCACATCAGCAGTGATGCGAGGGTGACGGCTGCCTGGTAGGACTCGGCGGTCTTGTCGTAGCGGGTCGCGATGCCGCGCCACTGCTTCATTCGGTTGAAGCACCGTTCCACTACGTTGCGCTGTTTGTAGAGCTGCTTGTCGAAGGCCGGCGGACGCCCGCCGCGGCTGCCGCGCCGGAGCCGGTTGCGGACCTGGTCGGCCCGCTCGGGGATGGTGTGGCCGATGCCTCGCCGCCGGAGCCAGGTCCGGATGGCCCTGGAGCTGTAGCCCTTGTCGCCGAGGACATGGGCGGGCCGCACTCGGGGTCGTCCCGGGCCCATGCGGGGCACCCGTATCGCCTCCATCACGGCGGTGAACTGGGTGCAGTCGTTGGTGTTGCCGCCCGTGACGGTGAAGGCGAGCGGACGCCCCAACGCGTCGCAGGCGAGGTGAATCTTGCTGGTCAGACCACCCCGGGAGCGTCCGAGGGCGGGGCTGCGGAGCCCCCTTTTCGAGCCCCCGCGGCATGCTGGTGGGCCCGCACAACGGTGGAGTCGACCGACACCAGCCAGTCGATGTCCCCGGCCGCATCCGCCCGTGCCTGGGCGGCCCGGAGCATCCGATCGAAGGTGCCGTCCAGCGCCCAGCGCCGGAAACGCGTGTGCAGCGTGGCCCACGGGCCGTACCTCTCGGGCACGTCCCGCCAGGCCGTGCCGGTGCGGAACTTCCACACGATCCCGTTGAGCACGGTGCGGTCGTCCAGCCGCTTCCGCCCCCGCAAGGACGCAGGCAGCAACAACCGGACGAACTCCCACTCGGCATCGGACAGTTCATGACGACGTATCACCCGACCATGATCCATCACTCAAGATCATTTGAAGACACGCCCTAGCCAACGCCTGGGATGTCGCGAGCGCCCGCGTCATCGAGGCCGCAGGCGCCTCGGCCATCGCCACGACCAGTGCCGGGGTCGCCTGGTCGCTGGGTGCCCCTGACGGCGACTTCCTTGCCCGCGAGCGTGCGCTGGAACTGGTCGGCCGAATCGTCGCTGCCGTCGGAGTGCCGGTCACCGCGGACATCGAGGGCGGGTACGGGGCGGATGCCGCCAGCGTTGCCGAGACCATAGCCGGTGTGCTCGCTGCCGGCGCCGTCGGCGTCAACATTGAGGACGGCACCCGACCCCCGACAGAACTCGCGATGCGGCTGACCGCAGCCCGGCAGACCGCGGACCGGGAAGGCGCGGACCTGTTCCTCAACGCCCGTATCGACACCTTCCTGTTCGGACTCGGCGACCCGGACACCCGGCTGGAGGAAACCCTGGCCCGAGCACACATGTACATCGACGCGGGCGCGGACGGCATTTTCGTACCCGGTACCACCGACACCGCCACCATCGCGACGCTGGCCAGGGACATCTCCGTACCGCTGAACGTCATGGCCGGCCCCGGCGCCCCGACCGTTGCCGAACTCGGCGCCCTCGGCGTGGCCCGCGTCAGTCTCGGCTCGGGCGTGGCGCAGGTCGCCTACGCCGCCGCCCGCCGCGCCGCGCAGGATCTCTTCGGCGCCGGCGGCTACGACTCTCTCGCCGAGGGCATGGCCTTCGCGGAAGTCAACGCGCTGTTCTCCGAACCCAACTGCCCCTGAATGATTCGGGAGCCGTGGCCCACAGGCGGCCGTCATGCCCGAACCACTGCAAGCGGCAGGGCCGTTGACCGGGCAGCGGACCACTGCGAGACGGCCGAACAATCCTACCGAGGCTTTCCTACGGGGTGCGTTGGCGAGAGCGCCGGCCCCCACCTCACGGCAACGCATGCTGCACCAGCCTGGCCGGCGCCGCTACCAACAGCGAAGCCGCCCTGCGGCCCTCGACCGGCTGAAAGCACCGCGGGCACGACCCTGCTGATCGAGGGCACCGCGGGCGGACTCGGCACTGTCGCCGTCCTGCGCGCGGCCGCCCGCGGCGCGCACGTCTTTGGCACGGCGGCCATCGCACCCAACAACCATCTTGTTCGTCGCGGGACTGGGGGCGACACCGACCACCTGCGGCCTCGGACTGGGTGAACGGGTTACCGCTCCGGCAGCGGCCGGCGTCGGCATCGTCCTGGACTGCGACGGACTCGCCGCAGCCGCCGCACTTGCTCAGCAGGGCCGCCTCATCGTGCCGGTCGCAGCCGCCTTCGTCCTTGAAAACGCGGCTGCGGCAGGCCCGTTGAGCGACGCCGACCACGCCCGCAGAAAGATCGTCCCTACCCTCTCGTGCCGCAGCGGAGTGCCACTGCGCTGTGTGATGTGACGCGCCGTTCGGATGCTGCTCCGGGCGGCGCGGTGTGCTCAGGCTGTGCGAGAGGCAGAACGAGTGCGCGTTCGCGGGATCCCGAAGACGACCAAGGGAGACGCCTGCCGTAACCATCCGCAAGGCATCGGGCCGGTGGTGGCGACCTGATGGCCGGACCGGACAGTGCTGCCGTGCGCTCAGAGCGCGTAGGTGGCGAGAGCCGCCGAGGAAGCAGTCGCCCCGCCCCTGCGCCCTTCCGATGTCACTGGCCCTGACCTGCCCCACCACGCCCCGGTGCGCCACGCCTCAGTCGGCGGCGGGCGGAAGCTGCTAGCTTGCGGCCGTGGACCTCTTCCAACGCTCCTGGTCGGCGCTGCGTGCCGCGGTTGCCGAGCTCTCGGACGACGACTTCGCGCGGCCGTCGGGCTGTACCGGCTGGCTCGTGCGAGATCTGGTGTGCCACCTGGTCATCGATGCTCAGGACGTCCTGATCACCCTCGCGACCCCTGCCGAAACGGAACCGACCCGCGACGCGGTGACCTACTGGAACGTCGTGGCAACCCCGCCGACCGGCGACGACCCGCTCGACGCGCTCGTCGTCCGGTTGGCCGCCGCGTACGAAGAGCCGGGGCTGCTCAAGTTCCACCTCGACGACGTCGGTTCCGCCGCCGGTCGCGCCGCCGCACTCGCCGACCCGGGGCTCCGGGTCAGCACCCGCGACGAGGTCCTCACCGTCAACGACTACACCTCCGCGTACGTCCTGGAGTGGACGCTCCACCACCTCGACCTGATCGCACACCTGCCCCGCGCGGCTGCGCCGCCCGCTGAGGGACTCCGCCGATCACGCGAGTTGCTGGAGAGCATTGCCGGGGCCGCGTTCCCCGCGTCGTTCTCGGACAAGGACAGCCTGCTGGTCGGGACCGGACGGCGTGCCCCGACCGACGTGGAGAAAGCGGAACTGGGCGAACTGGCAGCGACCCTCCCCCTCTTCCTCGGATGACCAGCCCAACCGAAACCACGGCTTCCTGGCGGCACTCTCAAGGGAACGGACGAGTTGCGGTGCACCAGACAGCCGTACAGGCAGCGCAGGAGGCCCGGCGTCCGCAGGTCATCGGTCTTGTCACCGGGGCGCGATATGACTCGTGACGACCTCATCGCCCTGCTCCGCGAGCAGACTCCGGCATGCGGGCCGGCGCGTGACGCCCTGGTCGCCGGGGCTGACTTCGTCGTCTGGGACGGTCTGGTCCCGGCCAGCCGGCACGCGGGCGTCTTCCGGGGGCGCATGCGGCACTCCTCGAAGCGTGGCCACACGATCAACGGCCTCGCCGAGAGCGTCGCCATCCTCAGGCGAGCTCGGGAGGCGCCGCTTCGTATCGGGTCAATCGACGCGCTGGACAGATCCTCCTGGTTCACGATCTTCCTGAACTCCACGGCGACAGAAGTGGTGGCCTGCTGCGGAGGCCGCCGACCCACCAGAGAGCCGGCCGAAACCCCCAAGTGCGCTGCCCCGCCCGGCAGGTGACAGGCCCGCCAGTGTGAGAACCATCGGGGCTCGGCTCAACTCATATGTGTGGCTGACCACTTCTGTCGACAAGTTCGGTACCGGTGGGCGCCGGTAAGGTCGTCCATGGACGCTGTGCGGGCACCGGGCTCGGCTTTCGCTGATGACGAGGTGGGACATGACGAACGTCGCCGAACGACACGCCGGAGAAGCAAGGTCCGCGCCGCGAGTGCGTGATGCGAGGCTCGTGGTTCCGCGACGGCGTACACAGCGGCGCCCTGTGCCGCATGCGGCGCTCTGACGGCGACGGCACATGAACAGCGCCGACGAATTTCTGGAGACTCTCGCGACGAGCGGTCTGCCACCCCTGCACGGTCGCCGTCACGCAGGAGACGACTTCCAGGCCGACGTCGTCACCCGCGAGCTCGGGCCCCTGCGCCTGGCCGAACTGGTGACCCCGGAGGGCGAATGCTTCCGCGATGCGCGGTCCGCCCGCGCCACCGACAGCGAGCTGTGGCAGATCGAGCTGGTGATGCAGGGCCGGGTGCGCGCCCAGCAGGGCCGCAGCACCGCCGAGCTCGGGCCCACCGACCTGGTCCTGATCGACCCGGTGCGACCAGTCCGGTTCGCCAGCACCGCGTCCACGCACGTGACCATGCTGCTGCCACGCCGCTCGCTGCGACTCGGGCCGGACGACGCGGCCCGGCTGGCTGGAGTGCGTATCCGCGGCGACAGCGGCCCCGGGGCCCTGGTGTCCTCCCTCGCACGGGACGCGGTGCGGTATCTGGACGGATTCCGCGCTGACGAGGCGGCCAGGTCGGCGGCTGCGGTGATCGAGCTGATCGCGGTGGCACTCTCGGCTCAACTGGGTCATTCACCGCGACCGGTCGACGACGAGACGTTGCGCACCCGGATCGTCGGCTTCATCAAGGCGAGGCTGGCCGACCGGGACCTCACTCCGGCGAAGGTGGCCGCGGCGCACCACATGTCCGTGCGTCGCCTGCACAAGCTCTTCGAGGACCAGCCGCTGACGGTGGCGGCCCTGATCCGCCGGCAACGCTTGGAACGGTGCCACGCGGATCTGGCGGGGACCGGTCGGACCGTCGCGGCCGTCGCCGCCGGCTGGGGGTTCACCGATCCGGCGCACTTCAGCCGACTGTTCAAGGCCACCTACGGCTACAACGCGGCGGCACTCATGTCCGGCAACCGTGCACGGATGGTGCGTCGGCCGCCCGGCCCGCCGAGGATGGTGGCTGAGGGTACAGAACGCAGAAAGGCGCTCACATGGAACAGTCTGTCGAAGCAATGAGCGCGATCCCGGCCCGGATGAACGAGGGCTGGAACAGCGGTGACGCCACCGCATTCGTTGCCGATTTCGCGGAGGATGCCGAGCTCGTAGACTTCGAGGGAACCATCCACAAGGGACGCGAGTCGGTGATTGCGTTCAACCAGCCGCTCTTCGACACCGTGCTGAAGGGTTCCCGGATGGTGCGGGGCGAGGTGGCGTTCGCCCGGATCGTCCGTCCGGGCATGGGCGTGGTGCATCACCGCGTCGCCATGGTGATGCCGGGTGAGGAGGAGCCGCTGTCGAGCCGCCACTTCCTCCAACTGTTCGCACTGGTCTGGCAGAACGACCGCTGGGAGATCGCGGCACTGCAGAACGCGCGCTTGATCTCGCTGGAGACCGCGATGGCCCTGGACACCCAGGCAGCTGCCGGATAGGGGCACAGCCCCGAGGACGCACACGAGATCGCTGACTCCACCGAAGGGACCTCCCCCGGGGTCACTCGCGTTCGGGCGCAGGGCACCAAGCCGGCTCGAGTCCGGACACGTCAGTTGGAACCAACGAGGCCAGGCGCGCTGCCTTCAAGCTGGCAACCTTCCTGCAATCAAAGGCGAGTTGACCGTCTCCCTGGAACTGTCGGCCTCCTCCACGCCGCGCGGCAGTCCACCACAGCGCTCGACCGCCACCTGCACATCTTCGGCTTTCGCGCCCGCTGCACCAGGCCCAGGCCCAGGCCCAGGCCCAGGCCGCCAAGCCTGCCCGGTGCACCGGGGTTCGGTGCCCTTCTGGTGGTGGGTGGGGGATGTCAGCGAGCCCGCCTGTCCCACTCCCGGGGAGGGAGTGGGACAGACGGGCGTCATCAAGGAATGGGACAGTCGGCAAGTCCGGGGCGAGTCCGAGGAGTTGCCCCCCGGCTGCTTCACTGCAGGATCAGCGCGGCGGAGTCGTTGGCGCTGTTCTTGTCGTAGGGGAACTGGTACACGTCCTCGCCGGGCGGCCCGTAGACCAGGGAGACGGTGCCCTGGGCGCCCGGTTCGGCGTCGTTGACGTGCACCGTGAGGGAGAAGTGGCTCGTGGCCCCGGCGGGGACAACGAACGAGTCGAGACGGCAGAGGTAAGCGCCCGCGTCGGCATGGCAGTTGGCGGACGTCGACACCACGCTGGTGCCCGGCGGGGGCGTCACCCTCACCAGGGGGACGCCTTCGCCACCGCTGCGGTCGAAGAGGGTCGCGGGGCCGGCCGAGTAGGCGGTGAACTCGAAGATGGTGTCGGCGCCCTGTCCGCCGGAGGCGGTCGCGCCCGTGACGCCGAAGTCGTCGGTGTTGTCCGCCTTCAGCGTGGCAATACGGTAGTTGCTCGCGTTGCCGGTGAACGGAACGGACACGTCGCCCGCCGGCAGTGTGGTGTCACCTTCTTCGAGCACCTTCAGCCGTAGCCTCTTCCCGGTTCCGGGCGTCAACTGGACGCCGTCGAGGTATCTTTCGTCGCGCGGTGCGTAGGTGGCGACATCCAAGTAGGTGACGAGGGCGGCCGAGGTGACCTGGAGCCGTACCGGTGTCGCGAGACGCGCGCTCTCCCCCACACCGACCGGACCCGGTATGCGGCAGACCGCCACCTGGGTGGGCGCCTGGGCCGAACCGTTGGTCCCGTAACGGCAGTTGGCGTAGTGGTCGGCGAAGTCCAGCCCCGGTGACGCCTGGAGGACGACCTCGGTGGCCGACGCGGGCAGGGTGCCCTTGTTGGTGAACCGCACCGGCTCGGCGACGGTGCTGCCCACAGCCAGACCGGTGCGTTCCGCGGGCTGCCGGAGGGCGAGGGCGGGCCCGCCCACCACGACATTCGCGGTGCGCCCGACGATCGTCGCCTCGTCGGAGTGCCCGGCGACCGTGTAGCTGCCGGTGGCCCCCAACTGCGCGTCAGGCAGCGCCGTGACGGTCATCTGGGTATCGGAGCCGAAGCTCTCGCCATCGCTGACCTGCCCGTAGTCCAGCCACTCGGAGCAGGTGGCGACCGTGCCCGCCACGGTGCAGTTGCCGGAGAAGGACACGGTGGCGATGTCCGCGAGCTTGCCGAAGTCCACGGTGACGACGGCGTCGTCGACGTCGAGTGTGGAGGCGTTCGTGGTGTAGGAGAAGTAGGGCTGGGCGGTCTGCGGCGCGGCGGGCAGGGCCAGGGTGGGCAGCTTCGCGAGCCTCACCACCGGAAGGGCCTCGCCGGCCGCGTGCGCGGGAGCGGCGGTCAGCAGGCCGGCCGCCAGCATGGCGACGACCGCCGGGACGGCGGCCAGTCGGCGCCGGACAGGGTGCGGAGAAGTCATGAGGACCCTTGGATGTCGGGATGAACCGTGCGAGGAGCACGGACTGCGTGTGCGGCGTGGACAGGAGACGTTGAGCCGTTGCGTCCGGTCACCGCGGGCGCGCGGGCGTGCCGGATCCGCGGACATGACCGGTTGTCGTGTCCGGTGGGACCTGAGCGGCGCAAGCCTAGGTGTCGCCTGAGAGCCTGCTGTGCAGTTGACGATCATTTTGCGTGCACCACGCATGCAGGTGCGCGAGGGTGTGCGGCGGCGGCCCGGGACACGGGCCCAGCCGTCGCGCCCGGGTGTGTGCAGCGCACCCACGACCCGGCGTGCGTGCGCGATTAGCGTGGCTGCCATGGAAAGCGTGAACGAACTTGGTGACTACCTGCGCGCCCGTCGTGCGGCGGTCACGCCGGCGGATGTCGGGCTGCTCGATGACGGGCCGCGGCGGGTGCCGGGGCTGCGGCGTGACGAGGTGGCGCTGCTGGCGGGGATGAGCACGGACTACTACATCCGGCTGGAGCAGGGCCGGGAGCGCCGTCCGTCCGAGCAGGTGTTGAGGGCGATCGCCGGGGCGCTGCGGCTCGACGACGCGGCTGCCGCGCACCTCTTCCGGTTGGGCCTGTCCGTCTTCGGTACGGCGGCCGCCTCGACGAGTGTCGCCCCGGAGTTGCTGCGGCTGATGGACGGCATGCGGGACGTGCCGGCCTTCGTGGTCGGGGTGGCGCAGGACGTGCTGGCGGCCAACGCGCTGGCGCGTGAGCTGTACGGCGGTTTCGCCCGGTACGACAACCTGTTGCGGATGATCTTCCTCGATCCGTTCGCGCGCGAGTTCTACGTCGACTGGGACCACGCGGCACGCATCGCGGTGGGCAATCTGCGGGCCTCCTCCTCGCAGTTCCCGCGGGACGAACGGATCGAGGCGGTCGTCGGCGGCCTGAGCGTGCGCAGTCCCGCGTTCGCGGGCCTGTGGGCGCGCTACGAGGTCCGGCCCCGTACGCACGAGGACAAGCACTTCCGGCACCCGCGGGTGGGAGAGATGCGGCTGCACTTCGAGGCGCTCGCCGTCACCAGCACCCCCGGACAGCACCTGTCCGTCTACAGCGCGGAACCCGGCAGCGCCGGCGCCGACGCCCTGGTCCTGCTCGGTCGGCTGTCCCAGCAGGAAGCGGCGTCGACAGACCAGGACGCCCCCGCGGAAGAAGGAGAAGTCCGATCATGACCGCTTCGCTGTCCGACGCCGCCGGCACCTTCGAGATCGCCGGCAAGAAGGTCGCGCGCCTCGGGTTCGGCACCATGCGCCTGACCGGGCTCGGGGTGTGGGGTGAGCCCGACGACCGCGAGGAGTGCGTCCGGGTGGTGCGCCGCGCCGTCGAACTCGGCGTGCAGTTGATCGACACCGCGGACTCCTACGGCCCGTACGTGAGCGAGGAGATCATCCGGGAGGCGATCCATCCCTACCGTGACGACGTGCTGATCGCGACCAAGGCCGGGCTGACCCGCAACGGGCCCGACGTGATCAGGACCGCCGAGGGACCGGTGCGCCTCGGTCCGGCGGCGTGGCCGCCGGTCGGGCGCCCGGAGTACCTGCGCCAACAGGCCCTGATGAGTCTGCGCCGCCTCGGCATGGACCACATCGACCTGTTCCAGTTGCACCGCGTCGATCCGAAAGTCCCGCTGGAGGACCAGGTAGGCGAGCTGAAGAGGCTCCAGGACGAGGGAAAGATCGTCGCGATCGGGCTGTCCCAGGTCACCGTCGCCCAGATCGAGCAGGCTCGTACGATCGCCGAGATCGCCACTGTCCAGAACCGCTACAACCTCACCGACCGCGGCTCCGCCGACGTCCTGGAGTACTGCACCCGCCACGGCATCGGCTTCATCCCGTGGGCGCCGGTGGCCGCGGGTGAGTCGGCCCGCGCGGGTGGCCCGGTGGAACGGATCGCGACCGCCCACCACACCGGTCCCCTGCAGGTGGCACTGGCCTGGCTGCTGGCCCGCTCCGACGTCGTCCTGCCCATCCCCGGCACCTCCAAGGTCGCGCACCTGGAGGAGAACCTGACCGCGGCGACCCTGCGGCTGAGCGACGCGGAAGCAGCGGAACTGACCGCCGTCACAGCCTGACAGCCCTCCGGCAGCGGGCCCCTCCACACCGTGAGCCCGCTGCCCTCCGTCTCCGCCTTCTCCCTGGCGTTCCCACCGAAGAAAAGACACCTGCCATGCTGCTGCCCTCCGACGAAGCGGGCCGAGGCCGCCCGGTCGTCCTGCTGCACGCCCGTCCCACCGATCGCACCATGTGGGGCGCCCACCTTCCCCTGCTCGCCGATGCCGGCGTGCGGGCCATTTCCCTGGACCTGCCCGGCCACGGCGGCGCACGCGTACCCGACGGCCGTGAGGTGGCCCCCTGGACAGACGTACTCGACACCCTCGACCACCTCGGGGCCGACCGCTTCGTCCTGGCGGGGAACTCCCTCGGCGCCCTGGTGGCACTCCAGGCCGCCGTCGCGGCACCCGAGCGGGTCGAGGGCCTGGTGCTCGTCGGGTACCGGCCCCACGATCAGCCGGCCTCACCCCGTCTGCGAGCCGCGTGGGACGCCGAACGCGCGGCACTCGACGCCGACGACCTGGACGCAGCCGTGACAGCCGGCGTCCAGGCGTGGACCTCGACCGACGCGACCGACGACGTACGCGCGCACGCGGCCCGTATGCTCCGCGGCCAACTGACCGCACAACTCGCCCACGGCGAGCCTCCCTTGGCAGCGGACCCGCTCGGCGAGGGAATGGCGGTCCTGCGCAGCTTGACCGTGCCCGCCCCGGTCGCGGTCGGCGAACACGACATGCCCGACTTCTTCGAGGGGGGCGAGGGACTGGCCCGGGACCTCAACGCCGGCCACACCGCGGTCATCCGCGCCGCGGGCCACCTCGCGCCACTGGAACAGCCCGCTGCGTTCTGCACCCTGCTGCTGGACTTCGTCCGCCGTCTCCCGGAGCGGCGCCCCTGAACCTCACACTCCGAGCGGTGCTCCCGATGCTGGAGGATCAGGTGGCCCGCCAGGCCGGGGTCCCGTCAGCACGGCCGTCGGAGGCCCGTTCACCCGCGGGCGGCGCGTGCCGCGTGCCGGGCCGAAGGCACACCCCGTCCCCCGGCGCAGCGCCCCGCCGTCGTCCCGGCCGAAACGAGCCGATCCTGCTGCGTGGCATGCGTGTGGCCAGGTCCTCCCGCGCCTCCTCGTCCGGCGCCCCAGGTGCTTTCGCGTTGCCCCGGTACACGCCGGAGCGCTGTCAGCCCTCGTGACCCGTCGTCTCAGGCGGCGCTGCGCCGTGCCGGGTTCGCGGGGAGTTGCCAGGCGCCGCCGCGGTCCTCCTTCGAAAAGCGCGCGACGAGATCGGGGACGTGGAGGAAGCAGGCCAGCGCGGTGGCAGCCTGGAAGGCGTCGATCGCACGCTGCGTTTCCGGCATGGCCAGTCGAAGAAGGCGCGGATTCACCTCGGCCTGGATCTCGTCGACGAAGGGCCGCAGCACCCTGTCGTAATTCTTCAGGGCCGTCGGCAGGTCGTCCGCGTGCCGGTTTATCTCGTCAGCCAGGACGAGTGCGCCGACCAGGCCGCCGGAGATTCCCATGCCGCTGTAGGGAGAGGCGCAGTGCGCGGCGTCACCGGCCAGGACCACGCGGCCTTCGGACCAGGTGTCGGTGCGCACCTGGACGACCTCCTGGGAGTAGAAGAACGGACTCGTCTTCATGCCTTCGACGAAGCGTTCGGTCTGCCACCCGGCGTCGCGGAACCTGTCCGCCCAGAACTCCTGTTGGCGCTCGACGGGAGCACGGTGGATCGCCGAGGCATCCTCCGACTCTTCCCGCATCACGAAGTACGCCTGCGTCTCGGTCGGGTTGTGGCTGCGGCGCATGATCTGGCGGCCGCCCGGGACCATGTAGGTGTCCCGGATGCTGCTGTCGGATTCGATGCGTGGGACGAACCAATAGGCCATGTGAATACCGACGCGCCAGTAGGGGTCGAAGCCCTTCGGAAGGATCGCCTGCCGGATGCGTGAACCCTGGCCGTCCGCGCCGACCAGGAGGTCGAACTCGCCGGAGGACCCGTCGGAGAAGTGCGCCACGACCTTGTGCGCGTCCTGCTCGAAGCCGTCCACGCTCTTGCCGAAGACGTAGTCGGCGTCGTCCTTCGTCGCATCGTTCAAGATGCGCACCAGGTCACCGCGCATGATCTCGTACTCGGACGTGAGGCTCTGGCGGCCCTGCCCAGAGGTGTTGGCCATGATCGTGGCCCTGGCCCTGCCGTGGCCATCGATGAACGCGACGCCCTTCTCGTCCACGAGCTTGCCCCGGACGGCGTCGAGGAGCCCCATCCGCTCGATGGCCTCGATGCCCTGCCCCCGGAGGTCGACCTGGGCCCCCGTGTCCCGCAGTGCCGGGAAGCGCTCGGCAACGGTCACCCGGTGGCCGCCCCTCACGAGCCAGAAGGCCAAGGCCTGCCCCGCGATACCGGCACCGGCGACCAGAACCCGCAGGGACCGCCCGTCGGATCCGTTCGGCATGCCCATCACCATCACCATCACCCCAAAAAATCTATCAGTGAATGATTCCATTCCGAGAGTTGTCTATCAGCGATAGATTGTCAACGTGACCAAGATGAACCGTGGGACCGTCATCGCCGGGGCGCTGGAACTGCTCGACGAGGTCGGACTGGACACCGTGAGTACGCGGCGACTGGCGAAGAGACTGGGAGTCGAGCAGCCGTCGCTCTACTGGTACTTCCGCACCAAGAAGGATCTCCTCGCCGCCATGGCGGCGGCGGCGATGACGCCCCACGCGACCGCACCTCTGCCGACACCCGACGACGACTGGCGCACCTGGTTCCTGGACAACACGCGCAGCTTCAGGCGCACCCTGCTGCTGCACCGGGACGGTGCACGGCTGCACGCCGGCAGCACTCCCACCGGCGACATCGACCGGATCCGCCGCAAGATGGAGTTCCTCGTCGCCTCGGGTGTGCCCGAGCGAGCAGCCCAGATGGCCATGCTGACCGCCAGCCGCTTCACGGTCGGCAGCGTCCTGGAAGAGCAGGCGGACACCGCCCCCGGCGACGGCGCGGATCTACCGGCCAATGTGCCGGTCATCGATCACGAGTCGGCATTCGAGGCGGGCGTCCGCCTCATCCTGAACGGCCTGGTACTGGAGGTTGAGTCCGGCACGGGAGGTTGAGCCCAGCACTGGAATCTGACCCTGTACTGGAGGTTGAGGCCGGCACGGGAGGTTGAGTCCGGTACTGGAGCCTGACCCTGTACTGGAGGTTGAGGCTGACAGGCCCGCGAGCCGAGGTGTCGCGCACCGCGCTTCGGCACGGGCAGGACTCACCGCACGGTACGCAGACCTGCGGGCGGGCCGCCCTGGCCCCTGGCCTCGCCTCATACACGCGTACACCAGAGAGCCATCGCCGTTGGCCTCGGTCGACCCGCTGAGCGGTTCCCGGAGACAGACTCTGGCGCACTTCGGGCGGTGCGCCGAGTCGCTGTCAGCGGCGGCCGGCCTCCGCGCGGCCCGACGATTCCGCTTCGCGATTCGTCGAGCATGGACGAGCGCGTCCCACCGGAGTCGGCGCCGGCAAGAGCGGTGCCGGCCTGGCCCGCGACCTGCTCGCATCTCCTCCCAGCCCTCGCAGGATGCCCGCGCGAGGTCGCGATGCGGACGGTCGACGACCTGACCGCCCGCCTTGACCAGTCCTGACTGTCCTCGACCGGCCTTGATCGGTCTTGACGACGTAGACCCGACCGAGAGGAGCGCAGCACGAGGTTGACCTTCGGGTTCCGTTCTGCGGGCGCTGCCGAATCAACGCAGTAACGAGAAAACTCGACGTTGTGTAGACTTTTTCTTGAGAGGGCCACCCGGCTCCTCTCAAGACCTCTCTGGAGGAACAGTGGAGAAGCGGAACTGGCTCATCACCGGCGTCAGCACGGGCCTCGGGCGCGCCTTCGCCCAGGCCGCCCTGGCGGCCGGGCACACCGTCGTCGGTACCGTCCGCTCCGAGGAGGACCTGCGGGCCTTCGAAGAGCTCGGGCCCGGGTACACCCACGGCCGCATCCTGGACGTGACGGACGCCGACGCCGCCATCAGTACGGTCGCGGAGGTCGAGCGGAACGTCGGCCCCCTGGACGTCGTCGTCGCCAACGCCGGCTACGGCCTGGAGGGAACCTTCGAGGAAACCCCGCTGGCCGAGGTGCGACGCCAGTTCGAAGTGAACGTGTTCGGGGCGATGGCCACCTTGCAGGCGGCGCTGCCGCACATGCGCCAGCGCCGCCGCGGACACCTGATGGCCGTCACTTCCATAGGCGGACTCATGGCCGTACCCGGCATGTCCGCCTACTGCGGCAGCAAGTTCGCGCTGGAGGGCATCCTGGAGGCGCTGGGCAAGGAGGTCGCGCAGTTCGGGATCCATGCGACGGCGATCGAGCCCGGCTCCTTCCGTACCGACTGGGCCGGACGTTCCATGACCCGGGCAGCGCGGACCGTCGACGACTACGACGAGCTGTTCGTCCCCATCCGCGCGGCACGGCAGAAGGCCAGCGGCAACCAGCTGGGCAATCCCGCCAAGGCCGGGGAAGCCCTCGTCCACATCACGACGGTCGACCAGCCCCCGGCCCACCTCGTCCTGGGCTCGGACGCGCTCCGCCTGGTCACCGCCGCGCGCACGGCCGTGGACGAGGACATCCGCGCGTGGGAAGCACTCTCCCGGACGACCGACTTCGCCGACGGCGCTCAGCTCTGATGCCCGGCCAGCACCCCGCGCGCGGCCGTCGCACCACCGAGCGCAAGGGAGACGTCCGGGAGCGGGCCATCCTCGACACCTGCGAAGCCCTGCTGGCGGACAAGGGCTACGACGCCATGACCGTCGCCGACGTGGCCCAGGGCGCCGGTATCACCCGCGGCGCCCTGTACTTCTACTTCGGCTCCAAGCAGGAAGTGGTCACGGCGCTCGTGGCCCGGACGGTCGAGCATCTGTGGGAACGGTCCCGGGTCGCCGCGGAGACGGACGAGCCGCGCCAGGCCATCGCGGCGGCCATGCAGCGCACGGTCGAGCTGTGGAACGAGCACGGCCTGGTCATGCGCACGGCGATCGACCTGTCCTTGACCGTGCCGGAGATCGGTGAGCTGTGGAACCACACGGCTGACCTGTTCATCGCGGCCATCACCGCCGTCCTCGAACGCGCCGGCATCCAGGCCGGCACCGCACCCGAACAAGCTTCAGCCATGGCACGCGCCCTGTGCTGGATGATCGAGCGAACCTTCTACCACGCCTCACAGGAAGCCCACGAGAAACTCCAAGAGGCATCGGCGACATGCGCACACATCTGGCTCACCAGCGCCGGGCTGACCACGTGAGCTGACCGCTACCGACGACACCGAGGATCCGTCCACCGTCGTCGACGGCCTGAGACACCCGCCCGCCGCGGGCTCCGCCCCTTGGGCCACCTTCTCGCCCGTGACACCGAACCGACACCGGCCGGCCGCCGTCTCGATCCCGGCGGCGGCCTCTGGTCTACGGACTCAGTGCAGGCGCGGTGCGGAGCAGAGCGCCTGCTCTGCGGTGCGGTGCGTCAGATGGCCCTGATGTTCTCGGCCTGCGGGCCCTTCTGGCCCTGAGTGACGTCGAACTCGACCTTCTGGCCCTCCGTGAGCTCACGGAACCCCGTCGACGCGATGTTCGAGTAGTGGGCGAACACGTCGGCGCCGCCGCCGTCCTGCTCGATGAAGCCGAAGCCCTTTTCCGAGTTGAACCACTTCACGATTCCGGTAGCCATGCCGCTCCCTGGTCGAGGACGGGATGCGCATCGGTCGCGCACCCCTGGGGGTTGAGGTGATCGCCCTGGTCCTGCGACCGCCATTCGAGCGGCGCATCGGAACCACGACTGCTGATCAAAAACTAGCCGACCCGACCACACCGCCCGACCACGAGGCCCGACGGCCGCTCCCTCTCGGCCCACCCAAAACCGCACGTCAGCGGCAGCGAGGTCCCTGCTGCAGAACTCCGGCCGGACCGCGGCACGTCCCCCATACGGAGCAACCGCCCGACTATCGCCGGTTCACCAACCACCTCGTGACCTCGTCCAGACCCGAGTCCCGTACGGCTGCCTGTGCTGACGCAACACAGATGCCCGACGTCGCGAGGCCCCCGGCTCCGGCTCCGGCTCCGGCTCCGGCTCCGGCTCCGAAAGGCGAGGTCGCCACGATTGCCGCCGTTACGCCTGGTGACCTCCCCGCAGACGTTGTTTTGAGACGCTCGTAGGGCTCGGTCCACTGAAACCCAGTCGGGCGCGAACCGACGCGGTCGCCAGCCGCGTATCGATGCACCCCGACAATTGGTCGAGTCGACCAAGACGTCCAAGACATCCCTGTCGACCCCGCCTCGGCATGACCGCAGCCTGCACCTCCCGGAGCCCCCGGTCCGCCCCCGGGCAGAACAGGCAGAGCAAGGACTGATCGCGGCACAATCCGATGCCACCCGAACGGCCTACAAGGTTGCCCGCCCCGCAGGCGCTGATCACTCGATCGGGCCAGTCTGGGAACGAGTGCCCACCAGGATGGCCGTGAACCGAACCACCGGGAGGCGTTGTGATCGTGATCGCCCTGCTCCTGCTGGCATTGATCGTGCTCATGCTCTTCGGGTCGGACGCCCTGGAAAACATCCTGTTCTCCAAGGACACCGACCAGCCGCCCTCCGCCGAAGAAGAACCCACACAACCACTCTGAAGAACGGCGCCCCTTCCCGGGAGGCCGCGCAGGCCGGAATCCGGGACCAGGGCCAAGACCAGGCGTGCATCCCGTGGGCATTCATCCGCACCCCGGGCCACCGACAGGGCACTACCCGCCCTGTCCTCGGCCTTTCCTTCCGCAAGACCCCGTGCGCAGCGCGCATCGCGGTGCGCACCACCACCCTCCGGTACCCACCCCGCACGGTGGACGGTTGCGCACCGGTACGGCCACTGAGAAGCAGCGCGGATCAGATGGAACGAGGCTGTCAAAGGAACTGTGTTTCTGCGGTAGTTGAAGGGCCCGCCCTCGCCCGTGGGAGTAGCCCGTGCCGCCTCGGCTCGCCAACGTGAGGCCACCGGGCGGGAGTTCGAGAACCAACCCATGGATCAAGATTGCGTTCCAGCCATCCCTCGTAGCGCGACCGCTTCGAAGCGTCGCGGCAGCTCCGGCACAGCGGAGTGCTACGCGGCGGACGGACTGCGGGCCCGGCCTCGTCGGCTCGACCAGGCCGTCCTCCCTATGCCTGGCTCAAAGTAGCCAGACATAGGGAGAATCACCCTCCAACGGCTGGAAGGGTGGGTCAGTCCTTGCAGAAGCCGAGGTCGGTGAGTGCCTGGTTGATCTGGTGGCCCTGCTTCTCCGTGGTGGTCACGTCCTTGTATGTGAACCGCTGCGAGGCCAGCCAGTCCGGCTTGTTCGCGTCGCCGTTGAGTGCGGAGCACTGGTTGCGGGCTGCGTCGACCGCCTTGTCCTCGTACCGGGTGATGTCCGGGTTCGCGGCACGAAGCGCGCGCAGCAACTCGGCACGCTTGGCGCCCGTCGGGTTGGGCGGAATACCGGCAGCCTTCTCAGCTGCGCTGTAGTCGACGCTCGGGGTGGCGCTCGCCACCACGCTCGGTTTGGTCGACGAGGAATCGTCCTCGGTGCCCGTGATGACGGACGCGACGATGCCGATGACAGCGAGCGCGACGACGAGGCCGAGGCATCCCAGACCGATGTTGCGGCCGGTGTTCTTCTTCGGCGGCCGGGGCGCCGGCTGCGGCTGCCCGCTCCAGGCAGACTGCTGCGGCTGCGGTGCTTGTCCCCAGGGCTGTTGCGGCTGAGTCATGGTTCCCCCCGTGCGTGTCAGATGCACGGGGATCATGCCCGCCAAAGTGTCCACGACGTAAGGCTTGTGGCTGACCTGTGACGATTGATCGTTTCCGGTCACGTCCGACCTGCGCCGTGATGGACGGGAACTGGCAAGCAGCACGTGCGCTCATTGGTCCCATTGCGAGGCGTCCAGCAGTAGCCCCAGCCCGAGTCGAGGTGCGGGTCGGTGGATGCGGTTGGAGAGGTCGCGCCGGGCGGTGCGGTGATGCTGGGTCGTCGAGCGGACCTTGGCCGGCTGATCCTTCAAAGACTCTGCCATCCATGAGATCGTTTGCCCGCCGATCCTTCCGGGCCTTTTTCCTTACCGCGAGGAGTTGTCCCGTGTCCGCACTACCGTCCCCTGCTCCGGCTGGGCGCCGGCTGACCTGGCCGTGGTTCCTGGTCGTGGTCGTCGTCTACCTCGCGATCCTCCAGGGACTTGGCGCGCTCATCGCCGTCGACCGGGACAGCGGCGACAGCCAGTTCCCGACCACCGAGTCGATCATCCGCAGCGGGGTGATCCCGATCGGGCTGTCGGTCCTCTTCGGCGCGGCCGTCGTGACCTGGCTCGGCTGGTGGGGCAGCATCCTTCGCTACCGCGTGCCGGTGCGGCACTGGGTGCGGTTCGTGCCGATCTCGATGCTGGTGGTCGCCGTCCTCGGGATGAACTACCCCAACCTTGCCGACCAGCCGCTCTCCCTCGTCCTGAGCTTGATCGTGATGACTCTGTTCGTGGGCATCGGCGAGGAGTTGATGTTCCGCGGCATCGGCGTCCAGGTCTTCAGGCGTGCCGGCCTCAGCGAGGGCAGGGTCGCCCTGTGGTCGTCCGTGATCTTCGGCATCGTCCACCTCAGCAACGCCTTCAGCGAAGGCGTCCAGGCGATTCTCCAGGCCGTGGTCGTCTCCACCTCCGGCTACTTCTTCTACCTCTGCCTGCGCGTCGGCGGCACCATCCTCCTGCCGATGCTCGTCCACGGACTCTGGGACTTCAGCCTCGTCTCCAACTCCGCGGGCATCGATCCGAAGGCATACCCCGGCATGATCCTGCCGATCGTCCTCCAGGTCGTTCTCATCGTCCTCGTCATCGTCAAACGCCACACCATCGAACCCGTCGACAGCTCCGACGGCACCGGACCGCACCCGCAGACCGCACGCCGCGCAGTCGACAGCTGACAGCTGACAGCAATCGGCCCGCGGGCCCTCGGTTCGTAGCCTGACCGCGAACTCATGATCGTGAGGTTCTTCACGGCGCCGGACGACTGGGCGCGCCTGCGTTATCCGGCGGCAGGTAGAAGGAGCTGGTCGAAGCCCGGGTGAGCCTCGCATCGTCGCCGGCCGGAACAATGACGGGGGCGTCGTATCCGAAGAGTCGCCGTGAGGGTCGAAGGGACGCGTGGCCTGATCGCCCCTGCTGCTGGACACTGCCTCTCCATTGCGCGAAGCCCGGCAACGGGCCGCCGGACAGGTCCGCGCCGGGCGCCGCCTGCCCTCTGCACCTCCTCCGCTGTTCCCCGACAGCAAGTCCGTCAACGCCAAAGGGGGCTGGCTGTGGGTCGTCTCCAACTGCTCGCGGCAGCAACCGACATGACTGACGCCGGGCACCATGCAAGGGCAGGGGGCCAGGACTTGGCCTATCGATCACGGTCGGCTGTCTCCGAGGAAGCGATCCGTCGGCCCCTGCGGTCGGCCTGCCAACACCACAGGAGCAATAGTCAAGAGTTGTGGGTGAGCTGATTTCAGCTCTCGCTGCGGTGGTTGAGGCCGACTCTGGCAGTGTTGCGGATCCGCTTGGTGCGGCCGGCTTCGGCGAGAATCTCGATGGCCTCGGTGTTCGTCCCGGCGGCGGTCTTGAGCTGGAGCCAGTTGGATGACGCGAGCAGGTCCTCCGCCTGCCAGGGCAGCTTGAGCGTGATGGCGCGGAAGAGTGACCACTCCCGCAGGCGCTGAGCCAGTAAGGGGTGGTCGATCGTGGCCTGGGTCATCGTCTGCGCCCACTTCTCGTAGGCGGGACCGGGGTAGAGTCCGGCGGCTCGACGGTCCAGGTGCCGCAGCACAGCGGACTGGGCCATCGTCTGGTCCGGGTCAGTGAGCACGCGGCTGACCAGGTCAAGCTCGTTCGCGTCGGCAACGTGCTCCAGCTTGTCGAGGTAGGCCGAGAAGCGGATGTGCTCGTCCGGGTTCTGCAGGATGTCGTGGACGTTCATGCGGCCTGCTCCTCGCGCTCGACCAGGACGCCGTTCTCGAATCGTGCGCCGGCGCGGACCAGGGACACCAGGTGGGCTCCGGTGATCGCGCGCCATCGCGCCTGAGCGGACTCGACCAGCTTGAACACCATCGCGAGGACGGCCGCTGGGCTGCCCGCGCCGCGGGTGACCTTGGTGCGGAGTTTGACCGTGGAGAAGGTCGACTCGATGGGGTTGGTGGTCCGCAAGTGAATCCAGTGCTCGGCGGGGAAATCGTAGAAGGCGAGCAGTTCGTCACGGTCCTCGGTGATCTTCGCGACGGCCTTGGGCCACTTTGCGCCGTAGGTTTTCGCGAACGCCTCGATCGCCCGCTCGGCGGGGGTGCGGTCCTCGGCGTTGTAGATCTCCTGCATCGCTTTCGTCGCGCCGGGCTGTGCGGACTTGGGCAGACAGTTAGTGACGTTGCGGGTTTTGCGAACCCAGCACTTTTGTGGCCTGGCTGCCGGGAAGACCTCGGCGAGCGCCCGCCACAGGCCCATGACACCGTCGCCGATAACCAACTCGGGGTCGCGCATGCCGCGCCGGCGGCAGTCGCGCAGCAGGTCGGCCCACGACTCGGTCGACTCCCGCAAGCCCTCGGCCAGGGCGATCAGCTCCTTCGTGCCGTCCAGCCGGACCCCGAGCAGGACCAGGACGCACGAGTGGGCCTGGCCCAGCCGGACCTTCGGGTGCACGCCGTCAGCCCGCGCATAGACGAAGTCGCGATCCGACAGATCCCGATTCTGGAAGGCAGCATGGTCCTCGCTCCACTGCTTGGTCAGCCGTGTCACGGTTGCGGCCGACAGGCCGGCGGTGCCGCCGAGGAACTGCCCCAGCGCCGGGACGAAGTCGCCGGAGGACAAGCCGTGCAAGTAGAGCAGCGGCAGTACTTCGGAGATCTTCGGGGACTTGCGGCACCACGGCGGCAGGATCTTCGAAGAGAACCGCTGGCGCTCGCCGGTCTCATCGTCGACGCGGCGGTCGTTCACCCGTGGGGCCTCGACCTCGACCGGTCCGGCCGCGGTGACCACCGTCCGGGGCCGGTGGTGGCCGTTGCGGACAACGAGACGCCGGCCGTACTCGTCGGTCTCGGCCGCCAACTCGGCTATGTACTGGTTGACTTCCGCTTCCAGCGCGGCGGCGAGCATCCGGCGGGCGCCTTCCCGCACGATTTCGTCGATCAGGGAGCCGGGCTGGGTGGAGCCGTCTTCGGTGACTACGCTGAGCACGGGCGTGCCTTCCCGACCCGCGCTGCAACGCGGGCCTACTCGGAGACCTTACGGATCATTCGGGAAGGTACGCCCTCCGCATGCCCTCCCGGCACCGATCCACAAGTCCTGAGCATTGCTCCAACCACAGCGGGTCCTACGATCCGCCCATGATGGAAACTCCAGAACACTGGACCGTGCGCCACTTCTCGCAGGCCAACCCCGCCGGCCCAGGCTGCGACAGCGTTCCGGCGCTCTTGCGACGGCTGGCCGACACCATCGACGCGTTGGGGCCCGTTGAGATCCAAGACGTGGTGATCTCGTCGGAGACCACCGAACACGGCCCTTGGCGGTCTGGGACCGTCTACTACCACCTCCCGGAAGACGAATAGCGATGGGGCGACGGCCCGCAGGGCCGACGGGCCAGCCCGCCTCCATGGCGTGCCGCGCGACGTCGGTCCCCTCGTGAGTGAAGGAGAACGTCTACAGCCAGCCGCCATCTGCTCCGGCACCGACATCGGGCGTCGCGTGCCCACCGCAGGGAACCTGGTGACCACCGCCGCGCAGCCGATCCTTCGCCCGCAGCCGCGGCACGTGCCGACGCAGGGTGGGACCGCGCTCGTCCGCGATTCGCTTCACGACCACTCCCGGTCGCGGTTTCACCGCAGGGGCGGAAGGATGCGGATCTCGACTCGCCCCCCCCTCAACCCTCCCGCTGCGAGGCCGAGTCGGCCTCGGCGCTCAGCGCAGCAGCCTGTCCTCCCTGTGCACGTTCCGCCGGGCGGAAGCCGGCGCGGTAATCGCTCGGGGTGCACTCGTAGGCCGCGCTGAAGGCACGGCTGAAGGACTGCGGGTGGGCGAACCCCCACTGCTCGGCGATGGTGTGGACGGGCCTGTGCAACAGGTGCGGCTCGGCGAGGTCACGGCGGCAACGCTCCAGCCGGCGGTGTTTGATCCACGCGCTGACGGACGTCTCCTCCCGGTGGAAGAAGCGGTGCAAACTGCGGACGGAGATGTGATGGGCGGCTGCTATGCGCGCGGGTGAAAGGCCGCGGTCGCCCAAGTGCTCCTCGATGAAGGCGTAAACCCGAGTCAGCAGGAAGCGTTCCCGGCTGTCGACGCCAACCTCGTCGGAGAGGCTGAGATGGTGGGCAAGCAACGCGGTGACAAGGTCGGAGGTGGCGGTGCCGAGCCGCAGGGCGTCGCTGTCCTCCAGCGTGCCCACCTGCCGGGCCAAGTGAGTGAGGAACTGCGCGACGAGGAAGCCGGTGCCGGCGCGGGCGGACAGCGGACGGCCCAGAAGCAGGTCGATCTTCGCTGTCGGTAACGGCAATCGCCCACGAGGAATGTCGATCATGAGGCATGAGAGCCCGCTGTCCCGCGTGACAGAGTGTGCCTCGTAGGCGTGCGAGCTGTCGTACAGCATGAGGTCGTCCTCCCTCACCAGCGCATTGCTGCGCTCCCAGGAGAACCACCTGCCGCCCCGGCTCGGCAGGACGAGGTGGTACCGCTCGGGGTCGCATCGGCGGACGAGCGTGGGCGACCGGCTGACGCGCATCGACGGAAATGACACGGCCGACAGACGCAGGTCACCGAGCCAGGTCTGCTCGGAGGTGGCGAGGAAGTCGGCCCGATGCTCGCTGGCCACGGCTGTCGGTGTCGAGGAGTGGGCGACCATCTCGCGCCACCAGTCGAAACGCTCGGCCTTTGGCAGTTGACGGGTCGACAGGACGGTCGTCTCCACAAGGCTCCTGATGATTGCGGGCAGTTCACGGCCAAATGATCGAGGGGCCGGAAAGCGGCCCCGGTCACGCCCCGGGCGATTCTAGGCACCACCTGTACCCGAGCACGCCGCGCAAACCGGTCAACCACTTTGGCTTGTGGTGTGGTTGATGCCGAGGCCGAGCCGTCCAGCACGGCGGCGAGGCCGGCGGACACCGTGAGGGCTGTGTCGCTGTCGCTGGTGCCGATCGCGCTCATTGACCGGCCGACGTCGGCCCGACGGGCACGCGTCCGCGCAGGTACGGCCGTTGGGCCGTTGCGAGCGCAACTGGTCGGCGGTCAGGTCCGCTTCGCTCCGACGTGTTCCATGAACGCGAGAGCGCGGTACACGGATGCTCAGGATCACGGTGGGCCGGTTCGCGCCGGACAGCAGGGCCTGATCTGCTTGGGTGTCTTTCCCTCAGGGGTGGTCGGTCTCGACGACCTGGGGTGTCACCAAGGCCGTTTCGGAGCACGATCTCGTGGCACGAAACCCGGCCGTGCGCACGTGTGTTGCCCACGGTGGCCGAGCCGGGCACCGCGGGCGGGAGATGGTGGCAGAGTCAAGATGCGTCCTGGCTGGGCTACTTTGCGTTCGCGGTTGCAGCTCGCCGCCGCGCCCGCCACGAATGCACAGGTCCGGGCGCGGAGCGGGCCGGGACATCTTCACACGAGGTCCCGGCCCTTGTACGCCGCCGCGGCTGCCCGTTCCCTGCCTCGGTGCGGAGGGAGTCAGACTGGCGGAGTGCGACGCGGTAACACGAGGTCAGCAGTGCGCGACGGCACCGCCGTTGCTGAGGTTCGCGTCGGAGAACCATCCCTCCGTGCTGGTGCCGGAGATCCGCGCGTACGTCCAGGTGTTGCCGTAGTCGTTGACGATGTAGCAGTGGTAGTAGAGGTAGGTCCCGCTGTACGTCTGACCGGTGTTGCCGCACGCCGCGTAGGGGCCGGCCTTCAGGGCGTACGTACCGTTGGAGTAGCCCGAGCCGCCGTCCTTGTTGCTGTGGCCCCAGCCGCTGCAACTGATCGCCGCAGAGGCGTGGCCCGGGGTGGCCGCGCCCAGCGTGGCCGCGGCCGCCAGGCCGATGGCGGCGAGGGACGTGCCCAGTGTCCGCTGTGCCTTGCGGGATGTTCCGGGATTCGGCATCAGGTGTCCTCTTGGTCTGGCGGGGAGCCGATCTCTCCGCTCATCGGCCATCGTGTGCGACCGTCCCCGGGGAGTCGTTAGCCACCCGTGCCAACCACTGAGCCCTGCGCGCCTGGTGTTCTGTCGGCGTGGATGCGAGGGCGCCCGGTTGGCCGCCCTCTACAGGGAGGCCGTGCGATGAACACCCCTGGCCGACGCGGCAATGCGCCATCCGGGGAGAGAACGGCTGGGCGTTCATCAGCCGTGGTGAGGTTCGTTTGTTGTGCAGGTAGGCGCGCACGCGCTCGTAGCCGCCTTTGTGACCGCTCCGGAGTGAGGCAGCAGCGATGGAGTGTCAGCCCTTCTGCCAGCATGCTGACGTGACAGGCATAAGTGATCAGCGACCCTCCGAAGCCACCCTCGATTTCCTGCGCTCCGCGTTTCCGCCGGAATGGCGCGAGCCGGCGCTTGGGCATGAAGCCGTTGCGGGATGGGAGCAGGCGAACGGTGTGGCCCTCCCGGAGCCGTACAGGACGTTCATCGCGGAGATCAGCAACGGGTCGAGCCTGGGGCCCGCCGGCGACGGCGGTCTCCAGCCGCTCGGCTGGCTGCCCGACACATGGCCCGGCCTCGGCCCACGGCAACCAGGCGCACCCTCCCCCTGGAGGCAGCCTGGCCCTGGGAGGACGACGCGGGTGTCGATGCCGAGGACCCGCGGATCGACGCCTCGTTCAACAAGGGATCCGTCGTTCTCGGGTCCGAGGACGGGCAGTCGTTCTGGCTCCTGCTGACCACCGGCCCTCGCCGCGGCGAGGTGTGGATGATCGCCGACGTGGGCGCTGTCCCGGTACCCGGCGACCAGGCATGGGGCTTCAAGGAGTGGGTGCAGCACTGGCACGCCGGCGGCGGCTGGTGGGACTGAACGCTCCGTACTGACCAGTCAAGGGTCACGGGCCGTTCGAACCCCGGGTGCCATCCGAGGTTGTGAACTTTCGCTGTTCGTAGTCATCAGCAATGCCAGGCTGGCGAACGGGCAGATCGTGGCACTGGAGATCCCAGTGAGTCCCTGACTGGCATAGCGCCTGGTCAGGGACCCTTGTCTGAGGCAGCTCCGACGGGTTACGCAGCAGACGGATGCTGGACGTGCCGCTGGTCATCACATTCGGGTGCTCGCTTGACCGGTCTGCCGCAGCGATCCGGTTTGCCACTCGCGGTTCGCGGTCCGCTTCGGGCGAGCATGCGAAGCGCCGATGAGAGGCCGTTGGGGCAGTCGGGCCGACCTGGACGTCAGCGTGACGGTCAGTCGATGCCTTCGATGATGCGGAAGTCGCGCTCGACGCCGTCGGAAAGGACGGCCAGCGCCTCCTGGTACGCCGCGCTCTCGTGTGCCGCGACCGCCTGTTCAAAGCTGTCGAACTCGATGATGACGGTGCTCTCCGCGATTCCGGCGTCGTGGGCGACGACCCGACCGCCGCGAGCGAGCATCCGCCCGCCCCCGGCCTGCACGGCCGGACCTGCCAGCTCGCTGTACGCGGCCAGCTTCTCAGGATCGGAAATGATGCGGTAGGCACTGACCCAATAGCCCTTGGGCATGGAAACCTCCTGTGATTGGACGAGCGCGTCAGGCTTCGAGGGTCTGACAGCTCCGGACTTGGACACACTCTCGCTGGTCATCGACCGTCGATCGTCGATACATCTTCCATGATCGAGGCTTGCATCGAACGTCTTACCGCTCCTGGAGTCCCCTACGGAAGTCAGAGCCGTCACAATGCCCGGACGAGGGTTCGAAAAAGGCAGGGCACCCTTTTTCTGACAGCTCTGCTGAGACTGGGGGCTGGGACTCGTCACATTTCTGTCGGACGGAACTCTCTGGATCGGATACCTCGGTGACGCGTCGGTGACGCGTCGGACAGGGCTGGAGGCTTTCCACCATCAATCCATGGTCAACATTCGGCACAAGCCGGCCAGCTTCGGCGCCACCGCTGCCGCAGCCGGTCAGCCCGCCCAGGCGAACGGGTCGGTCAGCAGTGCCACGGGAAGCAGTCCCTGCTCGGCTTCGGACCGGACGAGGGTCAGCCCGAGAAAGTCACCGACCGACGTCCAGACGGCACCGTGAAACCCGGCAGAGTGTCGCGCCACGAACTCGTGCCTGGCATGTGGGGAGGTGAACGCCCGAGAGCCGGGCCAATCCGCCCCGCTGTCGTGTAGTACGCGGCCGAGTCTTCTCTCCCTCTGGCGGCATTACTCGGGGATCCTCAACGGGGAGTCCACGGACCGCGGTGAGCGAGACGCCACCCTGCATTCCCGCTCGGCCCATCGGCCGATTGAAGCAATGATCGCCGAGCCACTAAATCCCTCAGCCCGTCCCGCGGACGGCGAAGTCGCTCATGTCTCCTCCTCGTTTCGCTCGATGTGCCATGTTGCAACCGGCGGCGATCTGCGTCATCGGCTCCCGCGAACACCGACAGGGTGTCGTGCGAGGGGCCCGACTCGGCCACCGATTCCCCACCCCGAGCGGGCGATGAGTTCGAATCTGCCGCACGGCCAGGGCGCATGAGCGGGCACGCTGTGAGGCCGTCACTTCTCTGCGACAACAGGGTCGATCATCTTGCGCAGCTTCTCGGCGGAGAGCGGGCCCTGGTAGCGGGCTGCGATCCTGCCGTCCCGGTCGAGCACGACGGTGGCAGGAAGGGCCTGAGGGTTGAGCGTCCCGGTAGGGAAACCCGACATGACTATCTTGCCTGTCGGGTCGTACAGACTTGGGTAGGAGACTCCGTAGTTGCTCTGGAACGCAATGGGCGGCGTCCGACTGGGGTCGCGGGTGTTGATGCCGACGAAAACGACTCCGTCGTCGGCCTTCTCCCGAGCCACCTTGTCGAACAGTGGAGCCTCCGCACGACAGGGCGGACACCACGAACCCCATACATTGATCACAATCGTCTTGCCCCTGTGGGCATTCACCACGTCAAGGCTCTTGCCCTCGAGGGTTTGGCCCTTCAGCGTCACTGTGGCCGTTCGGTCCTCGGATGCCACCGTGGAGATGCCATCACTGCCCGTGGTGAATTCCGTCCCCGTCGAGGTTCTCCCCGCGCAGGATGACAGCAACAGCGCGCCGATGACGGAAGACGCCGTCAATAGGACCCGAGAAGCGGGACAGAACCTCATGTGCTCAGCTTCGCATGGGCAGTTGACCCGTCTATCGGCGCCCCGTGAGGTTCTACGGCGACGACGTCGGCCTCCTGCGCCGGGCGAAACGTCGCCTGGCCACCTCAAGGTTGATCAGGAGCAGTGCTGCTCCGACTGCGGGCCAGCCCAGCGACCCGCCCTCGTGACAGGTCTCCACGCCCAACGCCAGCAGCGTCGCCCCGACCGCGACGCCCACCAGATCGAGGAAGGCGTCCACCCGCCTCACCATCATCGAAAGGTTGACCACAACTTGATGGTGGCAGGTCATCCACGCCCCGGCCACAGGGGCGCCACATCACCGTGACGATCTCACGGATGCTGCTGTAGTTCTCCAGCGCGAAAGGGGCCAACCGCTCCTCCGGACGTCACTCTCCGCAGTGGGTCAACCGGTCAGCGAGAACTGCGCGTTGACCATCCCCGGCGCCGAGCACCGCCGAGCTTGGTCACGGACCCTTTTTGCTCGTCACCACGATCAGCGCCTCCCACAGCCGGGAGAGGCGCCGGTGTTCGCGCGCGCCGTTGCGGCCGCAGGACGGCGGCCGACGGCGCCACGGTGATCGCGATGTGCCGGTGGCGATCCCGTTGCACGAGACGTCCCCGTCCGCGCACGGGGAACCTTGGTACGGCCCGGACCGCGGCATGTGAGTGGCCCACCGCTCCCCATTCAGCGGCAACCTGAGGAGATTTCTTCTCACAAGTCGGTACGGGACAGCGGTGGGGTGGGTTCGGCTTGGCCCGGTCGTAATAACTCCCCTACGTGCAGCGGGCGTTGGACGGGTGGCGATCGGGGCGTGCGCCGGGGTCGTCGGGGGCGTCCGCGCCGGGGGCGTCGGGGGTGTCCGACGTGCGGATGCCGCCGCGGCCCGGACGGGTCGCGGCGGCGGCTCCGGGGCTCCCCCGGTTGCGGGTTCCGTTCGGCACTACATCTGCCGGGCCGGGGGGATCGGGCGCAGCCAGCCTTCGGGGGCCGGGACCCGGCCGTGCTGGATGTCGGTGAGGGTGCGGCGCAGGCGTGTCGTCGTCGGGCCCGGGGTGCCGTCGCCGATCAGCCAGTCGCCGTCGCGGTCGCGGACCTTGCCGACCGGGGTGACCACTGCGGCGGTACCGCAGGCGAACACCTCGGTGATGCCTCCGTCGGCGCATCCCTTGCGCCACTCGTCGACGGTGATCGGGCGCTCGGCGACGCGGTGGCCGAGCCGGGCTGCGATCCGCAGGAGCGAGTCGCGGGTGACGCCCGGAAGGAGGGTGCCGGTGAGCGGGGTCGTGGTGATCTCGGCGTCCGGGCCGGATCCGCGGACGAAGAAGAGGTTCATGCCGCCCATCTCCTCCACCCAGCGGTGCTCGGCCGAGTCGAGCCAGACGACCTGCTGGCATCCGGCGGCCTCGGCCTCGCGCTGCGCGACGAAGGAGGGGCCGTAGTTGGCCGCGCACTTGACGTCGCCGGTACCACCGGGCATCGCGCGGCTGTGGTCGCGCGAGACGTGCACCGACACCGCCTCCACCTCGTCGCCGAAGAACCCGCCGGCGACGAAGGCCATGACCATGAAGCGGAAGTCCCGGGAGGGCCGCAGCATGAGGTTGACGTCGGTGCCGATCATCAACGGGCGTACGTAGATGCTGTGTTCGGGGTGGTCCGAGAGTTCTCCCTGGTCGGCGCGGACCACTTCGTCGACGGCCGCCAGGTAGTCGTCCACCGGCAGGTGCGGCATGGCCAGCCGTGCGGCCGACCGGTTGAAACGGGCCGCGTTGGCCTCGGGACGGAAGAGCGCGACCGAACCGTCCTGCTGCCGGAACGCCTTCATGCCCTCGAAGATGACCTGCGCGTAGTGGAGCCCGATCGTCGCCGGGTGCAGGGAAAGCGGCTCCAGCGCGCCGAGCCGCCCGTCGTGCCAGCCGTGCTCGGGCGTGTACTCCAGGCTGTACATGTGCGCGGTGAACGCGTCACCGTGTCCCGGTCCTTCGGTCCGGGTGCCGGTGTGGGCGGGGGAAGGTGCGAGCGTGGTCATGGTGTTCGTCCTTTCGGGCGCGGTGGCCCGTCGATGCGGTACCGGGGGCCGACGCTCAGACGTGGGCCACCGCGAAGAAGGTCTCCCGTTCCGTGAACAGTCCGTCCGTGCCGATGCGGAAGAACTCGGCGAAGCGGTGGGCGATCGGCCGGCCGTCGCGGCTGACGCCCTCGAACGAGCCGCGCACGGCCACGAGCGAGTGCCCGGTGCCCCAGTCGACGACCGACTGGTCGATCGTGTGCCGGCCGGAGGCGATCACCCGGTCGTGGCGGTAGAAGTGTGCGATCGCGGCGCGGGACCTCAGTTCTGGATAGCCGGGCCGGGCGTAGACGGCGTCGGCTGCGAACAGCGCGCAGATCGCGTCCACGTCGCCGGTGTCGACCCGCTCGTAGAAGGTGCTGATCACCGGCGGGACGGTCGTGCTGCTTCGTGCACTCATGGGACCTCCCTGGTCGTGGCACGGGTAACGCTGGATAGGGGGTGCCGTCACCGGTTCGAGGTGCCGGCGGACGAGGACGCGAGGTGCAGGCGGACGAGTTCACCGATGCGGTCGATCGGGCCCGGCCGGGTCATGGCGCCGTGGGCGCAGGCCACGTCGTGGACCCGCATCGGTCCGTCCAGCCACGGGTGCCAGGCGTCGGGGGTGCTGGGGTCCTGCGGCGCGCGGTGGCTCGCGCGGACGAAGAGGGTGTCGGTCCGGGCGACGCCGAGCGGTTCGGCGTGGCGCAGGGTCAGTGAGTCGGCGAACACCTCGGCGAGTGCTTCCAGTCGTGGTGCGGCGACGGTGGCCAGCGGTCCGGCCTCCTCGCGCACCCGCGCGCGGAACCGGTCCCAGTCGAGCGGTCCGGGGCCCGCCGCCGGGTAGCCGAGCGAGTCGAGGAGCGCGGCGAGGGTGGCGGGGTCGCGCGGGTCGGGGCGCTCCGCACCGGGGCGCGGGTCGGGGTAGCCGTCGAGCAGGGTGAGCGAGGCGACGTGTTCGCCCTGCTCGGTGAGGCGTGCGGCGATGCCGTGCGCGACGGTGGCTCCCAGGGACCAGCCCAGGAGGTGGTAGGGGCCCGTGGGGTGCGCCGACCGCAGCCGTGCCAGGTAGTCGTCGACCAGGGTGTCCAGGTCGGCGGGGCGCTCGTCGGGCCGGGTCAGACCGCGGGCCTGGAGCGCGTGGACGGGGCGGTCGACGTGGCGCAGCAGTCCCGAGTAGACCCAGCCGATGCCGGCGGCGGGGTGCACGCAGAACAGGGGGTCCCCGCTGCCCGTCGCCCGCAGGGTCAGCAGGGGGGCGAGCCCGTCGTCCGTGTCCGTCCGCGTGGTGCCGGCCCGGGTGACGAGCCGGGCGAGGGCTGCGGGGGTGGGCGCCTCGAAGACCGACCGCATGCCGAGGGTGACACCGAGCTCGTCACGGATGCGCGACAGCAGCCTGGCTGCCAGCAGGGAATGTCCTCCCAGGTCGAAGAACGCGTCGTCGCAGCCGGGCTCCTCGATGCCGAGGATCTCGGCGAACAGTGCGCAGAGGACGGCCTCCTCCCGGTTGTGGGGCTTCCTGCGCTCCGCGCCGCCGGTGACGTGCGGGGCCGGCAGGGAGGCGCGGTCGAGCTTGCCGTTGGCGTGCAGCGGCAGCGCGTCGAGCACGACGACGTGGGTCGGGACCATGTACTCCGGGAGCCGTTCCGCCGCGTGCGCCCGCAGGGCCGCGGGGTCGGGTGCGCCGTCGTGGGCGCCGGCCCCGGCGTCCGGCACGACGTAGGAGACCAGGCGGCGGTCGCCGGGGCGGTCCTCGCGCACGACGGTGGCCGCGCCGGAGACGTGCGGGTGGCCGGCGAGGGCGCTGTCGATCTCGCCGAGTTCGATGCGGAAGCCGCGGACCTTGACCTGGTCGTCGAGGCGGCCGAGGAAGTCGAGCCTGCCGTCCGCGGTCCACCGGGCGCGGTCGCCGGTGCGGTACATCCGCTCGCCGGGGGCGGCGAACGGCGCGGCCACGAAACGGCTCGCGGTCAGTCCGGGCCGGTCTAGGTAGCCGCGGACCACACCGGCCCCGGCCAGGTACAGCTCACCGGTGACACCGGGGGGAACGGGGCGCAGCCACTCGTCCAGGACGTAGGCCCGGCGGTTGCGGGTGGGGCTCCCGATCATCGGCCTGCCCGTCGCGTCGGCCGCCTCGTCGAGGACCTCGGCGGTCGCGTACACGGTCGACTCGGTCGGACCGTAGATGTTGACCACCCGGGCGCCGGGCACGGCGCGGCGGACGTGACGCACGAGGTCGGGCGGGACGGCCTCCCCGCACAGGGCCACCATACGTGCGTCGATGCGCAGGTCCTCACGGCCCACGACGAGCCCGAGCACGGACGGGACGGCGCTGATCAGGGTGCCGGACCACTCCTGGTCGAGGAGTGCCAGCAGGTTGGGCACGATGTCCAGCCTGCCGCCGCAGGACAGCGTCCCGAAGAGTTCGAACACCGACACGTCGAAGTTGAGCGACGTCGAGAACAGGGTGCGTGCCAGCAGGTCCGGGCCCACGTCGCGGACCGCCCATTCGGCGAAGTCGGCGAGGTTGCCGTGGGTGACCACGACACCCTTGGGCCGGCCGGTGGAGCCCGAGGTGAAGATGACGTACGCGGGATCGGCGGGCGCCGGGACGTGGCCGAGCGGGGTGGCGGGGCGGGCGGCGACGGCGGCGGCCGTGGCAGGGTCCGCCAGGTCGAGCACGGGTGTGCCGCCCAGGTCGGGGGCGGAGTCGCCCGCCGTCAGGCAGAGCACGGGGCGCGCGTCCTGAAGCATCTGGCTGATGCGGTGTGCCGGGTAGGCGGGGTCGAGGGGCAGGTAGGCGGCGCCGGCCCGCAGCACCGCGAGCACGGCGACGACGAGTTCCGCGGAACGCGGCAGGCTGAGGGCGACGAACGTCTCCGGCCCGGCCCCGCGTGCCCGCAGTTCGTGGGCCAGCCGGTCGGCGCGCGCGCCGAGTTCGCCGTAGGTCAGCTCGACGCCGCCGGCGGCGGCCGCCACGTGGTCCGGCGCCGCGTGGATCTGCCGGTCGATCAGGTCGAGGACACTGTTCACTTCGGCCGGCGCTGCCGTGTCGTTGAGTTCCGTCAGGAGCCAGGTCCGCTCGGCGTCGTCC
This sequence comes from Streptomyces sp. NPDC008150, assembly GCF_042956945.1. Lineage (NCBI taxonomy): Bacteria > Bacillati > Actinomycetota > Actinomycetes > Kitasatosporales > Streptomycetaceae > Streptomyces > Streptomyces sp. NPDC008150. The sequence goes on along the minus strand of NZ_JBIBHJ010000006.1, from coordinate 296,228 downwards.
AGGACCGGCAGCCGGGAGACCGGGAGCTCCGGGGCGGCAACGGCGGCGCGCAGCAGCCGGACGTACCGGCCGACCAGTCGGCGGACGGTTTCCGCGTCGAACAGGTCGTCACGGTAGGACAGTTGGCCCGTGATGCCGGCGGGGGCGCCGTCCGGGGCGCGCCGTTCGCGCAGGCCCAGCAGCAGGTCGAAGGCGGCCGAGCCGGTGTCGAGCGGATGGAGCCGGGCCCTCGTCCCGGGCAGGCACGGGTCGGCCTCCGCGGTGTTCTGGAGGATGAGCATCACCTGGAACAGGGGGTGGCGCAGCAGGGACCGTTGCGGGTTGAGCTCCTCGACGAGCCGTTCGAAGGGCAGGTCGGCGTGGTCGAACGCGGCGAGGTCGGCCGCGCGGACCCGGTCGAGCAGGTCGCCGAAGCCGGGGTCGCCGCTGACGTCGGTGCGCAGGACGAGGTTGTTGACGAAGAAGCCGACCAGGTCGTCGAGCGCGTCGTCGGGACGGCCCGCCACCGGTGCGCCGATGGGGATGTCGTCGCCGGCGCCCAGCCGCGACAGGAGTGCGGCGAAGCCCGCCTGGAGAGCCATGAAGAGGGTGCCGTGGTGCCGGCCGCACAGGTCGAGCAGGGCGGCGTGCAGTTCGGCGTCGAGTTCCACGTCGGTGACGGACCCGGTGGCGGACACCGGTTGCGAGCGCGGCCGGTCGGTGGGGAGTTCGAGTTCGTCGGGAAGACCGGCGAGGGTCTCCCGCCAGAAGCGCGTCTGTACGGCGACGAGGCTGTCGGGGTCGTCGGCCCTGCCGAGCAGTTCGCGCTGCCACAGCGTGTAGTCGGCGTACTGGACGGGGAGCGGGCTCCACCGCGGAGGTGTGCCGTCGGCTCGGGCGGCGTAGGCGCGGCCCAGGTCCGCCAGGAGCGGTGCCAGCGACCAGCCGTCGCAGGCGATGTGGTGCAGCACCAGGAGCAGCACGCGCTCGTCGGGTCCCAGGTGGGCCAGGCGCACCCGCAGGGGCAGGTCGCGGGAGAGGTCGAACGGCTCGTCGATCGCGGCGCGCAGGACGTCGTCCAGATCCTCGGGAGTGGTGTCCGTCTCGGTGAAGGACAGGCCGCACGAGTGCGGCGGCAGGATCTCCTGGACGGGCTCCCCGTCGGCGTCCGGGAAGACGGTCCGCAGGGCCTCGTGACGCGCGAGCACGTCCATGACGGCGGCGTGCAGCGCCCGCGTGTCGAGCGGGCCGGAGAGCCGCAGGGCGACGGGGACCGCGTAGCCGGAGCCGGCGTCGGGGCCGTCGACGCGGTTGACGAACCACAGCCGCTGCTGGGCGGCGGACAGCGGCAGGCGTGCCGGGCGGTCGGCGGGGCGCAGCGGGGGCCGGCCCCGGTCGCCGGTGCGCAGGGCGCGGGCCACGCCCGCGACCGTCGGATCGGCGAACAGGGCGGCCACCGTGATCTCGGCGCCCAGCGTGGCGCGGATGCGGCTGATCAGCTTGATCGCGAGGAGCGAGTGGCCGCCGAGGGCGAAGAAGTCCTCGTCGACGCCGACGTCTCCGGGGCGGCCCAGGACGTCGGAGAAGAGTGCCGCCACGGTCTGCTCCGCCGTGGTGCGCGGCGCGCGGACCGGACGCCGCGGGGAGGTCTCGACGGGCTGCGGGGGCAGGGCGGCGAGCGCGGCCCGGTCCAGTTTGCCGTTGGCGTTGACCGGGAGCCGGTCGAGGAACACGTACTCCGACGGCCGGAGGTGGTCGGGCAGTTCGCGGGCGACGTGGTCGCGCAGGCGGGCGGGGTCGAGTCCCGGCCCGCCTGCGACGTGTGCCACGAGGCGCCGGTCGCCGTCGCGGGTCAGGGCGAGCACGGCGCTGTCCCGCACGCCGTCGTGGCGGTTGAGCGCGGCCTGCACCTCGGCGGGCTCGACGCGGAATCCGCGGATCTTGATCTGGGTGTCGGCCCGGCCGTGGAACTCGACCGTGCCGTCCGGGCGCAGGCGTCCCAGGTCGCCCGTGCGGTACATGCGCCCGCCGGGGGCGCCCCAGGGGCAGGCGACGAAGCGTTCGGCGGTGGCGGCGCCCTGGCCGAGGTAGCCGTGGGCGAGACCGGGACCGCTCATGTAGAGCTCGCCGACGGCTCCCGGGGGCAGCGGTTCGAGGTGGTCGTCCAGCAGGAAGCAGGTCTTGCCGGCGAGCGGACGGCCCACCGGGACGGGCCTGTCGCAGTCGCCCGGTGTGACGTCGTGCGTCAGCGCGAAGATCATGTTCTCGACGGGTGAGTACCCGTTGACCAGGCGCAGGTCGGGGCGCAGGGCGAGCAGCCGGGCCAGGTGGGTCGGGGAGGCGGCCTCGCCGCCGGTCATGACCTGCCGTACGGAGGTCGGGCCGTCGGCGGTGACGAAGACGTCCGGGTAGTCGTCGGTGATGACGTTGAGCAGGCTCGCCGAGACGTGCAGCGTGTCGACGCCGTGTTCGGCGATCAGCCCGGCCATCAGCGCCGGGTCGGGCACGGGTCCGGGTTGCAGGACGCAGGTCCCCCCGTTCAGCAGGGGGCCGAACAGCTCCAGCAGGAAGGCGTCCCACGGCACGGGGGCGCACTGGAGCCACACCGAGTCCTCGCCGAGGTCGGCGAAGGTCTGGCCGAGGAGGGTGGCGGCCACCGCTCGGTGCGTGGCCGCGACCCCCTTGGGGCGTCCGGTGGATCCGGAGGTGAAGACGACGAACGCGAGGTCGTCGCCGGTGACGTGCGCGTCGGGCGCGGTGGCCGGCCGGGCGGCCGTCCGGCGGACGGTGTGCGGGTCGTCCAGGACCAGGGGGCGCGCAGCGACTTCGGACAGGCGTCCGGCCTGGGCCGTGCGGGTCTGGACGACGCGCACGGCGGCCTGGTCCACCAGTTCGGCGAGGCGCCGGTCGGGGAGGCGGGGGTCGAGCATGGTGCAGCCCGCTCCGGCGGCCAGGGCGGCGAGCACCGCGACGACCGCGTCGGTGTCGCGGTCGGCCAGGACGCCGACCACGTCCCCGGGGCGTACGCCGAGGTCGCGGAGTTCACCGGCGGTGCGCAGGGCGCGGTCGGTCAGTGCGCGGTAGGTGAGCCGCTCGGTGCCGCCGACGACCGCGACCGCCTCGGGCCGACGGTCGGCCTGGCGTGCGACGAGGTCGAACAGGCCCGTCTCCAGGTCCTCCCGGCGGGGGTGCGGCGTCGTGCCGACGAGGCCCCGGCGTTCGTCGGCGCCGAGCAGGTCGATCGCGCCGAGCCGGGTGCCGGGGTCGGCGGCGACCGCGGTGAGCAGCCGTTCGAACCGCTCGGTGATGCCGCGGGCCGCCTCGGCGCTGAACAGGTCCGCGCGGTACTCCAGCGTGCCGCCGAGCCCACCGCCCGACGGTTCCTCGACCAGACCGAGGGTCAGGTCGAACTTGGCGGCGCCGGGGGTGACCGTCTCGACGTCCGTGCGCAGGCCCGGCAGCTCGACGGTGGCCTCGGCGTTGTTCTGGAGCACCAGCATCGTCTGGAAGAGCGGCTGCCGGTCGCCGCGCCGGGGCGGGTTGAGTGCCTCGACGAGTCGCTCGAAGGGCAGGTCGGCGTGGTCGTAGGCGTCGAGGTCGGTCCGGCGCACTCGTGCGACCAGGTCGCGGAAGGTGGGATCGCCGCCGGTGTCGGTGCGCAGCACGAGGGTGTTGACGAAGAAGCCGACGACGTCGTCCAGCGCCTCCACCGGCCGTCCGGCGACGGGCGTGCCGAGGGGGATGTCGCTGCCCGCGCCCAGCCGGGTGAGCAGCCCGGCGAAGGCGGCCTGGAGCACCATGAACAGCGTCGCCCCGGTCTCCCGGGCGATCGCGAGCAGTGCCTGGTGGACCGGTGCCGGGAGCCGCAGGTCCACCGTGCCGCCGGCCGGTGTGCCGTGGCCCTGGCGAGTGCCGTCCGCCGGGAGGGCGAGGCAGTCGGGCATGCCGTCCAGCGCCTTCGACCAGTAGTCGATCTGCTCGTCGAGTGCGGTGCCGGAGAGCTCCTCCGCCTGCCACAGGGCGTAGTCGGCGTAGGAGACGGGCAGCGGTCGCGGGTCGGGGGTCCGGCCGGCCGCCCGGTCCGCGTAGGCGCGGGAGAGGTCGTCCAGCAGGGGCCGCATCGACCAGCCGTCGGCGGCGATGTGGTGCATGACCAGGAGCAGGACGTGGCACTGCTCGTCCGCGTCCGGTGCGGGGAGCGAATCGGTGCTGACCAGCAGGGCGCGCACCGGGAGTTCCCCGGCGAGGTCGAACACCCGCCCGGCGAAGGCGGTCAGCAGGTCGTCGACGCCGTCCGGCGTGGTCCGTGCCGTCTCGAACGCGAGGTGGGCTTCCGCCGCCGGGCGCACGCGCTGCCAGGGTGTGCCGTCGTGCTCGGCGAACGTGGTGCGCAGGACCTCGTGCCGGGCGACCACGTCGTCCAGCGCGGCGCGCAGCGCGTCGGTGTCGAGGTCGCCGGTCATGCGCAGGGCGACGGGCACGTTGTACGCGGCTCCCGCCTCCCGTGCGCGGTCGAGGAACCACAGCCGGGACTGCGCGTAGGACAGCGGCGGCCGGTCCGGGCGCACGCGCGGGGTCAGGGGGCGCCGGGCCCGGCCGGTGTCCGTGTGTGCCGACCGGGTCGCGAGGGCCGCCGGGGTGGGCGTCTCGAACACGTCGCGGACCTTGATGTCGACGCCGAGTGCCGTGCGCACGCGGGCCGTCAGACGGGCGGCGAGCAGCGAGTGTCCGCCCAGGCGGAAGAAGTCGTCGTCCCGGCCGACGGTGTCGGCGGGCCGTCCCAGCACGTCCGCGAAGAGCGCGCACAGGATGTCCTCGCGCGGTGAGCGGCCCGCCCGGCGGGCGGCCCCGGCCGGTGTCCCGGCCTCCGGTTCGGGCAGTGCGGCGCGGTCCAGCTTGCCGTTGACGGTGAGCGGCAGTTCGGGCAGCGCGACGTACGCGGCCGGGCGCAGGTAGGACGGGAGGACGGCGGCGACGCCCGCACGCACCTGCTCCGTGTCGCAGTCGCCCGTCAGGTAGGCGGTCAGTCGCGCCTCCGTACCGGTGCCGTGGACGACCACGGCGGCGTCGGTGACGCCGGGCTGGCGGACGACGGCGGCGCGCACCTCGCCGGGTTCGACGCGGTAGCCGTGCAGCTTGACCTGGTCGTCGGCGCGGCCGTGGAACTCCAGGGTGCCGTCCGGCCGGCGGCGCGCGAGGTCGCCGGTGCGGTAGGCACGCTCGCCGGGCGCGGCACCGGGGAGAGCGACGAACCGGGTGGCGGTGGTGCCGGGCCGTCCCGCGTAGCCGTGGGCGAGGCCCGCGCCGGAGACGTACACCTCGCCGACGGCGCCGGTCGGGACGGGCTGCATGCGGTGGTCGAGGACGTGGCACGCCTTGCCCGCCAGGGGTGTGCCGATGGGTACCGACGGCTTGCCCTCGTCGGCGGGGGTGACCACGTGCCGGGTGGTGAAGCCGGTGCTCTCCACCGGCCCGTAGCCGTTGACGACCGTGACGGCCGGGTAGGTGCGCAGGGCCCGCGCCACGTGGGCGCCGGACGCGGGTTCGCCTCCGGTCAGGGCGCGGCGGACGGTGGAGAAGACGGCCGGGTGGTGGTCGAGCAGGTGGTTGAACAGGCTCGCCGAGGCGTCCAGCACCGTGACCCCGTGCTCCTGGACGAGCCGCGCGATGTCGTCGGGGTCGACGTGGTGGTCGGGATACAGGACGCAGGTGCCGCCGGAGAGCAGCGGTCCGAGCAGCTGCGTGGCGAAGGCGTCCCAGGACACCGGGGCGGTCTGCAGCCAGACCTCGCCCTCGGCGAATCCGGCGTAGTCCTGGCCCCGCAGGGTCGCCACGAGCGCCCGGTGCGGGGTCAGCACGCCCTTGGGGGTGCCGGTCGAACCGGAGGTGAACATCAGGCAGGCCGCGTCGGCGGGCAGCACGACGGGTTCGTCGCCGGGTGCGTCCGCGTCCTGTGCCGCGCCGTCCTCGTCGGACAGCACCGGGAGGGGCGCCTGCCCGTCCGGCGCGGGCACGGGGTCGCCGACGACGAGCCGGGCGCCGGACAGGGCGACGATGCGGGCGACGCGTTCGGCGGGGTGGGTCGGGTCGATCATCGTGTAGGCCGCGCCCGCGCGCAGCACGCCGAGCAGGGCGGCGACCGCCTCGGTGTCCCGGGGGCGGTGGATCGCGACGACGTCTCCGCGACGGATGCCCGCCGCACGCAGCCGGCGTGCCACCGAGGCGCTGCGCGAGGCCAGTTCGGCGTAGGTGAGGTCCCGTTCGCCGCGGACGACGACGGCGTGCGGGGTGCGGGCGGCCTGGGCGGCGAACAGTTCGTGGACGACGCCCCGCGCGTCGGGGGCACGGGTGGTGCCCGGGGTCAGTGCCTGCCGCTCCTCCGGTTCCAGCACGTCGAAGCGGGAGAGCGGGAGGCCGGGGGTGCGGGTCACGGCGGTGAGCAGCCGGGTCAGCCGTGCGGCGATCAGCAGTACGCTTCCGCGCTCGAAGACGTCCCCGTCGAACTCGATACCGCCGTGGAGGCCGTCCTCGTCCGCCGTGAGTCCGACGGACAGGTCGAACTTCGCCGTCGGGTTGGCCACGGGAGTCAGTACGCCGTGGGCGGCGCCGAGTTCCAGGCCCTCGCGGGAGCCGTTCTGGAGGACGAGCATGACCTGGAAGAACGGGTGCCGGGACAGACCCCGGTCCGGATTCAGGTGCTCCACCACCTGGTCGAACGGCACGTCCTGATGGTCGTACGCCGCCAGGTCCACCCCCCGCACCCGACGCAACAACTCGTCGAACCCCGGATCACCCCCGGTGTCCGTACGCAGCACCAGCGTGTTCACGAAGAACCCCACCAACCGGTCCAGCACCGGATCACGACGACCCGCCACCACCGTGCCCACCGCCACGTCCGGCCCCGCACCCAACCGCGACAACAACGCCGCCAACGCCGCGTGCACCACCATGAACAACGTCACCCCGTGCTCCGCCGCCAGACCCTCGAGACGGGTCAGTTCGGCGGGGTCCAGGGTCACCGGGACAGTGTCCGCCCGGTGCGTAGGGGCTTCGGCGGGAGCCAGGTCGGCGGGCAGGGCGTTCGATCCGTCCAGGCCGTTCAACTGCTCCTGCCAGTAGCCGAGTTGACGGTCCCCGACGCTGCCGGGGTCGTCGGGTGCGCCGAGCAGGTCGCGCTGCCACAGGGTGTAGTCGGCGTACTGGACCGGCAGTGCCGGCCAGGTGGGCGCCGTGCCCGCCGCACGCGCCGCGTAGGCGGTGGCGAGGTCGTCGAGCAGCGGGCGCACGGAGGCTCCGTCGGTCGCGATGTGGTGCAGGACCACGGCGAACCGGTCCCCCGTGTCCCCGACGAGCGCGACCCGGATCGGCAGGTCGGCGCCGAGGTCGAACGGGGCGGCGCTCCAGGCGGCGACCTCGTCGTCGTCGCGGAGTTCGCCGACCAGGCCGGGGTAGGTGTCGCTCTCCGGCACGACCCGCTGGTACGGCCGGTCGCCCTCCTCCACGAACACGGTGCGCAGTGCCTCGTGGCGGCCGACGACGTCGGCCACCGCCGCGCGCAGCGGTCCGGGCCGCACCGGCCGGTCGAGCCGGACGGACCAGGTCACGTGGTACGACGCGTCGGGTCCGTTCACCCGGTCCAGGAACCAGAGCCGGGCCTGGGCGGGTGACAGCGGCACCCGGTCGGGCCGCGGGCGGGTGACCGGGGCGGGGTGCGCTGCGGCGGTGTCGCCCAGGACGCCGGCGAGGCCGCCGGGCGTCGGGTGGTCGAACAGGGTCCGTACGGGCAGCTCGACGCCGAGTTCGGCGCGGACCCGCGCGGCCAGGGTCGCCGCGCGCAGGGAGTGTCCGCCGAGGTCGAAGAAGCCCGATCCGGGGCCGACCCGGTCGGCGGGCAGGGACAGCACGTCGGCGAAGAGCGCGCAGAGGATCTCCTCGCGGGCGGTGCGGGGCGTGTCGTCGGTGACGGCGGCCGGCGGCGGCGCGGGGAGCGCGGCGCGGTCGAGCTTGCCGTTGGCCGTCACGGGAAGGTCGTCCAGGACGACGAAGGCCGAGGGGCGCAGGTACCGCGGCAGCCGCTGGGCCGTGAAGGACCGCAGATCGGTCTCGGCGGGCGGGGCCTCGGGCCGCTCCGGCACCACGTAGCCGACGAGGATCTTCTCCCCCGCGGCCTCGGCGTCGCGGACCACGACCGCGCAGCGGCGCACCTGCGGGTGGGCGGCCAGGGCCGCGGTGACCTCGGCGGGTTCGATGCGGTAGCCCCGCACCTTCACCTGATCGTCGGCACGCCCCAGCAACTCCAGCGACCCGTCACCGAGCCACCGCCCCACATCCCCCGTCCGATACATCCGCCGACCACCACCGGCAAACGGATCCGCCACAAACCGCTCCGCCGTCGCCCCCGCCTGCCCCACATACCCCTCGGCAAGACCCGGACCCGACATGTACAACTCCCCCGGCACCCCCACCGGCACCGGACCCAACAAACCATCCAGCACATACACCGACTTCCCCGCCAACGGACGCCCCACCGGCACCCGCCCACACACCCCCACCCGCACCTCATGACACAACGCGAAAATCATGTTCTCCACCGGCGCATACCCATTCACCAACCGCAGCCCCGGACAAGCCCCCAACAACCGCCCCACATGCCCCACCGAAGCAGCCTCACCACCCGTCAGCACACACCGCACCGACCCGAACACACCCAAGAACTCATCCACCATGTGATTCAGCAGACTCGCCGACAAATGCACCGTGCTCACACCATGAACCCGCACCAGATCAGCGATCACCGCCGGATCAGCCACATGCCCCGGCGCCAGCACACACACCCCACCGTGCAACAACGCCCCGAACAACTCCAACGCGAACGCGTCCCACGACACCGGAGAACACTGCAACCACACCTCGTCCGGCCCGAACCCCGCAAAACCCTGACCGCACAACGTCGCAACCACCGCACCGTGCGACGCCCGCACCCCCTTCGGACGCCCCGTCGAACCCGACGTGAACATCACACACACCGCATCACCCCCACACACACCCACACCCGGAGCGGACATCGCGGGGACCGTGTCGGCCGCCGCGGGGTCCACGACGCGCAGGTGTGCCGGAGCCGCGCCGCGGTGGCGGGAGTCCGAGACCAGGACCGCGGCGCCCGCCTCGGCGGTGACGGAGCGGATGCGCTCCCGCGGGAGGGCGGGGTCGAGGAGGGTGTACGCGGCGCCTGCCTTGAGCACACCGAGGACCGAGACGACGAGGTCCGCGTCGCGGTCGAGCAGTACCGGCACGACGTCGCCGGGACGCACACCGGCGGCGGCCAGCCAGCCGGCGAACCGGTCGGCCCGTGCGTCGAGTTCGCCGTAGGTGAGCCGGTCCGCTCCCGCCACGACGGCCGTGGCTCCGGGGCGCAGGGCGGCCTGCCGGGCGATCGCCCCGACCACGGTGCGGTCCTCGGTGTCGTGGGCGGCGGGCGTGCCCCACCGCAGCACGGTGTCCAGCTCCGCGCCGTCCGCCACGGGCATCGCCGCCAGCCGTGTGTCCGGGTCGCGGGTCACCGCGTCGAGCAGGATGCCGAAGCGCCGCAGCAGCCGTGACACGGTCGTCGGGTCGAAGAGCTCGGTGGCGAACTCGGCGTGCCCGTCGAACCCTTCGGCCGTTTCCTCCAGGGCGACGGTCAGGTCGAACTTGGACTGTTCGTTGGGCACCGGGACGGTCCGCCAGCTCCCGTCGCCCACCGCGGCCTCGGCCCGTTCGTTGTTCTGGAGCACCAGCATGGTCTGGAACAGCGGGTGGTGGTCGCCGCGCGCCGGGGCCAGCCGTTCGACGACCTGCTCGAAGGGGACGTCGGCGTTGTCGTGGGCGGCGAGGTTCACTTCCCGCACACGCGCCAGGAGTTCACGGAACGTCGGGTCGCCGCCGGTGTCGGTGCGCAGCACGACGGTGTTGGTGAAGAACCCGATCATGTCGTCGAGGGCGGGGTCGTCGCGTCCGGCGACGACGGTGCCGATGGGCAGGTCCTCGCCGGAGCCGAGCCGGGTCAGCAGAGCCGCGTAGGCGGCGTGCAGCACCATGAAGGGAGTGACGCCGCTCGTGCGGGCCAGGGCGACGAGCCGCTCGCGCAGCCGGGCGTCGAGGTGGAACGGCACGGTGGCGCCCGCGTGGGTGGGGTCGCCGGGGCGGCCGCGGTCGGTGGGGAGCGCGAGGAGGCCGGGGGCGCCGGAGAGGGTGTCCTCCCAGTGCCGGAGCTGGTCCTCGAACCGCTTCTCGGACTCCGGTGTGGGGGCCTGCCACAGCGCGTAGTCCGCGTACTGGACGGGCAGCGGGGACCACTGCGGGGTCCGGCCCGCGCGGCGTGCGGTGTAGGCGGTGGCCAGGTCGTCCACGAGGACGGGCATGGACCAGCCGTCGCAGGCGATGTGGTGCAGCACGAGGACGAGGGTGTGGGTCCCCTCGCAGCGCAGCACCTCGGCCCGCAGCGGGTGGTGTTCGGCCAGTGCGAAGGGGGTGCGCGCCGCGGCGGCGACGGCGGCCGCGCGCTCGGCGGCCGGGACGTCCCGGACGGCGAGGGGGACGGGCGCGGCGTCGTCGATCAGCTGGCGGGGCCGGCCCTCGACGGCGGGGTAGCGGGTGCGCAGGATCTCGTGGCGCGCGACGAGGTCGGCGAGCGCCGACCGCAGCGCGTCGACGTCGGCGGCGGGACCGAGGTCGATCGTGTTCGCCACCTGGTAGGCGCCGTCGCGGGTGTCCAGTTGGCCGAGGAACCACAGCCTGGCCTGGGCGGGCGAGAGCGGGATGCGCTCCGGGCGCGGCCGGCGGTCCAGCGGGCGGCGGGGGGCGTCCCCGGAGAGCCCGGCGGCGAGATCGGCGAGGGTGGCGGCGGCGAAGACGTCCCGCACGCCGACCTCGGCACCCAGCAGCGGGCGCAGGCGGCTCGCGAACTTCGCGGCGAGCAGCGAGTGGCCGCCGAGGGCGAAGAAGTTGTCGTCGGCCGCGACCTGCTCGTCGGTGAGGCCGAGGACCGCGGCGGCCTGGGCGCACACGATCTGTTCCCGCGCGTCGCCGGGTGTACGGCGCCCGGTGGTCCCGGGCAGCGGCGGTTCCGGCAGCGCGGCGCGGTCGAGCTTGCCGTTGGCGGTCAGCGGCAGCGCGTCGATCGGGACGTACACGCCGGGCCGCAGGTGCTCGGGGAGCACGGACGCGGCGTGGGCCCGCAGGCCGGCCTCGGTCAGCTCGGGGCTGCCCACGACGTAGGCCACCAGGCGGAGTTCGCCCTCGGGCATGCCCTCGGCGCGGGCCGCGACCACGGCCGAGCGCACGGCCGGGTGGCGGGTGAGGGCCGCCTCGATCTCGGCGGGTTCGATGCGGTAGCCCCGCACCTTCACCTGATCGTCGGCACGCCCCAGCAACTCCAGCGACCCGTCACCGAGCCACCGCCCCACATCCCCCGTCCGATACATCCGCCGACCACCACCGGCAAACGGATCAGCGACAAACCGCTCCGCCGTCGCCCCCGCCTGCCCCACATACCCCTCGGCAAGACCCGGACCCGACATGTACAACTCCCCCGGCACCCCCACCGGCACCGGACCCAACAAACCATCCAGCACATACACCGACTTCCCCGCCAACGGACGCCCCACCGGCACCCGCCCACACACCCCCACCCGCACCTCATGACACAACGCGAAAATCATGTTCTCCACCGGCGCATACCCATTCACCAACCGCAGCCCCGGATAAGCCCCCAACAACCGCCCCACATGCCCCACCGAAGCAGCCTCACCACCCGTCAGCACACACCGCACCGACCCGAACACACCCAAGAACTCATCCACCATGTGATTCAGCAGACTCGCCGACAAATGCACCGTGCTCACACCATGAACCCGCACCAGATCAGCGATCACCGCCGGATCAGCCACATGCCCCGGCGCCAGCACACACACCCCACCGTGCAACAACGCCCCGAACAACTCCAACGCGAACGCGTCCCACGACACCGGAGAACACTGCAACCACACTTCATCCGGCCCGAACCCCGCAAAACCCTGACCGCACAACGTCGCAACCACCGCACCGTGCGACGCCCGCACCCCCTTCGGACGCCCCGTCGAACCCGACGTGAACATCACACACACCGCATCACCCCCACACACACCCACACCCGGAGCGCCGACGGGAAGGGCGGCGATCGCGTCGGCCTCGGCGACGACGTCGATCAAGTCCAGTGCGCCGAGACCGGGACGGTCGAGCAGCCGGTCGGCGGGCTCCGCGGTGACGACGTGTTCGACACCGGCCTGTCCGGCCATGGCGGCCAGCCGCTCGGCGGGGAAGCGCGGGTCGAGCATCATGTACGGCGCGCCGGCCTTGAGCACGGCGAGCACGGCGACCACCAGCCGGGAGTCGCGGGGGAACAGCACGCCGACCGGGCGGCTCCCGTCGACGCCGCGTGCGCGCAGGTGGCGGGCGAGGCGGTCGGCCCGCGCGTCGAGTTCGGCGTAGGACAGCGTGGTGTCCTCGCCGATCACGGCGGTCGCGTCGCCGCGCAGGCGGGCCTGCTCGGTGAACACCCCGTGCACGGTCTCGGCCACCGGGGCGGCAGGGGCGGCGGGGCGCCCTGCCGCGAGCACGCGGGCCCGCGCGTCGGCGTCCTGGAGGGGGACCGCCCCGATCGGGGTCCCGGGGGCCTCGGCGACCTGGCCGAGGAAGTGGACCAGCATGGCCGCGGTGCGCTCGGCGGTGGCGCGGTCGAACAGGTCGGTGGCGTACTTCAGCACGCCCTCCAGCGCGGCGGGGCCGCCGTCGCGGGGCCGGGTCTCGGTCAGTTCGAAGGTGAGGTCGAACTTGGCGCGGGCGGGATCGACCACGGTGTGGTCGACGTCGAGCCCGGCGAAGTCGGCCTGTTCCGCGGGGGTGTTCTGGAGGACGAGCATGACCTGGAAGAACGGGTGCCGGGACAGACCCCGGTCCGGATTCAGGTGCTCCACCACCTGGTCGAACGGCACGTCCTGATGGTCGTACGCCGCCAGGTCCACCCCCCGCACCCGACGCAACAACTCGTCGAACCCCGGATCACCCCCGGTGTCCGTACGCAGCACCAACGTGTTCACGAAGAACCCCACCAACCGGTCCAGCACCGGATCACGACGACCCGCCACCACCGTGCCCACCGCCACGTCCGGCCCCGCACCCAACCGCGACAACAACGCCGCCAACGCCGCGTGCACCACCATGAACAACGTCACCCCGTGCTCCGCCGCCAGAACCTCAAGACGCGCGTACGTCTCCGGGGACAGACGCAGGTCCACCGTGTCGCCCTCGCCGGTGCGCAGCGCGGGCCGGGGGCGGTCGGTGAGCGGCAGGCCCTCGCCCTGAAGGCCCGTCAGCGTCCGCTCCCAGTGGCGGAGTTCGCTGTCGGCGGCGCCCGAGGCGAGTTCGGCGCGCTGCCAGGCCGCGTAGTCCGCGTACTGGACGGGCAGCGGCTCCTGTCGCGGGGCGTGTCCGGCACGGCGGGCGCGGTAGGCCGTGGCGAGGTCGGTGAGCAGCGGCCCGGTCGACCATCCGTCCGCGGCGACGTGGTGCAGCAGGAGGACCAGCGCGTGGTCGTCCGCGGCGAGCCGGACCGGATGGACGCGCACGGGCAGTTCGGTGGCGAGGTCCCACGGGCGGGTGGCGGCCTCGGTGGTCAGTTCCACGAGCCGCCGCTCGGCGTCCTCGCGCGGGAGGCCGGTCAGGTCGCTGGGCTCGGCCCAGGCGGGTGCGGTGCCCGCGGGCTCGATCCGTTGCCGCGGGACGTCGTCCACCGGCACGAACACCGTGCGCAGGGCCTCGTGCCGATCGACGACGTCGCCCACCGCGGCGCGCAGGGCGTCGTGGTCGAGGACACCGCGCAGCCGCAGCACCAGAGGGATGGTGTACGTGCCGGGCGCCTGGGTCTGGTGCAGCAGCCACAGGCGTGCCTGCGCCGACGACAGTTCGGCCGGGCCGTCGTCCCGTCGGGTCGCGGTCAGGGCCGTGCGCGGTGTCCGGCCGTCGCCGGGGCCGGCCGCGGCGCGTGCGGCGTCGACGCGTTCGGCCAGCGCGCGCGGGGTTGCGGCGTCGAAGACGTCCGTGGTGAGCAGGCGCACGCCGAGTTCCCGCTGGATCAGGCTGAGCAGGGCCATCGCCGTCAGGGAGTGGGCGCCCAGGGCGAACAGGTCGTCGCCGGGGCCCACTTCGGTCTCCAGCAGACCCGACGCGAGGGCGCACAGGCGTTCCTCGGTGCCGTCGGCGGGCCGCTCGTGCGAGGAGCCGGCCGGGCCGGACTCCGGGGCGGGCAGCGCGGACTCGTCGACCTTGCCGTTGGGCGTGAGCGGCAGGCCGTCCACGACGGTGTAGGTCGCGGGCCGCAGGTGCCGGGGCAGCACGGCCGCCGCGTGCGCCCGCAGCGCTACGTCGTCGAGGGGGCCCGCGGTGACGACGTAGGCGGCGAGGCGGTGGTCGCCGGAACGCGTCTCGGCGGCCAGGACGTGCGCGCCCAGGACGTCCTGGTGGCGGAGCAGCGCGGCCGCCACCTCAGCGGGTTCGATGCGGAAGCCGCGGATCTTGACCTGGCGGTCGGACCGTCCGCGCAGCGTCACGAGGCCGTCCGCCCCGCGCACGCCCAGGTCGCCGGTGCGGTACATGCGCGCACCGGGCCCGCCCAGCGGATGGGCGACGAACCGCTCGGCGGTCGGCGCGCCGCGGCCGAGGTACCCCACGGCGAGCGCGTCGCCGGCCATGTAGATCTCGCCCTCCGTGCCGTCGGGCACCGGTCGCAGCAGGGCGTCGAGCAGGTAGACGTCCTTGCCGGGCAGGGCGCTTCCCACGGGGACGAGGTCCCGCTCGCAGTCGAGCGCGGAGATGTCGTGGCACAGCGTGAAGATCATGTTCTCGACCGGTGAGTAGCCGTTGACCAGGCGCAGCCCCGGGTGGGCCGCGAGCAGCCGCCGCAGGTGCGGCGCCGAGACGGCCTCGCCGCCGGTCATCACCTGGCGCAGCCGGCCGAAGAGTTCGGGCCGGTCGTCGGTGAGGAAGTTCAGCAGGCCGGAGGAGAAGTAGGCGGTGTCGACGCCGTGCCGCGCGACGAGGTCGGCGATCTCGGCCGGCTCCGGCGCGTGCCCCGGCTGGAGCACGCAGGTGGCGCCGTGCAGCAGCGCGCCGAACAGTTCCAGCGCGAACGCGTCCCACGACACGGGCGAGCTCTGGAGCCAGACCCGGTCGGCCCCGAAGTCGGCGAATCCCGGTCCGACGAGCGTCGACGTGATCGCGGCGTGGGTGGCGAGCACGCCCTTGGGCTCGCCGGTCGAGCCCGAGGTGAACATCAGGCAGGCGAGATCGTCCGGGCGCACGTCGGCCCGTTCGTCGTCCGGGCCCGCCGGTGCGGTGTCCGCCCGGTCCGCCTCGTGCGGTGTGACGACGGTGCGGTCCGTGTGGGCGCCTTCGCGGTCGCTGACGACCACCTCGACGCCGGCGCGTCGGCAGATCTCCTCGCGCCGCGCCGCGGGCAGGGCCGGGTCCAGCATCGTGTAGGCCGCCCCCGCCCTGAGCACCGCGAGCACGGCGACCACGAGCGTGGTGTCCCGGGGGAGGTCGATCGCGACGACCGACCCGGGCCGCACCCTGCGGGCGAGCACGCCCGCCCACCGCCGCGCACGCGCGTCGAGGTCCGCGTAGGTCGTGCGGACGTCGCCACTGATCAGCGCCGTCGCCCCGGGGCGGGAGGTGGCCCAGTGGGCGACCCGGGTGTGGATCGCCGAAGGACCGGCGCCCGCGGACGGTGCGGAGATCGGCTGCTCGGTGGTCGTCACGATTCAACTCCTGTCGTGCGGGGCGGAAGGCGGTACGGAGACGGAAGCGGCACGAGGAGGCGCCGGGGTGGGTGCGGGCGGAAGCCGCGGCCCCGGGGGACGCACCGGAAGGGCGCGGGTCCGGGGAATGTGGCGGGCGCTCAGCCGCGCAGGGCGATCAGGCTGGCCGGGCGCAGGTCGGTCCAGGAGCGTTCGACGTACTCCAGGCACGCGTCCCGCGTGTCCTCGCCGAAGACGACGTCCCATCCCTCGGGCACGTCCAGGTGGGCCGGCCACAGGGAGTGCTGGTTCTCGTGGTTGACCAGGACGTGGAAGCGGCCGTCTGCCCGGTCGAACGGGTTCTCGTAGCTCATGTCGTTCTCTCCTTGGATGTCGGGTGGGGATCGCCCACACACGACGCTAGGGAGAGGTCCGCCCCGCGAACGGCAGTCGGGGCGGCAGAACGACCGGCAGAAGCTACCGGTCCCCGGTGCGCGGCGGCTCGCCCGGCACGGTGGCCGGGGCCGCGTAGGTGGGCGTCCTGCGGTCGCCGGCGACCCGTTCGACCAGGGCGGCGATCGCGAGGACCCTGCCGGTCTCCTCGGGGCCGAAGACGCTGACGCCGGTGGGCAGAAGGGCGTCGGCCCCGGTGGGCACGGTGACGACCGGCCGTCCGGCGAGGGCCGCGAGGGTGGACGTCGACGGCGCGGCCGGGTCGCCGCCACCGTGGTCGAGGGGCCACGCGGGCGGCGCGGTGGGCGCGACGACCGCGTCGACCGCGTTGTCGTCGAGCACGCGTCGCAGCGCGTCGCTCGCCCACGAGCGCGCGCGGGCGCGGCGCGCCGGGACGGTCGCCCGCTCCCGGGCGGTGGCGCGGGCGGCGAGTTCCATGAGGTCCTGGTCGAACAGCGTCAGCTCGTCCGGATCGGCCCGGTTGGCCGCGATCACGGCCTCCAGACCGGCCGGGGCTCCCGGGCGCCCGCGCAGGTAGCTGTCGAGGGCGGGCCCGAACCCGGCGATCATGGCGTGCAGGCCGTCGTCGAGGCGTTCACGGTCGAAGGGCAGCTCGACCGGGGTCAGCGGGACTCCGCGGTCGCGCAGCCGGTCCGCGACGTTTGCGAGCGCGGCGTGCGCGGCGTCGTCGAACCGCCGCCCGGTCCAGATCCCCAGACGGACGCCGGACGCCGGGTGCGCGGCGGGCGGTTCGCCGGGGCGCAGGGCCGCGAACGCGGCTGCGGCGTCCTCGACCCGGGTGGCGAGGATGCCCGGGGTGTCCTGGCCCGGTGCGATCGGCACGATGCCGGTGGAGGGCAGGGTGTCCGCGGCGGGCTTGAGGCCGACGACACCGCAGACCGCGGCCGGGCACACGATCGAGCCGTCCGTCTCGGTGCCCAGGGCCAGCGGGGCGAGTCCGGCGGCCACTGCGGCGGCGGACCCGCTGGAGGAACCCCAGGGCGAGTACCCGAGGTGGTGCGGGTTGCGGGTCTGGCCGCCCACCGCCGACCAGCCCTCGATCCCGTTCGTACTGCGGAAGTTGCCCCACTCGGACAGGTTGGTCTTGCCGACCGTGACCGCGCCGGCGGCCCGCAGGGCGGCGACGACGGCCGCGTCGGCCGGGGGCGGGCAGGACAGCAGGAGGCGCGACCCCGCGGTGGTCGCGAGTCCGGCGGTGCCGATGTTGTCCTTGACCAGGACCGGGATTCCCTCCAGCGGGCGGGCGGACCCGCGGCGCAGCCGGCGGTCCGCGGCACGGGCCCGGTCCGCGGCGCGCGGGTCGAGCGCCAGGACCGACGACAGCAGGGGGTCGCGCTCCGCGATCCGGGCCAGGGCGATGCCGGTCAGCTCGGCCGAACTCGTCGCGCCCGTACGCAGCATGCGGCTGAGTTCCGCGAGTGGGGGCCACGCTCCGGACGCCGGGTCACCGAGGTCGTCGGCCGGGGTGCGGTGCGTCATGGCGCCTCATTCCAGGGACGAGCGGCGCAGCGCGCGGTCGCCCGCGAAGAGCGCGGCGCCCGCGAGGCTGAGGAGCGCCTGCACGGTCAGGGTGGTGGGGACGCCGAGCCACTGGATCATGACACCGGTGGTGAGGTTGCCGATCGGGACGGCTCCGAAGATCAGCAGCGACATGATCGACATGACCCGGGCCCTGGCGTGGTCGGGCAGCAGCCGTTGCACCAGCGAGACGAGCACCAGGCCGGCCTGCGCGGAACACGCGCCGAACAGGCCGTACAGCGCGACGGTGACGCCCAGTTCGCCGCTGTGCCCGATGGCCGCCAGGGCGATCCCGGAGCCGGCCATGGCGGCCAGGGCGACGACGCCGGCGCGGCGGCCCACCGGCAGGACCAGGCCGGCCAGGAAGGTCACGGTGGTGCCGACGGTGTACCCGGTCAGCAGCAGGCCCGCGCCGGACGCGCTCTCCCCCATCCGGTCGGAGATGAGGATGAGTCCGATGTTGAGCGGGCCGGCGCCCGCGAGTTCGGTGAGGGCGACGACCCCCATCAGCACGGTGAGCCGGTGGTTGCCGAGGACGTACCGGACGCCTTCCGCGATGCGGTGCAGCGTGCTCGCGGGCGGGGGCGCGGGCCCGTCCGCCTCGTCGTCGGCCGGGCGGACCGTCGTACGGTCGATGCTCCTCGGCGCGCACCGCAGGGTGGCGAAGGCCGAGAGGAGGAAGCTGCCCGCGTTGACCAGCGCGACCGCCACCAGCCCGCCGAGCCCGAGCAGCCACGCGCCGACCGGGCCGCCCGCCGCCTGACCGGACCGCAGACCGATCAGGTAGAGGGCGTTGCCCCGGACGAGATGACGTTCGGGCAGCAGTCGCGGGCGCAGCGCCCCGGACGCCGGAACGAAGAACGAGCCCAGGAAGGCCAGCAGCGCGGCGAGGCAGACCAGCAGCGGGATGCTGGGCGCCCAGACGTACACGGCGCCGGCGGCGACCAGCATGACCAGGCAGCGCAGCAGGTCGGTACGGATCATGGTCCAGCGGGCCCCGCGGCGGTCGGCCATGGCGCCGCCGCCGAGCATCGCGAGGACGCGCGGTACTCCGGACAGCGCCATCACGGCGCCCGCCACGGCGGCGTCGCTGAGCCGGGTGAGCGTCACCGTGAGGGCGATGACCCAGGCGGCGTCGCCGAGCGAGGAGAGTCCGGTCGCGGAGACGAAGGCCAGGTAGCGCGCGGACAGCGGCCCGCCCGTGGGCGCCGCCGCGTCCTCGTGCGGGGCGTCCGCGGGTGGGGCGTCCGCGGGCGGGGCGGGTTCCTCGGCGCGCACGCGCGGTCCGGCCGTGGTGCCCGGCACGCCGTCCGGACTCCCGTCGCCGTCCGCCGCCGACCGGCCGTCCACGCGTTCCGTCATGACCGTCCCCGTCCCCCGCCGACTCCCTCGCCCTTCACCGCTTCCGTTTCCCCGCGCCAGTGCGAACTAACTGACCTATTCAGAAAGGGAGTTGAGAGATCGTCAAGGGGTGCGGGGTCCCACACGTCCTCGGGCGACAGGGCCGACGTCCCGTACTTGCCCAGAGCGCTGATCAGCAGCCGCGACTCCAGGGCGAACGCCTCCATCAGCCGCTCCAGCCCCTGTTCGGGGTCCTCGTCCGCGGCGAGCAGGGCGGCCCGCCCGAAGCCGACGGCGCGGGCCCCCAGGGCGAGGCACTTCACCGCGCGCAGGCCCTCCCACATCCGGCCGGAGGCGAGCAGGCAGCCCGCAGGCTCCGCGATGCGCCGCAGACAGTCCCCGAGCGGGAGGCCGAGGCCGTCGAGCGCCGCTGTCGGCGCCCAGCCGGTGCCGCCCTCGGCGCCGTCGACGGTCACCGCGTCGGCGCCCGCCTCCCAGGCGACGCGGGCCGCGTCCGCGACGTCGCGTCCGGGGATGAGCTTCACCCAGACCCTGGCACGCGGGAAGTTGTTGCGCATCAGCCGAATCTGCTGCCGCAGGATCTCGCTGGTGAACGTACCCGGTGTCGCGAAGCGCAGCCGGTCGCCGGCCTCCGCGCCGTAGACCGGCTCGACGGTGAACTGTCCGTCGAGGTCGGCGGCCCGCTCGCGGTCCACGACGGTGATCCCGCCGAGTCCGGGCTTGGCGCCCTGGCCCACCTTGAGTTCGAAGCCGAGCCGTCCGCTCTCCAGGAGCGCCAGGGTTCCCGGGTCGCTGTAGACGAGGTTCCACACCTCGGCGTCGGCGTCCTCGGTGCTCTGCTGGACCACGACGCCTCCGGTCCCGGGGGCGACCGCGTCGGCGTAGGCGCGAATCCGGTCGAGCAGGCCGCGGCCGGCGGTGTCCTCGATCCGTCCGTAGCCGTTCATCGGGGCGATGTTCTCGCCGATGACGAGGGGGACGCCGAGCCGGCCCGCCTGCCTGGCGACCGCGGTGCCGAGCCCGGCCGAGGCGACCTGGGTCGACCCGAACGCCGAGATGTAGCACGGCAGTTGGGAGGTGAACCCACCGATCCCGGTACGCAGGTCGACGTCGCTGTGCAGGGGCTCGCGCCCGAGGTCGACGAGCTTCTCCAGGCGTTCCGGCACGAAGACCGGCGGTACGAGCCGCATGGTGTCCAGCGCGTCCCCGTCGCCGTTCCGGCCGTCCGGTTCGGCACCGAACAGGACGTGTCCGTAGGCGTCGCGCGGGGGAAAGACCGCGGCCGCGCCGTCCCGGGCACGGGCGCGCACGGCCTGTTCGGGAAAGGACGGCGCACGAAGCGGGGTCGTCACGGCGCCACCACCCCCGGGACCTTCGGGAAGGCGCTCGCCTGCCAGGCGCAGTCCAGCCCGGCGACCCAGCGGGTGAGGCGCTCCACGCCGATGCCGAAGCCGGCGCTGGAGGGGATGCCCTCCCGGACCATGTCGAGGTACCAGCGGTACTTGGACGGGTTCTCGCCCGTCTCCCGGATGCGGGCCATGACGGTGCGGTAGTCGGACTCGCGCTCGCTGCCGCTGCACAGTTCGCCGTAGCCCTCGGGGGCGATCAGGTCGAAGTTGCACAGCTCCCCCGCCCGCTGCCGCGACTCCCTGTCGTAGAAGCCGCGGGAGCCCTTGGGGTAGTCGACCAGGAAGAACGGCCGGGCGGAGGCGGCCGAGATGAGGGCCTCGCCCTGCCAGTCGATCTCGGCGTCCGGGCTCTGCGGACAGCCCGTCGCGCGCAGCGCGGCGACGGCGTCGGCGTGCGGGCGGCGCTCGAAGTCCCCGCCGTCGAGCACGGCGTCGAAGGCGGCGGTGTCGCGGCCGAGGACGGCCAGTTCGGCCGCGCGGTTCCGTGCGACCCGCTCCACGACGTGCCGTACCACGCCCTGGACCACGTCCATCGCCTCCTCGCGGCCCGCCCCGGCGAGTTCCACGTCGATCTGGTGGAACTCCGCGAGGTGGCGGCTGGTGTTGCTGGTCTCCAGCGGTTCGAGGCGCACGTTGGGCGCGATGCAGAAGAAGCGCTCCGCGCCCACGAGGGCTGCCTGCTTGTACAGGATCGCGCTGGTCATGAGCTTGTAGCGCTGTCCGTAGTAGTCGATGTCGACCTGCTTGGCCCCGCGGGCGCCGGGGTCGGTCACCGGTCCGACGACCGGCAGCAGGAGTTCGGTGCAGTCCTGCGCCTGCGTCAGGTACTCGCGCGCGGCGGCCAGCACCTCGTGCTGGACGCGCAGCACCGCGCGGGTCCGCGGGTCGGCCAGGTGCTCGCGGGTGGCCGGCGGCAGTCCGCCGTCGCGCCCGGGGACGTCGACGGGGGACGGGGCCGTGCCCGGGTTCGTGCTGGTCGTCGGGTTCGTGGTCGTCGTCATGTTCTCTCCTGGTCGGGAGGGGAGGTCAGGGGTTTCGGGGCGCGATGCGCGCCGGCCCGGCGGGCCGGCGGTCCGCCGCGCTCACCCGGCGGCGCCCGCCGCCGCGCGGTCGAAGCGCCGCTGGACGTAGTAGAGCGATCGGAGGAGGTCGTCCGAGGAGTCGTGGCCCGTGCGGGCCGTGTCCTCCTGGGTGACGGCGCGGGGCAGGCCGCCCGTCCGGGTCCAGTGCAGGCGTCCGTCCGGGCCCACCGTCGCGCTCGTGCGGCCCCGGTTGTCGGGGTGCAGGCAGTAGGGCACGTCGATCACGCCCCGCCGGACCGCGCCGACGAGCGCCCGGCCGACGTCGGCGTCACCGCTGAGGACGGTCTCGACGAGGGCGCGCGCCGCGGCGAGGATGCCGGTGTCGGCGGGGGGCGTCGCGGCCGGCTCGACCGCCCGGGTCCGCTCGGCCGTCTCGGCCGCGGCGCGCAGGGCGTCGACGTTCTCGGCGATCGTCGGGATGCGCCGGGACTCCGCGGTCGTCTTGACGATGAGCCGGTGGGCGCCCGCGCGGACACCGAGCGCGGCGGCGTCCCGGACGAGCCGGGTGGCGCCCTCCGCGCTGCGCGGGAACACGCCCATGTAGGCGTAGACGACGATGTGCAGGCTCAGGTCCGGCAGGAACTCGTCGGCCAGCGCGCGCAGAGCGGCGATCGCTTCGGCGTCCTGGACCGGGTCCGTCTGCTGCGCGTAGCTGAGGGAGACGCTGTCGATGCCGAACTGCCGGAAGAAGCAGGCTTCGAGGACGCTGATCGCGACGAGCATCGACGGTGGGCAGAGCTGGCCCATCATGCAGCCGCCGAAGGTCTCCAGGTGCGCCCTCGGGCCGTGTTCACCGAGATCGCCGAGGACGCGGCAGGCCTCCGCCCACGCCGTGACGGAGTCCGCCACGGGGAGCCTGCTGTACGGCAGGCAGTACGAGACGGGGCCGCCCTCGGTGGCGTGCAGTCCGACGCGGGTGAGGGCGTCGACGATGTACTGCGGACTGGCCGACCCGTGCCGCACCTGAACCGGGAAGTCCGGCCCCCGGATGCCCTCGACGACCGCCTCGGTCACCTCCGGCGGGTGGGCCACGATCGGGTAGCCGTTGAGGTCGGCCCCGGCTTCGAGGGCGGCGCGGGCGGCGTCGTGGTCGCCGACACGGGTGTAGCTGTCCAGGGTGATCGTGCCGACCGTCCTGGCCGCCGCGCCGCGCGTGGCGGCCAGACCGCGCCGCATCTCCTCGGGACGGGACATTCCCATCCGCGGCTGGACGACCAGTCGCCGGTCCGCCGCGGCGGCCAGGACGACGTCGCCGAAGTTCGCCTCCGCCGTGTCCGTCGCGTCCGTCATACCGTCACCCCGGGGCGCACGGTGGCGAGGTAGCCGGCGAGCGCCGTCCGTGGGTCGCAGTCCTCGAAGACCTCGTCGAATCCGGCGGCCAGCAGGGACGAGCACAGGTCGGGACCGTGCGGACCGTCGATGCTCAGCTTGCCGCCTATCACGGCGGGCGTCGCGGCGAGCCCCGGTGCCTCGTGCAGGGCACGCACCGCACGCGCTCCGTCCCGCCAGCCGTGACCGTTGACGGAACTCATGACGACCGCGTCGGGGCCCACCGCCCGGCACGTCCGCACGAGCAGCTCGTCGGGAACGCAGGCTCCGAGGTTGACGACCTCGTGGCCCATCTCCTCCAGGAGAGCCTGGAGATAGACGAGGTTCCAGGTGTGCGCGTCCGACGAGACGCCGGTGACCAGAAGGCGCAGCGGGCGGCTGCGGCGGAAAGGGGGGACGTCGGCCACGGTTCACTCCAGGAAGTCGGGATCGTCGGTCGGTTCGGCGCGCTCGGTCACGACAGTCGAAGCTAGGCAAGACGGCCGCCGCCGGGCGGCACTCCGACCGGCAGGAGCCCGGCAGAAGGCGGCCCGGAACCCGGTCGCACCGGCAGGGCGGACGTCGCGGCGCAGGTCACCGCGCAGGGGCGGGCGGCACGGTGCCGGTACGACAGACGCCCGGCCGGTGATGTCCGGCCGGGCGTGGAGGGTGCGGACGACCGCCTCAGCCGTCCTTCGCCGTGCTGCCGGCCACGCGGTGGCCGTCGTGGTGCGGTCCCGCGACGGTCAGCGCGTGGCGGACGAGGTTCAGTACGGTGAAGCGGTCGTCGTCCGCGGCCGGAACGCGGCGGACGAGACCGCGGCGCAGGAGTGCCCGCAGCGTGCGCACGGCCTCGGGGAGGGGCGCCTCCAGCGTGGCGGCGACTTCGCGGAGCGTCGCGTCGGAACCGAGGGCGCAGAGCGCTTCGAGGGCCCGGCCCTGGTACGAGTCGCAGGGCGGCAGCGCGGCACGCAGTTCCTCGGTGTAGAGGTCGCCGACGAGCGCGAGCGGGTCGTCGGCCGCGGCCTCCTGGATGCGGCCCGGTGAGGTCACCGGCAGCCACTGGGCGGCCTGTTCGAGCGCGTACGGGACGCCGTCCAGGGACCGGCAGATCCCGGCCAGCGTGTCGCGCGTCCCGGAGTCGACGGCGAGTTCGGGGCAGGCGCACCGCACGGCGGTCGTCATCAGCCGCATGGCCGGACCGGTGTCCGAGCCCGGTTCGGCGGGCAGTCCCGCCAGCGCCATGTGGGCGGCCCCCGGCACCGTCCCGCCGCCCCGGGCGGTGACCATGGTGACGAGCTCGGGGCACGCGCCCAGCAACTGCGGTAACTCCTCGGCGACCCGGACAGCGCTCCGGTCCGGGTCGTCGCCGTCGAGCACCAGCAGCATGCGGCGATCGGCGATCTCGTCGACCAGTTCGCCCGCCACCACCGAGAGATCGCCGTCGCGGGCGGCGGAGACGACGAGTTCGGCGACGGGCGGGCGCGGGCCGGGGGCCGGCGGCTCCCCGTACAGCCGTGACGTGTCGCTCAGGTCGGCCCAGACCACGCCGACGTCGTGCGCGTCGCGCAGGGTCGCGGCCACGTGCTGGGCCGTCGCGGTCTTGCCGACCCCGGGCAGGCCGGTGAGCTGGAGCATCCGTGTCGCGCCGGTGGCGAGCAGCTCGACGGAGTTGCTGATCTCGTGCACGCGGGACGCGGAGGAACTCAGGATGACGGGCGGCATGTCGGACGCGGTCTCCTCCGCCCGCGCCGCCTGTTCGAGCTGGGCCCGGGTGGCGGGACCGGTGCGCAGCGCGTCGGTGAGCAGCCGGATGGTGTCCTGCCGGGGCGCCGCCACCCGGCCCTGTTCCAGGTCCCTGATGGCCCGCACGCTGATCGTGGACAGCCCGGCGAGCTGCTCCTGCGTCATACCGGCCCGCTGGCGCAACTCGCGCAGCAGTTGGCCGAGTCTGGCCCTGCCGCTCGTGTCGTCGGGCCGGGCCGGATGTCTCGACGGACCGTTCGTTGTACGCACCGGTGTCTCTCCCGCGGGGTGTGGTGGAGGTTCACGTAGGTCAACGGCGTGGAACGGCGGCACCCCGGGTCCGGCCACCGCTCGGCGCGCGGCCGCCCCGCGCGGGCGGCCACGCACTGGGCGTGCCTGATGCGGTGCTGCTGGTGTGACGGGCCGGGTGGACGGCGGAGTTGGTGCGTCCGGGGCCCGGGGCATCGGGTACCCGGCAACTCCCCCTTTACAACAGCGCCTTGGGCGCGGCGAACGCCCGCCGTCGTCAGCCCCGCCCGGCGACTCGCGGCCCCGGGCGCGCGCACGAGGCACGGGCGCCCCGTGCACCCCCGGGTCGCCCTGGTGAACCACGTCGTCCGCTCAGACCATGC
The DNA here is from genome assembly GCF_042956945.1 of Streptomyces sp. NPDC008150. Lineage (NCBI taxonomy): Bacteria > Bacillati > Actinomycetota > Actinomycetes > Kitasatosporales > Streptomycetaceae > Streptomyces > Streptomyces sp. NPDC008150. Next base: position 270,906 of record NZ_JBIBHJ010000006.1, on the reverse strand, counting down.
CGTTCTGGTTGCGCGCCTCGCCGGGGATCTGCTGCATCACGTCCCAGTGCTCGGCGATCCGCCCGTCCTCCAGACGGAAGATGTCGACGATCGCTGTCCCGGGGCCGCCGGGCACCCGTACGCCGTGGACGTGGGCGATCACGTGGTCGCCCTCGGCGAAGATCCGCTTGACCTCGGCGCGGAGGTGCGGGAAGTCGGCTTTCAGGGTTTCGACGAACCCCCGGAAGCCCTCCAGGCCGTCGGCGATCCGGGGGTTGTGCTGTAGGTAGCGGTGGCTCAGCAGCTTCGAGGCCGCGTCGTGGTCCTTGTCGTTGATCGCGGCCTGGTAGAAGGCCAGAACGGTCCGCTTGTTCTCTTCCGCCCGTGCGCCCGCCATTGCTCCCCCTCATGACTGAACAGCTGTAGCGCTACGACTGTAGGGCAACGGTTGTGCGGATACAATCGCTCACCGTGGACGCCAGGTCACCGAACAAACAGCAGCCACGCGGGCGCAATCCCCGTGGGCAGGGCGAACGCCTCCGAGAGGAGGTCGTCGCCGCCACGCTCCGCATGCTCGACGAACTCGGCGACGACCAGGCCCTGTCCCTCAGGGCTGTCGCACGGGAGATCAACGTCGCCGCGACATCGGTGTACCTGCACTTTCCCGACCGAGACGCACTCGTGCTGGCCGCACTGGAGCGCTGCCACCAGGACCTGATGCTCGCCGTGCAGCGGGCGGAGCGCGACGCGGACGGCCCGGTCGCCCAACTGCGCGCGCGCACCCTCGTCCTCGGCACCTGGGCACGCGACCACCCGGGGCTCTACAAGGTGCTGCACGAGAGCACCCTCAACCAGCGCGACGGCATGCGCTTCAAGGAAGAACTCGGGCGCACGACCACGGCCGCGGTGCAACGGTGCATGGACGCCGGCCTGGCCCCCGTCGACGACGCCTCCACGGTGGCCCTCGACCTTCGCGCCGCCGTGCACGGCACGGTGTCCATGCGGGTCAACCAGCCCGACGGGGAGTGGCCCCCGCTTGAGGACCAGGTTGACCGCTTCCTTCGCAAACTGGTGGGGACGTCACCGAATCCGGTCGACGAAACAGCCGGCCCGTAATCAGTTGGCCCCGCTGGAACCGGCGCCCGCCACCCGGCGCCCGCCGCCCAACTCCCTTTAAAAGTGCTGCGGTTGGTCCTGGGCGAGGAGCGAAGGCCCGGCGACACGGACACCCCTTCGCCCACTTCGGCGTCGACTGCCTCCCCTCCTGACGATGTCCCGCCACTCGCCAGCGGCACCGAACGCTCCAACGGGCCCGCGAAGAAGGGGAGTCGACTCCTTGACGCGGCGAAGGCCGCGGCAGCGCACAGTCAACCCTCGTGTCACGGTTGCCAATTGTCATGACTGCCAGAATGAGGCAGGATGACGTTCGTGACCACGGATGCCCGTGCGCCCCGGACCCGTGCTCTGCGATATCGCCCCGCACGTCCCTCCCGGCCCCGGCACCCGGCGCCGACATGCACTTTCCCCGCCCTTCGACGATCGGATTCTGATGAGCAGGACCAGCGACCAGTTGCTGACGACCGCGACCGCGCCGCCCAAGGGCACGGCTCCGCACGGGGTCGGCCGCCCGAGGTCCGTGTTCCTGAGCTATCCCCTGCTCGGTCTGCTCATGGGAGGTCTGTGGGCCTACAACCACGGCGCCTCCCTCTGGGAGCACGCCGAACGGCTGCTGCTGATCATCCTCGTCGTCGCCCCGCTCCTTGAGCGGGCACGCACACGCAGGCGCCGTCGCGAGGGGCGCGAGGGCGAACTCCACGTGTCCCTGCCGAGGCTCATCCTGCTGAAACTCGGCGTCGTCGCACTCGCCCTGGTGGTAACGGCCGCACTGCGCGGGCGAGTCGACGAGATCGACTACTGGGTGGCGGCAGGCATGGCCGTCGTCGTCTCCGTCGTCGGCCCCGCGCTCCACCCCTGGATGGTCGTCGGTCCGGCCGAGGTCCGCCCCGGTGGGGCCGCGAAGGGAGCGGCAGGCTGACACCGGCCGCCCGCGCGCCTCTCGGTGCCGGGAGGCCCAGCGGACGTGGATGTCCGACGGCCCCGGCCGCCGCCGACATGAGCAATACCGAGCAGATACGCCTCGATCCTGTCACCTGTCTGCGCACACGAGCACAGTGAAGAGGTCCGTGCACGCTCACCCAAGGACCCTCATGTCGTCATCCCGCCCGATCCCCCTCTCCCCCGAAGCAGCGCTCAAGGCCAGCATGGATCTGGTGGCCAGGCGTCGGGGCGTGCCCATGCTCGTGTCCCTGCGTTCCGTCGCCGCCGGCACAGCAGCGGCCCCGTCGGCCGCACCGACCACACCGGCGGCGGTGCCGGGGCGCGAGGATGCCCCGCGGCACGACGGGGTGGCAGGCTCCGTCAGCGACCGCCAACTCGCCGAACTCTTCGAGGAGTTCCACGCGCGGCTCGCCCCGGAGGCTCCGCATGCCGAGGCCGGTGTCGTCGCGGCCCTTCAGGCGCTCGCCTACACGGTTCTGGGGCCCGACGGTGCGACGCTCACGGCCGACGGCACGCCGGCCGAGGCGCGGACGGAGACGGCAGTCGGCTCCCCCCTCTCGGGGTGCCGGGCCGTCGGCGCCTCGGAAACCGCCGCCGACCTGCGCGCCGGCAACTTCCTCCGCCTGATGAACTACCACAACACGCCCGCGAGTTGGCAGGACGAACTCGTCGACGAGCTGCGTTCCTGCGCACAGCGCTTCGGACGGGTCGACGCGGAGGCGCTGGAGCACTTCGCACTGACCGGGACATGGCGTGACGGCCGCGCCGGACTGCTGCCCGTCTTCTACGAGGGGTATCGCGACAACTACGACATCGCCGCCGCGGCATGCGAGGAGGCGGGAGTCACCGGCTGGTTCTTCGTGTGCACGCAGTTCGTGGACACTCCGGCGGACCAGCAGCACGCGTACGCCTCGTCGCACCGGATCAAGCTCGTCGAGGGGAACGTCCGGGGCGAGCGCATCGCCATGAGCTGGGAGGAGATCGCCGACCTGCGGCGGCGTGGGCACGTGGTCACACCGCACACCGCTTCCCACGCACCGGCCCGCGATGTGCGCACCCCGGCGGACGTCGAGCGCGAGGTGACCGGTCCCAAGCGGCTGATGGACCGGGCAGCCGGGGGCTCCGCCCCGGCGACGGCCTGGCTGGAGGGGACCTCCTGGACGGGGGCGAGCCCGGCGGACGAGGCGGTGCGGGACGCCGGGTACCGGTTCCTCTTCGGCAACACGATGGTGCAGTACCTGCGCCCCCTGCCGCGATGAGAACGGGACGGTGGCCCGGCCCCCAACAGGGCCGGGCCACCGTCCCGTTGTCGGCGCGGCCCGGTGCGGGCGCCGCGCCCACCTTGCGCGGCCCGGCTCAACCCAGGTGCTGGATCATGGTGTTGCCGAACTGGTAGCGGTAACCGGCGTCCCGGAGGGCCGCGTCGACGGCGGGGTTCGCCCCGTAGGGGGTGCCCCAGAGGAATGCCGTGGACGCCGCGTCCTGGCCGGTGACCTCGTCCATGCGCCGCTTGGGCTCGAAGATCTCGCGTTCCAGGTCGGCCCCGGTGTGCAGCGAGGCCGCCTCCGCGTGGTTCGCGGTGTGCGGCGTCACGACGTGACGCCGGCTGAGGGACGCGACGTCGTCCCACGTCATGGCCAGCCGGTCGCCGCGCCGGTCCTCCTCCACGAGGTCGATGTTGTGGGCGCCCGCGTAGTCGTACTGCTCCGCGACCGGCACGTCGAGGAACGCCGTGCAGACGAAGAACCAGGCGGTCAGGCCGACTTCGTCGGCGAGCGGGGCGGCGACCTCCGCGTTGTTGCGGTAGCCCTCGTAGAAGACGGGGATGATCCCGGGCCGGTCCTTGTGCCAGACCCCGGTGGTGCGGAAGAGGTCGAGGTCGTCCAGGCCAACCGGGTCGAAGTGCTCTGCGAGCAGGGCGAGTTCGCCCCGGATCTTCGCCACGTCCGCGTGCGGGGTGTTGTGGTAGTTCACCACCCGGACGAACCGGCCGGAACGCAGGCCCTGTTCCTGGCCGGAGAAGGACGGCCGCCTGTCCTGCGCGACCGGGTGCGGGGCGGGGGAGGTGTCCGGGGTCACTGGTCGTTCTCCTTGGGGGTGTTGGCGGCCTGGGGGAAGAGGTGGGCCGCCCCCATCACCTGGAGCACCTCGATGAGGGCGGGCTCGGAGTCGTCCGGGGCGTCGGGCGTCAGCGTCTCGCGGTAGTGCCGCAGCAGGTCCGCCAGTTGCCCGCCCTCCTGTCCCGGCTCGGGCGACTCCGGGTTCGGATCGGCGTGGTCCGGGGTCCGGTCCGGTGCCGGTGCGGTCTGGAGGGTCAGGAACATGGGGATGCCCTCGCGTTCCAGTACGCGTTCACCGAGGGTGGTCAGCAGGGCGCGGGGGTCGGGGACGGGGGCGCCGTGGGGCGTGGGGGTTGCGGGTGCCATGGGGCGGTCTCCTGCCTCGTACGAGGCGGTCGGTGCGGCTCGGAAACGGGCGGTGGGGGCGCTCGGGCGGCGCCCCGCGGGGGTTGCCGTCCGGCGCCCGGCCGGGTGCCGGGTCGGGCGCTGCCCGGTCGGGCGGTGCCGGTCAGGCGGTGCCGGTCAGGCCGTGCTCGGGGCGCGGCACAGCAGCCGCAGCAGGTCGGCGGCCGTGTCCGTGACCGCGGTCCGGCCGGCGCCGAGGCCGCGGCGGGGGTCGACGCCCGTCCTGTCCGACAGGCTCTCGCGCAGGGCGTGGGTGAAGGCCGCGTTCAGGTGCGTACCGAAGTTGATCTTCCGCATGCCGTGCGCGACCGCCTCCACGAGGGCGTCGTCGGGCACGCCCGAGGACCCGTGCAGGACGAGCGGCACGTCCACGGCGTCACGCAGGGCCGCGATCAACCGGGTGTCGAGCACGGCGGTCCGGGTCGTCATGGCGTGTGAGCTGCCGACGGCGACCGCGAGGGCGTCCACGCCGGTGGCCCGGACGTAGTCGGCGGCCTCGCCCGGGTCGGTGCGCGCGGTGGCCGAGTGGACCCCGTCCTTGCCCCCGATCTCGCCGAGTTCGGCCTCGACCCAGACACCGTCCTCGTGCAGGCGGGCGCTCACTGCCGCCGTCCGTGCGACGTTCGCCTCGTGCGGAAGGCGGGAGGCGTCGAACATGACGGAGGAGCAGCCGAGTTCGGGGGCCCGCAGGGCGAGTTCCTCGTCCTCGACGTGGTCCAGATGCAGGGCGAGCGGGGCGCCGCTGCCGTGGGCGACCTTCGCGCAGGCCGCGAGAAGCGGTGCGGGATCGTCGTGGTGGTAGCGGACGGCGTTGTGGCTGACGGCGAGTATCGCGGGGGCCGAGGTGCGCTCGCAGGCTCGTGCCACGGCTTCGGCGTGCTCCAGCGTGACGACGTTGAAGGCGAGGACGGCCGTCCCGGCGCGGACTGCCTCCTCCATGAGGGCGGCGGTGGGGACCAGGGGCATGGGGGTTCTTCTCTCCTTGGGGCGAAACGGGCTCCGGTCGCGCGACCGCAGGGCGACCCGGCCGGGCCGCGGTGGCCTGCCGGGACGGCGGTCCGGTCGCCGGGGCGGGTCAGGCGGCGATCACGTCGCCTCCCCCGCCCGTGAGCGCGGCGCACACCGGGTGGTCCGGGCCGGCGTCGGTGACGAGGGTGGCCACCTTCGTCAGCGGGGCCAGCCGGACCGGACCGCGCCGCCCGAGCTTGGACTCGTCGGCCAGGACGACGATGCGGCGGGCGGCGGCGAGCAGGGCCCGGTCGGTCTGCGCCTCGTCGACGTGCGCGCCGGTGAGTCCCGCGTCGGCGTCCAGGCCGAAGGCGCTGGTGAAGATCTGGTCGATCTGCAGCTCGCTCAGCGCCCTTTCCACGAGGTGCCCGAGCAGGGACTGCTCCCGGTGGCGCAGGACGCCGCCGAGGACTATCACGTCGACGGAGGAGGCCGCCGACAGCACCTGCGCGATCGGCAGCGAGTTGGTGACCACGGTGAGGCCGCGCCGTTCGCCGAGGCGGGCGGCCAGGGTCTCGGTCGTCGTCCCTCCGCTGATGAGCACCGTGCTGTGGTCGCGGACCAGCGGCAGCGCGGCCTGCGCGATGCGTCCCTTCTCCAGCAGGTGCGCGGCGGCCCGCAGGGGCTGATCCGGTTCCGCGGCACCGTCCAGGACCGTCGCCCCGCCGTGCACCCGGCGCAGCATGCCCCGCAGTTCGAGGTCCCGCAGGTCGCGTCGTACGGTGGACGGGGAGATGCGCAGCAGGTCGGACAGTTCCTGCACGTTGACGGTGCCCCGGTGCCGGAGCCTGTTCAGGACGGCCCGCCGGCGCTGCGGTGCCAGGAAGAACTCAGTAGCCATGGGCCCGGTCCACCAGGTTGAGCAGTTCCCGTCCGTCCAGGAAACGGGCGACGTTGGCGCTGACCAGTTCGAGGGTCTGCCGCTCGTAGTCGGGGGCGAAGCCCGCGACGTGCGGGGTCAGCAGGACGTTCGGCTCGTCCCACCAGGGGTGGCCGGCGGGCAGGGGTTCCTCGTCGAAGACGTCGAGGGCGGCTCCGGCGACGCGGCCCGAGCGCAGCGCGTCGCGCAGTGCCGTCTCGTCGACGATGCCGCCGCGCGAGACGTTGACGACCATGGCGCCGTCCTTGAGGTGGCCGAGCGCCGCGGCGTCGATCATTCCGCGGGTCTCGTCGGTGAGCGGGCAGGTGACGACGAGGTAGTCGCAGCGGGCGAGGAAGGCGTGGAGTTCGGCCGGTGTGTACAGCTCGGCGGCGTGCGTGTCGGCTCCCGCGGTGGCCGTCGTGCCCGTACCGGGGGCGCCGGTGCCGTCGAAGAACTCCCCGGCGCGGGTGCCGCGTCCGCGCTTGAGGCCCAGGACGGTGAGGCCGAACTGTCCGGCGAGGCGGCCGATCTCCTTGCCGATGCGGCCGTAGCCGACGATCCCGACGGTGGCGCCGCGCAGTTGGCGCGGCATCAGTGTGTTCCACCGCTCCGCGAGGGAGGGCCATCGGCCGCCGCGCTGGATGTCGACGGCCCGGGGCAGGCGGTGTGCGAGACCGAGCAGCATCATCATCACGTACTCGGCCATCGGCACCGGGGAGATGCCCCCGATGGACGTCAGCGGGACGGGCAGGTCCCACGCGGTCGTGCCGCGCAGGTGGTCGGCGCCGGAGGTGTCGAGCTGTATCCAGCGCAGGTTGGGGACGTCGGCGGTGCGGCCGGGGAAGACGGCGCCCGTGTGCAGGATCTCGGTGCGCCGCCACACCTCGCCGGGCACCTCGGCCGCCGAGTCGGCGCGCACCTGCGTGACCTGGAGCCCGGGGTGGCGGGTGCGCAGCTCGTCGAGCCAGCGGTCCGGGAAGGACAGGGTGCTGAGGTAGTGGACGGGGGCTGGAGTGCTCACTTGATTCCCGATCGTGCGAAGCCCTGGACGAAGTACTTCTGGAAGCAGAGGAAGAGGACGACCATGGGCAGGATGGACAGCAGCGCGAGCGCCATGATGGCGCCGTAGTCGGCGGTGTACTGGCCGTTGACGAACTGCATGCCGACGGACAGGGTGTACAGCCGTTCGTCCTTGAGGACGGTCAGCGGCCAGGCGAAGTCGTTCCACTGGCTGAGGAAGGTCAGCAGCGACAGCACCGCGACGAGCGGCTTGCACAGGGGCAGGACGACGGTGAAGAAGGTGCGGAGCCGGCCGGCGCCGTCCATCCGCGCGGCCTCCAGGATCTCGTCGGGGATGCCGAGCATGAACTGCCGGGCCAGGAAGACCCCGAAGGCGGTGGAGGACGCGGGCAGGATGACGGCCCAGAAACTGCCGAACAGCCCCATGGCGCTGACGAGTTTGAACTGAGGCACCATCAGCACCTGGACCGGGACGGTCATCGTGCTGAGCATGAGCAGGAACAGGACGTTGCGCCCGCGGAAGCGCATCTTGGCGAAGGCGAATCCGGCCAGCAGGTTGCAGGAGACGGTGATGGCCACGACCAGGACCGTGATGACGGTCGAGTTCATCGTCCAGGTCCACACCGGGAGCCGGAAGACGCGGCGGAAGTTGTCGAGGGTGACCGCGCTGGGCCACCAGCGCAGATGCTGCGAGTGCAGGTCCGCCAGCGGCGAGAACGCGACGAGCACCATCCAGAACAGGGGCACGGCCATGGCCAGGCCGATCACGGCGGCGGCGACGGTGCGCAGCACACGTGTGCGGTCGCGGCGCACGGACACGGCCGGTGGGAGCGGGGGCGAGGTGACGGACATCGGCGTCCTTCGTGACGGGGCGACGGGGCGACGGGGCGGGGCGGGGGCGGGGGTCAGCCGACCGTGTCCCTGTTGCGGCTGAAGCGCCACTGGAGCGCGGTGAAGGCCATGACGATGACGTAGAGCACGATGCCGATGGCGGCGGCGTAGCCCTGCTGCCTGCCCTGGAAGCCGTTCCGGTAGGCGTAGGTGATCATCACGTCGGTGGAGTGGCCGGGGCCGCCGAGGGTCATCACGTAGACGGTGTCGAAGACCTGGAACGAGTAGATGACGTTCATGATCAGCAGGAAGAAGGTCGAGGGGCCGAGCAGCGGCACGGTGACGTGGCGCAGCCGCTGCCAGTAGGAGGCCCCCTCCACCTCGGCCGCCTCGTACATCTCGGGCGAGATGCCCTGCAGGCCGGCGAGGTAGATCACCATGTTGAAGCCGACGCGCATCCACAGGGTGATCAGCACGACGGACGCCATGGCCGCGCTGCCGTCGGTCTGCCAGGGTGCGGTGGGCAGGCCGATGGCGGCGACGAGCTTGTTGAGCAGGCCGATGTTCTGGTCGAACATCAGGGTGCCGACCAGGGCGGTCGCCACTCCGGAGATGACCATCGGCAGGTAGACGAGGGTGCGCCACAACGGGCGGGCGGGCATGACCTTGTTGAAGAGCAGTGCGACGCCGAGCCCGACCGCCATCTCGACGGGCACGGTCGCGACGCAGAAGACGGCGGTGTTGAGGACCGTGCGCCAGAAGACGGGATCGTCCGCGAGCTGGCGGTAGTTGGCGAGTCCCGCCCAGGTGGGGGCCGCGAGACCGGTGCTGTACTGGAAGCTCAGCACGACGGCCATCACGAGCGGGACCAGCAGGAAGACGGCGACCAGGACCAGGTTGGGTCCGAGGGTGCAGTAGGCGGCGAGGGTCTCCCGGAGGCGGGCCGCCCGTCGCGCGTTCGAGGACGGCGTGGTGCTCACCGGGGCCGTCGGACGTGTGGCGCGCGGCGGCGAGACAGTGGTGGCCATGACGGCTCCTGGGTGCGGGACGGCTGCCCTATGCGGAGGCCAGCGCGGTTCGGGTTGAGTCGGCGATGTTGTGGAGGGTCACGTCTGCGGGCTGGTGGTTGACGAAGGCCGCCTCCAGCTCGTCCTGCAGCACGCTGTTGATGCGGCCGAAGGAGGAGACGGCCACCTGGGCCGTCATGGCGGGCGTGAGGGCCGTGGCCTGCTCCGCGTAGACGGACATGAGGTCGGGGCGGACGGCGTAGTCGAGCCGTCGCTTCAGCAGGGAGGGGCGGGTGGGGAGCATGACGCCCTGTTCGCAGAACCGGGCCATGTTCTCCTCCTCCACCAGGAACTTGAGGAAGGCGGCGGCCAGTTCGGGATTGTCGGTGTGCCGGGTCGCCGCCACGGCGTTGCCCCCGAGGTCGGTCGCGGCGCGTGCGTCGCGCGGCTGGAAGGTGACGCCGTACAGCTCGGCCTTGAGCGCCGGGTCGATGGTCGGCAGCAGGAAGTCGCCGGCGAAGCTCATCGCCACGGTGCCCGCGGTGAACAGGGCGTCGGGATAGGCGGCGCTCTTGACCGAGCTGTTGGGGGGTACGAACCCCTGCCGGAAGAAGTCCTGGGTGTGGCGCAGGGCGCGCAGCCCCGCCCGGGACTCGACGGCGGGTGCCGAGAGGTCCTCGTCGAGGAGCCGGCCGCCCGCCTCCCAGAGCCACGTGAGCCAGCGGAAGGCACCGGTCTGCTGCCAGTCGTAGACGAAGGGGTAGACCCCGTGCACCTTCTTGCGCAGTCGTGCGCAGATCTCGGTGAACTCCTCCCACGTCCACGCCTCCTCCAGGGACGACGGCACCGACGTGATGCCCGCACTGTGGAACATGTCCTTGCGGTAGAGGACGGCGGTGGTGTCGGTGTGGTGCGGGACGGCGTAGGGCTTGCCGTCGTGGCAGACGGCCTCCCACAGGGCGGGCAGGAACGCGTCACTCTCGCCGGGGCCGAAGTAGGGGCTGAGGTCGAGGAGTTGGCCGCTCGCGCTGTACATGCCCAGGTTGGCGTAGTCGCAGCGGAACAGGTCGGGGGCGCGGCCGCCGGCGAGCAGGGCGTCCATGTTCGTGTACATCTGCTCGTAGGACTCCAGGCCGATACGGACCCGGATGCCCTTGTGGCGGCGCTCGAAGGCGCGGGCCACGGCCTGGAAGGCGGCCACCTCGGCGTCGCTCCCCCACAGGGAGAACGTGAGCGTGTCCGGTCCCCCGGAGCCCGTGCCGGAGGGGGTGAATCCCGATCGGCGGGCGAAGCCGAGCGCTCCCGCGCCGGCCGCCGCGGCGCCCAGTACCACTCGTCGGGCGACAGCCATGGACACATCCTTAGAGGTCGGACGGAGTGAGGTCCTCGCAAGCGGGGAGTCCGTGCGGGGCGGCGGTTTTCAGCCACGCACGACTTCGCTGCTTGATTTCTAGCCGTCACAACCAAGGACGGTCAATATCAATCAGCCTCTGATTTTTATTGCTCATTTTTCCTTGACGTCACTTACCGCCCCGCCTAGCCTCGGGCGGACGCTCGCCGTCCTCCGGCTCCTGCCACCAGGCACGACACCGGAGCGGACGCGGGCGCCGCCCTCGTCGACGTGAGCAGGAGGAGTCCCGTGCCGGTGATCCAGGTGACCGCGCCCCGAGCGGCCGAGGACGGACGGGACGCCGAACGGCTGCGCCTGCTGTGCGCGAAGGTGGCCGCGGCTCTCGGGCTGCCGCCCTCGGGGGTCGTGGCACTCCTGTGCGACGCGCCCGTGTCCGTGACCGGGGCCGGCCCCGTCCAGGCATGGCCGCTCGCCGTGCTGCACGGCTCCGACCGCGGCGAACGGGCCACGCACGACGCCCTCGAAGCGGCGGCGCGGTCACTGGCCGAGGGCTGGTCGGTGCCCCGCGACGAGGTGTGGGTCGAGTGGGCCACCGGCCGGACGCGGCGCGGCTGACCCGTCGTTCAGACGCGCACGACGTCGACGCCCGCGCCGCGCAGGGCGCGCACGTCGTTCTCCGGCGCCGACGCGTCGGTGATCACCCGGAAGATGCGGTCGGCGGCTGCCACCCGCACCGGCCCGGAGCGGCCGAACTTCGAGCCGTCGACCAGCGCGGTCACCCGCCCGACCCGGGACAGCAGCCACCGGTCGGTCTCCGCCTCGTCGACGTGCGCACCGCTGATCCCGCCGCCCGTGATGCCGTAGGCCCCCACGAACGCCTCGTCGACGTGCAGTTCCTCCAGTGCCTGCCGGGTGAGGTGACCGAGCAGGGACATCTCGCGGTGGCGCAGGTATCCGCCCAGCACCACCGTGCTGATGTCCTCGTGCTGGGCCAGTTCACCGGCCAGGTGCAGGGAGTTGGTGACCACGGTCAGCCGCTCGACGGCCCCGAGCAGGGGCACCATCGCCGCGGTCGTCGTGCCGCCGGTGACGAGGATCGTCGAGTCCGGCGCGACATGCCGCACCGCGGCGCTCGCCAGCGCGCGCTTCTCCCACGGGGCGACGCCACTGCGCTGCGGCCTGTCCGGCTCCAGCGACGAGTTGGCCTCCGCGACGGCACCGCCGTGGGTGCGGTTCAGCAGGCCCTGAGACTCCAGGGCGGACAGGTCCCGGCGGATGGTGGAGGGGCTGACGTCCAACCGCTCGGCCAACTCGGCGACATGCGCCACGCCTTCCGCGCGCACCTCGTGGAGCAGCCTCTTCCTGCGCTCTGCGCCCAGCATGACCTGGTCTCTTCTCTCCTCGGCCGACGCCGGGGCAGGACCCCGGCAGTTCGCTGAGCGTGCGTCGTCCGTCCGCCGCGAGCCGCCAGTTTACGTCGGCTGCGCGCCCCTGCGCGAAAGTGACGCCTCCTGAAGACCGGCGCCGAGCGCGGTGACGCTTCCGCCGCGCTCGTGCGGAGGGTCAGGCGGGCCTGTCGGCCCACGGACGCACCGTGCCGAGCACGGCAGAGGTTCCGGCGTCGGTGTCCAGCAGCTCCAGGGCTGCCGCGGAGATCTCCTCGGGGGTGTGCCAGCGGGCCCCGTCCGTCCGCCGCCGCCAGCCCAGCACCAGGGGACGGCAGGCCGGCCGGGCGCGCAGTGCGGGCGGCAGGAGGTCCGGCGTCCACGCGGTCGGTCCGGCCGGGCGCGCGTGGCCGTGCGGGGCGGGTGCGGCCCACTCGCTCGTCAGCAGCAGTACGAGCGGGCCCCGCGGCAGGAGAGGACGAAGGACGTCGACGACCGTGCGCGCGGGCGCGGTTGGGGCGTACACCACGGCGCCCGAGAACCCGTCAGGGCCGGCCGCCCGTCGCAGCCGGGCGCCCAGGTCCGCGGTCGTGACGTCGGCGGCCAGGGGCCGCACGCGGCCTTCGTGCTCCCGTGCCAGGACGTCCAGGGCGGCGGCGTCGCGCGCGACGGCGGTGACCCGTGCGCCCCGCGCGGCCAGGGTCCGCACGGCGGGACGCAGGATGCGCGTCGCCCCGACGACGAGCACACCGCCGGACTCCGCGGCGGAGGCGCCCTGCTCTCCGACTTGGTGCTCGAACACCGCTTGGCCGCCCTCTCCACACGCTCCGGATGCCGGCCGTCCATGGCCGGATCCCGTCCGGCCGATCATCGGCAGGACAGGACCATCCTGCTCGACCGGTCGTCGGCGCGCCATCAATGTGCCCGTGTCTGCTCATTCATGCTCATTGACGCGCGTTCTTGGAGTGCCTAGGGTGCCGCTGAGACGGCCGCCGCTCGGCGTGCCCTCCCCCGTCCCTTCGTCGCCCGCCCCCGAGGTGATCCATGGCTGCCCAACCGCCCGCCCTCCTCCGCACCGCCGACCCGCCACCCGGCCGCGGCGGCATCGCGCTCGCCCAGGGCCGCTACGGCCTGCGCGGCAACGTCGAACTCCTGCTCTGCGACGCCTCGGACGGCCTGTGGGTCCTGTGGTTCAACAGCGACCCGCCGGGGACCGAACCCGAACCCTCGGGGCCGCCCCCCGGCGAGTGGAGCGGCGCGCTGCGCTTCGGCACCGGCCGCCGCTACGACGACGTCCAGATCGTGCAGAGCCGCCACGGCCCCCACCACCTGGAGGTGTACGCCCGCTCCGGCACGCATCTCCACCGACTGCGCTGGAGTCCCGAGGCCGCCTTCACCACCGAGGACCCGCCGCCCGCCGGAACGGTCACGACGGCCACCGCCGCGGAGACCACCGACGGCACCCCCTGGATTGCCCACCTCGGCACGGACAGACAGGCACGCCTGCTGCGCGCGGACCCCTCCGGCCACCCCCGCCTCGCCTGGTCCGCTCCCCCGGGCGACGCGTCGCGACTCCCGGCCGGGAACTGGCACACCGTGCTGCTGACTCCCCTGCCGGGCAGCCCGGTGCCCGGTGTCGGCCTGCTCGGTGCCGACGGGGGCACCTACGTCGGCCCGGCCGGCGACTCCCACCGGCTGCCGCCGGCCCGGACGGGCGCGGTGGCGACCGCACACGACGGCCCCCGCTTCTACCTCTGGACCGGCGGCACCGCGCTGGACGTCGTGCACCCCGGCGCCTCCGGAGCGGACCGGCGTCTGGAACTGCCCGGCGAGGGACCGGTCACGGCGATCGCCGCCACTCCCCTCGCCCACACCGAGGGACGGACCGACCTGGTGCTGCGCCGGGGCGGCCGGCTGTGGCACCTGACGGACGACGGAACCGGTGCCGCCACGTCGTCCCCTGTCGTCAGCCGTCTGACCTCCGGCACCAACGACGGCCCCGTGCACCGCGGTTGAGACCACTCCCCTGGCAGGCGCACCCGCGCGGAACGGAGCGTGCGGCGAAGGGGGTGGGCCCCCACCGATGGTGGGGGCCCACCCCCTTCGCCGCACCGGGTCACACAGTGCCCCGCGCGTACCCGGTCACACGGTGACCGCTCCGTCCGACGCGGAGCCGACGACCGCGACGTACTTGGCGAACACACCTCGCTCGACGTCCCGGGCCGGCCGCGTCCACGCCGCCGCTCGGCGGGCCAGTTCGTCGTCGGGCACGTCGAGGTCGAGGACGTTGCGGGCGCTGTCGACCGTGACCGTGTCGCCGTCCCGGACGAGGGCGATGGGTCCCCCGTGCCAGGCCTCGGGAGCGACGTGCCCGATCACCAGGCCGTGCGACACGCCGCTGAAGCGGCCGTCCGTCACGAGGGTGACCGAGTCGCCGAGCCCGCGTCCCACCAGGGCTCCGGTGATCGACAGCATCTCGCGCATGCCCGGTCCGCCGGCGGGGCCCTCGTACCGGACCACGACGACGTCCCCGTCCGTCACCGTCCCCGCCTGGATGGCGGCGAAGCACTCCTCCTCGGAGTCGTAGACGCGGGCGGGGCCCGACCGCACGAAGTCGGGTCGGCCGCCCAGCTTGAGGACACAGCCGTCGGGGGCCAGCGAACCCCGCAGGACGGCCAAGGCGCCCGCGGGCTTCACGGGGTGTGCCACATCGGTGACCACCTCCTGCCCCGGGGTCTCGGCCGCGTCGGACGCCACGTCGGCGAGGGTGCGCCCGTCGACGAGGGACACGGTGTCGCGCAGCACCCCGGCCGCCAGCAGCCGGGCGGCGACCAGCGAGGTGCCGCCCGCCCGCCAGAGGTCCGCGGAGGTGTGGGGTCCGCCGGGCTTGAGGGCGGTGATGATCGGTACCTCGCGACACAGCGCGCCGATGTCGTCGATGGCGAGATCGAGTCCGGCCTCGCGCGCGATGGCCAGCAGGTGCAGCACCGCGTTGGTGGAGCCGCCCATGGCGGCGACCGACGCGATGGCGTTGTGCAGGGCGTCCGCGGTGAGGATCGCGGACGGGCGCAGGTCGCGCGCCAGGACGTCCAGCGCGATCTCGCCCACGCGTTCGGCGGCCGCCGTCTTCTCCTCGGCGACGGCCGGGATGTCGCCCACCCCGAACGGCGCGAGCCCCAGGAAGTCCGCCACGGTGCCCATGGTGTTGGCGGTGTACTGCGCGGCGCAGGTGCCCGCCCCTGGACAGGCATGGCGCGCCAGGTCGTCGACGTCGTCCTGGCCGAGGCGGCCGACCGCGCGTTCCCCGAGTGCCTCCCACATGTCCTGCACGGTCACCTCGCGACCGCGCCAGGTCCCCGGCATCATGCTGCCGCTGTAGAGGAGTACGGAGGGGATGTCGAGGCGGGCCATCGCCATCATCGCGGCGGGAACCGTCTTGTCGCAGCCGACGATGCAGACCATCGCGTCGAACTGGTGGGCACGGCCCATGAGTTCGATGCTGTCGGCGATGACCTCGCGGCTCACCAGGGACGCGCGCATGCCGGGCGTCCCCATCGTCAGGTTGTCGGAGACGGCGATGGTGTTGAACTCCATCGGCGTCCCGCCCGCGCGCCGCACACCGACGGCGACGTGTTGGGCCAGGTCACGGTGGGTCAGGTTGCACGGCATCGTCCCCGTCCAGGTCGAGGCGATGCCGACGGTGGGGCGCCGGATGTCGTCGTCGCTCAGCCCCATGGCGTAGAGGTGGGAGCGTGCGGGCGCGCGGTCGGGATCGTCGGCGATGTTCATGGCGGCTCCTTCGGTGGTGCGGGCGTGCGGCGGGTCGGGCACCGGCCGGTCCCGGGCACGGCGGTGGTCCGGACGCAGTGGCGGGCCGGGGCGGTGGGCGGACGGGGACGGGGACGGGCGCCCGACGGGGTGCCCTGTGCCCGGTCAGTCACTCAGTCAGTGACCACGACCTGGTTGCGCAGGAGTCCGATGCCCTCCACCACCACCTCCACGACGTCCCCGTCACCCAGCCAGAGCTGCGGGTCGCGGCCCATCCCGACGCCGTGCGGGGTGCCGGTGGCGATGACGTCGCCGGGAAACAGGGTCATGAAGCGCGAGAGGTAGGCGATGGTCTCCGCTACGCCGAAGATCATCTCCTTGGTCGAACTGTCTTGCACGGTCGTGCCGTTGACCCGCGCGGTGACGGCGAGGTCCTGCGGGTCGGGCACCTCGTCGGCGGTGACGATCCACGGGCCGAGCGGGCAGAAGTCGTCGAAGTTCTTGCCCCGGAACCACTGTCCGTCCGCGAACTGCGCGTCGCGTGCGGAGACGTCGTTGGCGACGGTGTACCCGAAGACGTGCTCGGCGGCCTGTTCGGCGGTGACGTTCCGAGCTGTCCGCCCGACAACGACGGCGAGTTCGGCCTCCCAGTCGAGCTGCGCGGTGGTTCCGCGCGCGACGCGGACGGGCGCGGTGGGACCGGTCAGCGTGTGCGCGGTCTTGACGAAGGCGAGCGGGGCGCTCGGCGTCTCCAGGCCCGTCTCGCGGATGTGGTCGGCGTAGTTGAGGCCGATGCACACGATCTTCTGGGGCGCGGTGAGCGGGCTCAGCAGCTCGACGTCCGCGAGGGCGACGCCGGGCACGTCGGCCCGCAGCACCCGAGCGGCGGTGCCGTCGGCGACGAGGTCGCGCACGGCGTCGGCCATGTGGCGTGGTTCCTCGGGCAGGACCGGGTACACCGTGTCCCCCTCGACACGGGCGGCCATGATCCGGCCCTGGTGTCGTACGCGGGCGATCTTCACTGTTCCTCCGGGTGGTTCGGGACGGGCGTGGCAGGCGTGCCGTCGTCCGGGGTGCCGCTGCTGTGCGCGGGGGTCAGCCGAAGCGGGGCAGGAACCGGCGCTGGGCCTCGATCAGTTCGTCGGTGAGCGCCGCCGCGGCGTCGCGGTCGGTCACCGCGCCGTCCGCGATGACGGCCTCGACCACGAGGTCGCGGTCCGCGGTCATCGCCGCCTCGACCGCGATGTCGACGGAGGCGAGCCGTCGCGCGAGGATGCCGGTCAGGGGCGCGGACAGGTCGGGGACGCGCACGGGACGCAGACCGCGGGCGGTGGCCACGGCCGGGATCTCCAGCGCCGCCCCGTCCGCGAGGCCCGGGACGCTGCCCCGGTTGGGCACGTTCACCGAGAACATCTCGCGCCGGTCGAAGGTGATCGAGCGGATGATGGCGAGCAGTTGCTCCTGCTCACCGGTGGAGCGGTCGAAGGCGGCCGCGTCGAGCGGGACGTCGCCCTCCGCCTGGTCCCGCATCGACAGGTAGCGCTCCTCGCCCCACTGGAGGATCTCCGGCACGGAGAAGGCGTCGACGCCGAGCTTCTTGCCGTAGTAGTCCCCGCCCGCCCAGCGCTCCGGGAAGAACTCCACGACGTGGCGGTCGTTCGCCGCCGGATAGGCGCCGTAGGTGCGGAAGATCTCCCAGGAGAAGGGGTTGTGCCAGGCCTTGCCGTTCTCCCAGATCGCCCCGATGTCGTCGGGGTGCGGAGCCTCTGCCAGTTCGCGCTCCATACGGGCGCGGACCGCGGGCCAGGCGTCCTGGCCGCGGTGGCGGAAGTCGTAGATGAACGTGAGGTGGTTGATGCCGGCGTACAGCGTCGAGGTCTCCTCGAAGGGCAGGCCGGCGAAGGCGGCCAGTTCCCGCTGAACGTGGTGCATGCCGTGGCACAGCCCGACGACCTCGGCGCCCGCGTAGCGGGTCATGGCCTGCACGTTGGCGGTCATCGGGTTGCTGTAGTTGAAGAAGTAGGCGTCGGGGGCGAGTTCCACGACGTCCCGGGCGATGTCCACCATCACCGGCGTGGTGCGCAGCAGCCGGGAGATGCCGCCGGGCATGACCGAGTCGCCCACGGGCTGGTACACGCCGTGGCGTTGGCAGATCTCGTGGTCCGTCTGCCAGGCCGGCCGGCCGCCCACGCCGACGCAGGTCACGACGTAGTCCGCGCCCGGGAGTTCGGAGCGCCGGTCGGTGGAGGCGCGCACGGTGATGCGGTCCTCGGCGCCCCGGGCCTCGACCATGCGTCCGGCGAGCCGGTGCGCCACGGCGAGGGCCTCGGGGTTGACGTCGACGAGCCGGATCTCCCAGCGGCCGAGGTCCTCGGCGGTGATGAGGTCGGCGAGCAGCCCCCGGGTGAACACGGCGCTTCCGGCGCCGATGAGGACGAGTGAGCGGCGTTCCGAGGTGGTGTCGGACATGGGATCTTCCTTTCGGCGGGCCCGGCGGCGGACGTGCGCGGGCGCGGCGTGCCGTCCGGGCGGACCCGGTGCGGCGGGCTGGTGCTGGTGGGTGTCAGGCGTGGGCGGGCGCGTCGGGGCCGGCGGCCGGGGGCAGCCGGTCCGTGGCGGCGGGGTCCAGTGGCCGTCCGGCGAGCCGGGCGGCCACGAGCGCGGCGCCCACGACGGGCGACGTACGGGGCGGGCGGGGTGCGAAGGGGGCGGGCCCGGCACCGAGGGCCGCGACGAAGGCGTCCCTGACCTGGGGGACGCCGAGGACGCCACCCGACCAGGAGACCGGTACGGACTCGTCCGCGGCGGCGCCGAGCGGTGGCCGCGCGGCCCGCACCAGGGCGGCGAGTTCCTGTCCCGCCTCGGTGAGGAGCGCGGCACACGCCGTGTCGCCGGCGGCGGCCGAGGCGGTGACGACGCGGCTGAGGGAGGCGACGGCGGTGCGGTCCCAGCGGGCCAGGAGCACGACGTCCACCAGGTCCAGGTCGTCGGTGAGGGCCAGGTGTTCCCGCAGCAGGCCGTGGAGCGGACCGCGGGGTGCCCGGCCGTCGCTCATCCGTGTGAAGAGGTTCAGTCCCCGCACGGCGAGCCAGTGCGCGGAGCCCTCGTCGCCGAAGAGTTCGCCCCAGCCTCCGGTGCGTGCCTGTCTGCCGCGCAGGACGCCGTATGCCATGGAACCGGTGCCGCTGATGACGTTGACGCCGTCCGCGAGCAGGAGCGAGCCTGCCCAGCCGCACACCATGTCGTTGCCGACGGCGCAGCGTTCGTGTCCCAGCACCCGGGGTGCCAGGGCGTTCAGGGCGCCCGTCAGCGCGGCGGACTCGCCGTGGCCGGGCAGTCCGAGGAAGGCGTGGCCGAGCTCGGCGGCGGGGACGCCGGCCTGCGCGCAGACCTCGGCGATCCCCTCGCGCAGCACGTCTTCGGCTCTGTCCGTGCCTCCTTCGCCCGTCGCGGGCGAGGTGGACGGGCCGTGCGTGAGACCGCGCACGGTCCCCGACGCGTCAAGGACGCAGAAGGCGGTCTTGGTGCCGCCTCCGTCGACTCCCAGGTACACGGGCGTTGTCCCCTTTCGCAGTGGCGGGTGTTCTTCGCGTTCGCGTTCGCGTTCGCGGGCGCGGTCGCTGTGTTGTCGTGTCGCGCCGACAGGTGCTGGGCTGTCGCGGATGCCGGTGCGGACCCGGCGCGGGTCAGCGCTCGGCCGGCGGGTGGATGGTGACGCCCCGCACGACGCGGTTGACCTCCCCGGCGGGGAAGGGGTTGTCCGGTGTCAGGCCGTGCGCCAACGAGGCGTTCAGGGCGACCAGTTGGGCGCACACGACGGCGGGCAGCGCCAGCGCGGCGTCGTCCGCGTCCGCCATGCCCGGGACGAGCCAGGTGCGGTCGGCGGGCAGTCCCTCGGTGCTCGCCGCGACGGCGACGACCTGTCCCACGGGCAGTGCCGTGCTCAACTCCCGGAAGATGTCCAGGTCGTACAGCCGGGTGTAGGGGTCGTTCGAGACGTACACGACCGCGGCGGTGTCCGGTGTCAGGAACGCCTTGGGCCCGTGCCGGAATCCCAGGGAGGACTCGGCGAGAGCGCTGACGGCTCCGCCGGTCAGCTCCAGCAGTTTGAGCGCGGACTCGCCGGCGAGGGCCTTCAGGGGGCCGCTGCCGAGGTAGACGAAGCGTCGCGGTTCGTTGCCGACGAGTGCGGCGACGCGGCGCGCGAACTCCGGTGACAGCAGTTCCCGGGCCGCGGCCGGGGCGGCGTGGAGACCGCGGACCTGCCCGGTGCCGAGCGCGCCGAGCGCGCCGAGCGCGCCGAGCAGCATGCAGGTGAGGCTGGAGGTCATGGCGAAGCCCTGGTCCTCCGCCTCGGCGGGCGTGAGCAGGACGAACGAGTCGGGGCGCGTGTCGTGCCCGGCGGCCAGCGCGCCCGAGGCGTTGCAGGTGACGACGAGGTGGGCGCAGCGGTCCAGGAAGCGGTCGGCGAGCGCGGTGGCGGCGGTGCTCTCGGGACTGTTGCCGGAGCGCGCGAAGGACACCAGGAGGGTGGGTCGTCCGGGGTCCTCGAAGCAGGCGGCGGGCTCGGCGACGATGTCGGTGGTGGCGATGGCCTCGACCGTGCGCCCGAGGGCTGCGGCCAGCACCGAGCGTGCGATTCCGCCCGCGTAGGCGGACGTTCCGGCGCCGGTGAGGACGACGCGCAGGCCCGGTTCGGCGAGGAGCGGGGCGAGGAACGCGTCGAGTGCGGCCCGTTGTTCACCGAGCCGGGCGAGCATGTCCTCCCACAGGCGCGGCTGTTGCCGGATCTCCCGGTCGGTGTGCGCGGCGCCCGCGGGCACGGCGGGAAGGTCGCGGGTCTCGGGGGTGGTCGTCACACGTACTCCTCGGAACGTCGGGCACAGGCGTGGTCGTAGTCGCGCAGCACGTCGCGTATCCGGTCGACGAGGATGTCGTGCGGCCGGGGTGCGAGGGTGCCGGCCCTGACGCGCGCGTACTGCAGGGGCAGTTGCGCGGAGAGCAGGGGCAGGGGCAGCGGGCGGTCCCGCAGGTTGTCGAGCAGCCGGTGCTGCGCCGCGGCGATCTCGGGGTCGGTCCAGTAGTAGCGGACCCGGTCGCTGTAGCCGTAGAGGCGGTTCAGGCGCTGTTCGAGGGGGTCGCCCTCGGCGTACCGCGACCATCCGGCGGGGTCCTCGCGCATCCGGCGGTCGATGACCTCCACCAGGTGCGAGAGGTCGCTCTCGGGGACCGTCTCGCGCTCGACGGCGGCGAGCGCGAACAGGGCCTCCCGCAGGGCGAAGGTCAACTGGGGCCCGACCTTGAGGACGGCCCAGTGGTCGCGCACCAGCCGGGCGAGCGAGTCCGGGAGTTGGTAGTCGGTGGAGTGCGCCTCGAAGACGATCCGGGGTTCGTCGTCCAGGACGGCACGCAGCGCGGCGGTTCGGTCGTCGCGGTAGTCCACGACACCGTGGTGGTCGAACTCGACGCCGGGTTGCACCACGAGCGCCATGACGCGCTCCCACGCGGCGGAGAGTCCCGCCGCGGCGAACGCCGCCCGGTGGGTGTCGAGCGTGCGGCGGGCGGCGCCCGCGGACGTGGGCGGTACGTCGGTCAGTACGTGGTCGGCGCCGCCCGGGACGGGCACCTCGGTGCCGATGACGTACCGCAGCCGCGCGGCGTCCGCGCCGGCCGCGTCCTCGGCGACCCGCACGAGGCGGACGGTCCGTTCGGCGACGACGTCGTCCGGCAGCGGGAGGCTCTCGCCCGCGCAGGCGAAGCTGCAGTCCAGGTGGATCTTGGTGAACCCGGCCTCGACGTAGGCGCGCACGAGGGCGTCGGCCTCCTCCATCGCCGCCCCGGCGGGGCGGTCGCGCCAGCCGTTCGGCCCCAGGTGGTCGCCGCCGAGCACCACGCGGTCGCGGGGCAGTCCGAGGCGGTCGGCCGTATCGAGCACGAGCGCCCGGAACGCGGCGGGCCGCATGCCCGTGTAGCCGCCGTACTGGTCGACCTGGTTGGACGTCGCCTCCACGAGCAGGGCGCGGCCGGACTCACGGGCCTGCGCCACGGCCGCCTCCAGCACGAGCGGGTGGGCGCTGCACACCGACGTGATGCCGTGCGCCTCTCCGGCTTTCTGGTCTCGTACCAGTTGGTCCAACACCGACGACATGCCAGCCCCTTGCCTGCGACAACAGAATGGTGGGTGAGGAAACCCGGTCAGGCGGGCCTCTCGAGGATGAGGCTACTGGTATGAACCGGTCTGGTCAAAGATCTATCTGGTATTATTCTGGTATGCCTAGCCATTCGGAACCCGAGGCCGCCGGAGTGCACGGCGAGACCCTCCCCCTCTACTCCCAGGTGGCCCAGCGCCTGCGGGAGGACATCACAGGCAGCGACCTGCGCCCCGGCGACCGTCTGCCCTCCGAGCGCGTCCTCGCCGACCGGTACGACGTCTCCCGCGTCACCATGCGCGCGGCGCTCAACAGGCTCGCGGAGGGTGCCCTGATCGCCTCCGCCCCGGCCCGCGGCTGGTTCCTCCAGGAGGACCGCGCCGCGGACCATCCCGCCCTGCCCCGTCCCAGCGAGGGTCGCCGGGTGCAGGGTTTCGCCGACTACGCCCTGCGGCACGGGCTGGCCGTCCGCACCCGCATGCTCGACACCGAGGTACGCGCGGCCACGATCGCCGAGGCGGAGGAACTGCGCATCGCCCCCGGCGCACCGCTCTTCACCATGCGCAGGCTGCGGTTCCTCGACGACCTGGTGGTGGTCGTCGAGCACAACCGGCTGCCGCTCGCCCTGTGTCCGGCCCTCGCGGACACCGACTTCACCGAGGCCTCGCTCTACGCCACACTGCGGCAGGCCGAGCCCCCGCAGGTCCCGCACGTCGCCGACTACTCCGTCGAGGCCCGCCAGCCGACCGACGAGGAGCGGACCCTGCTGGAGATCACCGACGCCACACCCGTGCTCGTCGCCACCCAGCTCGCCTTCAACCAGGAGGCGCGGCCCTTGGAACTGACGGTCGCCATCTACCGCGGCGACCGCTACCGCTTCCGCGCCTCGATCACGGACTGAGCGCCCCGTCACCGGGCGCGATCCGGCAGCCGGAACAGCCCGAAGGGGGACGGACGGGCGGCCCGTCCGTCCCCCTCCGGCACGGTCTCAGCCCTGCTCGCGCATGGCCCACGGGGAGCCGTACTCGGTGAGCAGGTCGAGGAACGGGCGCGGCGGCAGGGCCTCCGGCCCGAGGACACCACTGCCCGACCACGCGCCGTTGGCGAGGAGTTCGAGGGCCACGACCGGATTGATCGCGGTCTGCCAGACCACGGCCTGGGAGCCGTACTCCGCCATCGACCACGCGTTGTCGACCACGTGGTACAGGTACACCTCGCGCGGAGCGCCGTCCTTGGAGCCCTTGACCCAGGTGCCCGCGCACGTCTTGCCCGTCATCCGGTCGCCGAGGCCGGCCGGATCGGGGAGACAGGCGGCGACGACGTCGCGCGGGGAGACCGCGACGGGGCCGTCCGGACCCTTGACCGTCACCGGGGCGGTGGAGTCCAGGCCGAGTTCGTGCAGGGTCTTCAGCTTGGCGATGAAGTCGTCCCCCAGGCCGTACTTGAAGGTCACCCGCTTGCTGTCCACCCAGCGGGGGATCAGCAGGACCTCCTCGTGCTCGACATTGACGCACTCGACCGGGCCGATGCCCTCGGGGAAGTCGAAGACCTCGGGCTCGCTGAACGGCGCGGTGGTGTACCAGCCGCGGCCGGCCTCGTAGACGACCGGCGGGTTCAGGCACTCCTCGATGGTGGTCCAGATGCTGAACGACGGGGCGAAGTCGTACCCCTCGACCGTGAGGTTGGCGCCGTCACGGACGCCGATCTCCTCGATGTCGTCGAAGAGTTCGTCGGCCGCGTAGCGGGCGAAGACGTCGGAGAGGCCCGGCTCGACACCCATGCCGACGAGTGCGAGACGGTCCGATCCCTCCCACCGTGCGGCCAGTTCGAACTGGTCGTCGCCGAGCTTGGTGCCCGTCTCCTCGTACGGCCGCTCGGCGTGCGGCACCGAGAGGGACATGGCCATGTCGATGTAGTGGGTGCCGGCGGCGAGCGCCGCGCGGAACAGGGGCATCACGAAGCGCGGGTCGGTCGCGTTGAGCAGCGCGTCGCAACGGTGCTCGGCGAGCGCCGCCCGCACCGCGTCCTCGTCGGAGGCGTCCAGGCGGATCGCGGAGAACCGGTCGTCACCGGCGGTGTCGACGGCGGACCGAGCACGGGTGAGGTCGTAGTCGGCGACGACGAGGTGGGTCAGGAAGTCGCGGCGGGCGGCGATGCGGGTGACGGCGGTGCCGACACCGCCCGCGCCGACGAGGAGTACGCGCATGGCAGAGGCCTTTCGGATGTGCGGGAGGCGTGACGACAGGTGCGGCGGCGCACGTGCGCCTCCCGGGAGGACCGGCTTCGATGCAACCCCGGGCCGGACAGTAAGGTCAACCGCGTTGGCATAAGGGTCCCGGCCCCGGACGGCCGGGACGGCGGGACTGCGGGACGGCGGGACTGCGGGACTGCGGGACGGCGGGACGGACGCGGCGTACGGAGTGAGAGGCGGAGGACACATGGCCAAGAAGGTGGTGCCGGAGGAAGCACGGCGGCGGCGCAGGCCGACCCGTCAAGGGGCGGTGCTCTCCGAGGAGTTGATCGTCGCCACGGCCCTGCGCGTACTGCGCGAGCACGGTACGGCCGGTCTCACCGCCCGCCGTCTCGGCACGGCGCTGGGCGCGGACCCGAGCACCCTCTACCGCTACTTCTCCGGCATGGACGACCTGGCCCGCGCGGTCGGCGACGAACTGATGGGCCGTGCCCTCAACAGCTGGAACCCAAGCGGCAGTTGGCGGTCCGACCTGCGCAGCCTGGGCCTGGCCGTGCACGCCTCCTACCTCGCCCACCCGCACGCCGCGGTGCTCACCGCGTCCCGGGTCAGCGGACGCACCCGGGAGATCGCGGTGGACGAGACGATCCTCGGCATCCTGCGCGGCACCGGCCTGCCCGACATGCAGGCGGTCCGGTTCTACCACGCCTTCATCGACCTCGTGCTGGGCTTCGCCGCCCTCGACGCCGGCTCCCTCGCACTCTCCGAGGAGGCCCGCACCGCGGACGAGGACATGTGGCGCTCCACCTACGCCCGCCTACCGGCCGCGACCCACCCGCACATCGCCGCCACCGCCCCGCTGCTCGCCGCCCGGATGCCGCACAGCGCCTACCCGGTGGTACTGGACAGCCTGCTGGACGGTGTCGCAGCGGCACTCGCCGCCACGGGCGACGGACCGGGGGCGTGAGCGGAGGGGGAGGCGGTCGGTCACACCCCCTGCACGTCGGTCGTTACCGTGAACCCTTCTCGGCGGCATGCGTCGAGAACCCTCGCTGCGGCACCGGTCCAGAAGAGTAGCGCCGGCCCTGGTCGGTGCGCAGTCCGACACCAGACGTACCCAGGCGGCCACGGCAGGGGAAAATCTCGACGATGTCCTCCGGTGTGCCGTCCAGCGGCTGCGCTCCCGACAACCGCGACACGGCACCGAAAAAGCGGATCCTCAGGCGCACTCGCCTGTGCTCAACCGTGAGGACGCCGAACGGCCAGGTCGCGTTGAGCCGCCCCTCACCGAAACGCACAACTGGCAAGTTCGCCCCACCCGTTACCTGCATCTACTCAGGCTGCCCAGGACGGATCACCACCTTTCCGGCCGGGTGGCGCTGCGGTCCTGACCAGGTGTCCTGCGCGCCCTGTCCGCGCACTTGCGAAACGTCGCCCCCTCGGAGGCGTCGATCAGCTGAAGCCTGCCGCACGGTTTTCACTGCGAGGGTCCGACGAGCAGCGGTCGTCCGGTCCTGTCCCACGTGTCTGGCGGCGCCACGGGCGGGCGTGGTTGACCGCTTCGGCCGCGAGTTCACACCGGTCGTCCAGGTCGACGACGACAACGGCGGGTGAGCCGTCTGCGGGGCACTGCTGATGCCATTCGCCGTTGGGAGCGGCGACCCCAGAGGGCGTTGTTTCAGCGTGCTCGGTCGGTACGGCCAGGCTGACCCAGTAGCTGTTGCTCGCGGCGTGCCCCAGGGTCTGCGCGGCGACGTTGCCGGGCCGGACCCCCGTCGTGGAGAGCAGAACGCAGTCGACGTCCAGGGCCTCGTATTCGGCGAACTGCTCCGGGTAGTGAATCTCCATGCCGAGCAGGCACCCGAACCGGACCCCGTCGAGATCGAAGGTCACCGGAGAACGTCCGGGCGAGTACATATACATCCCCTTGGTGCGCGACAGCCGTCGCTCGTCGTAGCGGGTGACTACCGCCCCTTGGTCGGACACGACGTACAGGCTGTTGTGCGGGCGGTTCGCTCCGGACAGGCGGTGCGGCGCGGCGATCACGGTCCACAGCCGCAACTCTGCTGCCAGATCAGCGATCTTGGCCAACTCCGCCTGCGCAACCGGCCATCGGTAGCGGTCCCAGTCTGCGGGGCCGACCGTGTCCGGGCCGGTGACGGACAGAATGCGCTTGTTGGGGAAGCAGATCGCCCCTTCCGGAAACTGGACGATCCTCGCTCCCTGCTCGTGGGCCTGACGCATCAAGTCACGGACCTGGAGTCCGCTGGCGCGCAGCGCGTCGACGTCGCGGGGGTCCTCGCGTGCCGGAGTCTGCGCAACGGCAAGGCGTACCGCTTCGGTGGGCCAGGCACCCTCCGCCATGGTTGTGGCACCAGGGGACGTTGGCGGAAGGAAGTGGCGCAGGGCGGCGGTATAGGACTCTCCGGTCCGAGCCGCACGGGCGCGTACCTGGCGCTTGAAATTGTGATGGGCGGTCATGGCGGCCTTCCACGCCTTGAGCGACAGCTCCCCGGCAACCTCGCCCGAGGCGATCGGGCTGCAACAGCGACCTGAGACCCTGGTCCCTTTGCCTCCGTGTCAGACCGTGCCGGGGACGGTCGCGGGAGGTTCGGCGTAGGCCACGCCCTGGCTATTCTGACGCCGTCCGACCGAGAGTCGCAAGCAGGTCGGATCCGGGCGGTCGGTTCCGGCCTCGCCACACTCTTGCCGGGAAAGGCGACGTGTTGCCATTGCTCGACGTCGGACAGCGCAGAGGCTCCTCAGGACCGGCTTCTTATCCCTGCGGATGACAGCCCTTCGTCCGGTCGGTCGGTCAAGGGTCATGCCGGTGCCGACAAGGCAGCCCCACTGCTGGTCGGTCCACCCTGGTGACGTCCGACCAGACGACCCTCTCGACTGACCCGACCGACCCGGGAGTTCCGCTCAAGAAAACTGGGGCCGTAACCCGATGCCTCCACGGGCGGCCAAGTCCCCTGCGCTCGTACGGAGTCAGGATTCTTCTACCCCGTCGACGCGATGGCTGAGCAGGTCCCCCGGCTGGCACTCAAGGACTTCACAGATCCTCGTGAGGGTTGTGAACCGGATGGCCTTGGCCTTTCCATTTTTCAGGATGGAGAGGTTCACGTTGGTGACGCCGACGCGTGAAGCCAACTCAGCGAGCGTCATGCCACGCTCTCGCAGGAGGCGGTCGAGGTGCACCTCGATGGCATGGGTCTCTGGTGCTTGTGACCCCATTCAGACGGTGCCTTCCAAGTCGTCACGCATGGCTGCTCCTGACCGGGTGATACGCGCGAACACAAGTACCCCCATCGCCGTCAGCACCTGGAAATAGGGCGTGGTCCAGACGCCTGTCCAGGTACCCACGTTGAAGGGGGCCTCGGTGGTGAGGGTGGAGAGAAGGGCGGTCCGCGCGGTGGTCTCAACGGCGCGGGCGGCAAGGCTCCCGATGAGCAGCCACCAGCCCAGCAGGCGCAGCCGCCCCGCGGTCCACAGGGTGTACACACCGTCCCGCGCGGAGACGCTCAGGAGACGGTTGAGTATGAGCAGCGCCCCGGTCATCAGCACGAACGAAGGGAAGCCCGCGAGGAACGACAGAGTCTGCTGATACGTCCCCGGATCATCGGCGCAGTATCGAGGGACAGTGTCGACCTGGACGCCCGCCTTCGGGTGCAGCCCCATGGAAGCCTCGCTCGTGGTGCTCGAGATCCAGTCAGTGCTGACACAGGCATCCGAGCCACCCCACTCGAAGTGGACATCGGTGTCGAAGAGGCTCAGCGCGAGACTCAGCACCATGAAGCCGAGCAGGACGCGCACCACGATCGACACGACCGAGGACAGCGGCTCGAGCAACCTGGAGTCGTCCGCCATCGTTTCCCCCTGGTTATCGTTTATCGATGTTATCGATAAACGATAACCAGGGGGAAATGGCCCGCGCAAGAGCCAAGGATCGCTTCGACTGCCTCCGACCCAGACGGGAGAGAGCAGAACAGTCGCAACACGGCCACTGTCCGCTGTCGCGCCCTGCGCGCCGGGTGGACGGGCAGGCGGCGTACAGGATCTGAGCGCCCGCC
This sequence comes from Streptomyces sp. NPDC008150, assembly GCF_042956945.1. Taxonomy (NCBI): domain Bacteria; kingdom Bacillati; phylum Actinomycetota; class Actinomycetes; order Kitasatosporales; family Streptomycetaceae; genus Streptomyces; species Streptomyces sp. NPDC008150. The sequence continues at coordinate 242,759 of NZ_JBIBHJ010000006.1, read as the reverse complement.
AGGGGCGACCGGTCGGACGCCTGTCGCGGGGAACGGTCGGACTGGGGCGACGAAGATCTTCTCGCCTCACGCCCCGCGGACCGCTGAACGGTTCTGTGCCGCCTATCCGCGACACAACGCCAACTACCAAGGTGCCGGTCTACGCCGCGCACGCAAGGGAGGCCGAGTGCCCGCCGGTCGCCGCGCGCAAGGCGCCCCGGGATGGGGTGAGCGAAGTCGACCCGCCGCGCCGGGCGCGGGCCCGCTGCCGGAATGCCCGAGTGCCGACGCAAGGTCCAGCTCGGGGTCGAACGGCCCGCGGCCGCCGGCAACTACCCGCACGAACCAAAATTTTGCAGCCTGGAGGATCGCCATTCGAGGCTCCGCTCCAGCAACAGCGAACCCGAGGCGGCCAGTTCGCGACGTCCTCCACTCGCCATGAACGAGTCCGAGGGCCCAATCAACAAGTTCTCCGACCTGGTTGGCGAATTCCGGGCAGGGTCTCAGCGACTATGCGGCTCAACGCAGGCCTCCCAGTCGTGGCAGGATGCCGGCATGAGTGCAACCCGAAAGGACCGTGCCGCGTAGGCGCCCCGGCGCGGTTCGTGCCGAGTTGAGACGGCGGCCAATCACCAGTATTGGTGGGCGACAGGTTGCCGGCGTCTCCGCTTTGACCCGCGCGGCCATCAGACGTGTTGAGTCGGCACAACCCCTGGGGTCCGGGGCAGTTGCCGAAGCTCTGGATCGATACCGCGCCTTCGTACGCCAGCCCGGTCGCATCCGTCCTTCCGAGTGCCCGGGGTGTCCGGGCTGCGACCCCTTCGAGTCCCGGATTCTCCTTCAGGGCGTGCTCGATGCCCTGCCGTCGGGAGCCCGCGTCGAGCTTGAACGGATCATGGCACCGTTGGACGAGGCGTTCGAGCGTCGGACGGTGCACCTTCCACAACTGGCTGCTCTGAACTCGTTCTTGGCGGAGCACTGGTGGCTTCAGAGGTCTGTGGAGCGCTGACACGAGAGGCCAAACGCCGGGGCCCGGCTTCGCCGTTCGCGACGACCAAGTACGGCTATTTCACGGCTCTCAGCCTGCGCCCTCCCCTTTCCCCTTGCCCTTCGTCCCGGTAGCAGGGTCGCCGATGGTGCGCCGTTACAGCGCGTTGCTGACGGTTCACTCTGCCTGGCGCGGAGGCGGGAACGGGAAGGGCTGGTGCCGGGCAGCGGTACCACCGTGGCCTGTGGGCAGGCGGCGGTGGTCAGGCCGGCGAGGCGCCGCGCCAGAGTTTGGCGCCGGCCGCAAAGACGATCGGATCCATGGTGGCCAGCTCTGCTCGCACTCGGGCTTCGAACCGGGTTCGGGCATCTGCCGGCAGAGCGTCGAAGAAGGCGCGGGAACCGTGCGAGAGCCCCCAGTTCCAGAACGTGTCGGCGTCGGGAACGGGAAGACGCTGCTCGATGGCGATCGCGCCCACGCCGGTGAATCTTCCCGCAGCGAGGAACTGCTCCTCGTCCAAGGGACGACTGAGCCGGCCTTCGCCGACGGGTATGAGGGGCTGAAACTCCCGGAAGAGCGCACCGTAGAACTCCCATTCCGGCGCGGCCTCGACGGCACCGGGAAGGGAGAAGGAGAACACTCCACCGGGCGTGAGGACTCGACGGATCTCCCGGGCTGCCACAGCCGGATCGTCGAGCAGGTGGACCACGAATCCCGCACAGACCAGATCGAAGGAGTTGTCGGGGAAGTCCAGCTGGTGAGCGTCCATCACCCGCGCTTCGTGAACCTGTGGGTACTGGGTCGAGATCCGCTCGACCATGCCGGGGGCGCAGTCCACCGCCGTCACCTGGCACCCGCGGGCAAGCAAGGCAGCGGTCAGGGCGCCGCGCCCGGCGCCCAGATCGAGAGCACGGGTGCCGTGCGCCGGAGCGAGCCACTCAATGTGCTGTTGGCCGAACCCGGTGAAGAACGGCAGTAACTCGTCGTACACCGGGGCCACTTGGTCGAAGAGGGCGATAGCTCGCGCTGTGGTCATAGCCGGCCATCCTGGCAGAGGGACACATGGCCTGTACACCCATTTCACTACCGCGCGCTCGGTCCGCCACGATGACGGGCACCTGCCCGCCCCCTGTTTCACCACTTCACGGCACCCGGCCGGGATCGACAACGACGACACGCGGCAAGTGATCTGGAACGAGGAAGACCGTGATCGGCACCGTCGGCGTCCGGACTGCCGACAGCACCATGCAGTCCCCGATGAGAACGGCCCCTGCACCGGGGGCAGTAGAAGCCGTCAGGTTCTGCGATGCAGCGGACGTCTCCGGGCCGCCACACAGTACGCAGGCCCCTGGAAGGGCACCGCAGAGCCGAACCGCTGGCCGCGGGCCCACCCGCCCTGGAGTCATCGGCGTCAGTGCCGCCGGTGGCGCCCCGGCACAACACGCCGTGCACTCGCCCTGATCCTGCTCCTCGACCGGGCAGCACGTTCGGACCCCCTCGGCACGCGGGGCTCGCTACCGTCCCGGGTATGAGGTTCCGTCACAACGTGCGCGCGGTCCTGTTGGACAACGGCCGGCTCGTGTTCCTACGCCGTCAGTGGCCCGGCTGCCCGCCCTATTCCACGACGGTCGGCGGAGGTGTCGAACCCAGCGATGTCAGCCTCGAAGCGGCCCTGCGCCGCGAGGTCATGGAAGAACTAGGAGCCACGATCGGCGCTGTCACCGAGTTCCTGACCCTGGCCGAGCCGGGTGAAAGAGTTACCGTCGTACGGCACTTCTTCCGCGCGCAACTGCTGGACATCGATCTGAGCCGTCGTGGCGGTCCCGATCCGGACGACGCCGATACGCGCGACTTCTCGCCGGTCCGAGTCACGCCGGACGCGTCCGTCCTGGCGGCGCTCAAACTACAACCCCCCGAGCTGGTCAGTTACTTGTGCGAACACGCTAGGACGTGGGACGGCTGAATCACGTCACCGCTCGACGGCAGCTGCTAAACCACCTTCCGGCTTGCGCCGTCCACAGTCGGCCAACCGCGGCGTGCGACTCCCGAGCACCAACGCCCCCTGCCCCCTTCCTTTCCCCACTGACGAGGGCACGGGCGACCGGTCACGGCCTGTGGGTAACCCAGAGCAGTTCCGCCGGCCAGCGGTGTGCCCAGTCGGGCGGGTCGGTTTCGTTGTAGCCGTTGGGTGTTCCGAGGTCGGGCCGCGGCTCGATGAGGTCGTCGATGATGAGACCGGCGCCTCGCAAAGTCCTGACCCAGTCGCCGTAGGTGAGCTGATAGCTGGTCGCGCCGTTGCCTTCGGCAATGGTGTCCAGCCCGAAATAGTCCTGCCGCAGCGTCGTGGTCACTCGGCTCGCGGCTTCGTCGTAGCAGGCTTCGAACCATGGGCTGGCGACGTTGAACACCAGGCGCCCGCCTCTGCCCAGGACGCGAGCGGCCTCCGGGACGGCCAAGTGCGGGGCCGCCCAGCTGAGTCCACCGAAGTCGCAGAACACCAGGTCGAAGCTTTCGTCAGCGAAGGGCAGTTGTTCGGCCGCGCCTTGCACCAGCGGGTAGCGGGCCGTTCCCATCGCGTCGGCGGCTGCGGTGAGTTGGGCCTCGGACAGGTCGAACCCCACGACGGCGGCGCCCTCGGCGACGAGCGCCCTGGACCACTGGCCGGCGCCGCAGCCGAGTTCCAGGACGCGCTTGCCCGTCACATCGCCCAGGGCGTGCAGGTGCTCGTCGGGAATGGAGTACATGCCCCACAGTCGGGGTGCTGCACCGATTTGCGGGTCGTGCTTCTGCTGGTAGGAGCTGCTGATCTCGTTCCAGAGCCGCCGGTTGGCGGGGATGCTGTCCACTCGCCGACTCCAGCACTGTCGCCAAGGGCGGTCAACAGCATTAAGCACTGGCCGACTTTCGAATCGAACCGGCCCGCCCCGGCCCCGGCCCCGGCCCCGGCCCCGGCCCCGGCCCCGGCCATGATTCGCCGGACGAGGCCGGTGCAAGTGGCGACGAACAGCGGACCGGTGGCAAGCTGCGACGGCAACAGCCAGGCCCACCTCGCGGCTGTCGGCGTCGGCGTGTGTGCTCCACCGTGAGAAGCGACAGCACACGGAAAGGACCAGGTCCGCGTATGCCCCTCCGGGAAGACGACATCACCCATGTCCGCGACAACGTCTACCTCGTGTCAGGAAGCAGTACCAACTGGGTGATTGTGCGCGACGCCGAGAGCTGTACCTTGATCGACTCCGGCTATCCCGGCGATCACGACGCGGTCCTCGCCTCCCTCGCCGCTGTCGGCCTCTCCCCCGCAGCGGTCCGCGCCGTCCTCGTCACCCACGCCCACAACGACCACATCGGCGCTGCGCAGCGTCTGAGTTCCGTGTACGGCACGCCGGTACTCATGCATGAGAAGGAAGTGCCGCACGCCCGCCGGGACTTCCTGAGCCAGGTCTCCCTGGGGCAGGTGCTCGCCCGCGCGTGGCAGCCCGGTGTGCTTCGCTGGGGCGTTCACGCCCTGCGGGCCGGTGGGAAAGCCCGCGTACCCGTCCACGCACCGCAGGCGTTCCCGGCCCCAGGCCCGCTCGACCTGCCCGGTGCCCCGGTGCCGGTCTTCACCCCGGGTCATACAGCGGGCCACTGCGCGTACCATCTGCCGGCTCACGGGATCGTCGTCAGCGGCGATGCCCTGGTGACAGGGCACCCCACCTCCCGCGCGACGGGCCCGCAGCTCTTGCCGGGCATGTTCCACACCGACCGGGTCCGTGCCCTCGACTCGCTGGCCGCCTTCGACGAGATCGACGCGGACATCGTCCTGCCTGGCCACGGGACGCCGCACCACGGCTCGGCGAAGGAAGCCGCGGTCTTGGCCGGTGAGCGCGCGGCTGCCTAGGAGCCTTGCGCTAGCGTCACGCCCGCACCAGGAGCGGGGCGAGGGCGACGGCTGCTTGGTGGGAGTCGACGTTCTTGCCGTGGCGGCCGGCGATGCCTCGCCCCTGCTTACGAGCCCGCGCCCGTGCGGTCGGAGCGCTCGTCGGCCGCGAGGAGCCGCTCCAGCCAGCCTTGGCGCGCCGTGACGGCGGCCCTGCTGATCCGCGCCTCGGGGACCTCAAGGTCGAAGGCGTGGACACCGCCGGACCACACGTGCAACTCGGCCTCTCCCCCGGCCTGCCAGATCCGGGCGGCGTAGTCGAGGACCTCGTCGCGCAGGCACTCGGCGGAACCGACGTCGAGGAACGCGGGTGCCAGGCCGCTCAGGTCGACGGCGCGGGCGGGCGCGGCGTACTGCGGTACGTCCGACCCGCCGAGTACGCCGCCCAGCAGCGAGCTCCAGGCGAACCCGTTGAAGCTGCGGTTCCACAGGTCGGTCGTGTCCATCTGTGCGAGCGACCCGCTGGTGTTGCGGTCGTCGAGCATGGGGCACATCAGCAGCTGGCCGAGCAGACGGGGGCCGCCCTTGTCGCGCAGGGTCAGGGCGAGCGCGGCGCCGAGGCCGCCTCCGGCACTGGGGCCCGCGACGACGACGCGGGCCGGGTCGATGCCCAGCTCGTCCGCGTGCTCGACGGCCCAGAGGAGACCGGCGTGGACGTCGTCGATCTGAGCGGGGTAGGGGTGCTCCGGTGCGAGCCGGTAGCCGACCGAGATGAGCGTGGCCCCCAACCGCTCGGCGGTGTCCAGCATCTGGTCGAGCCCGGTGCGGTGGTCGTTGCAGAAGAATCCGCCGCCGTGGACGAAGTAGAGCGTCGGCCGGGAAGTCGGCGCTCCGACGGGCGTGCAGACAAGTAGCGGGACGTCGGGGTCGCCGTCCAGACCGGGCGCGGCGGGTTGCGTGACGGTGAAGCGCCCGCCGCGCCCGAGGTCGTCGAGTGCCGCCACCGCCGCGTCGACCTCAGCGCGGATCTGCGGCAGCAGCTCCGCGCTCATCGGTACCGGCTCAGGCTGCTCTGTCGCATCGCCCCGCAAGGCGTCCCGGAGTTGGCCGTCGAGCGGGACGGGCAGGGTCTGTTCAGGGCTCACGCGCGCACGCTAGCTCCCCAACTCCGCACGGACCAGCGGTTTTTTCCCCACGCAGCACCTCAATCGCGTCGCTCTACCTTGTTGCTTTGTTGCTGTGTTGCTTTGCGCTGAGAGAGGTCGCCACGGCCTATGCACTCACGATGTTGGTCTTCAGCGTGTTGCGCTGGTTGCCGCGCGCCAACCAGCGCAACGTTCGGTTCGGTCCGGTGGAAGCGCCGCTTCTCAACTCGTCATTCGGCAACCATGCTGGCCATGACGGGCGTTGGAGTACGCGCCGGAACGAGATGCCTCACCTGCGGAGGTGTGCGGGACAGGTCGGCTGCCGTGCGCATCGCCTCGGCGTCGGCTCCGGTGGTGCGGGAGGTGTGCTGGCGCAGGTGTTCCGACCAGGAGGCGACCTCGAAGACCTCCACCCACCGGCTCACGTCCTCCGAGTCGCGCAGCAGGGTCCAACGAAGCGCCCCCGTACGGCGCCTGGAGCGTTCCACCGCCGTCATCGCCTCCAGGAAGGCCGGTTCGCGCTCGCCGTCGAGCAGGTAGACCACCTCGACGACCACCGGCCCGTCGTCGGGGTCGGGGTCGAGTACGAGGGACGGCTCCGGCCACGGGGCGACGACCTCGCGGTCCAGGGTGCCGAGCGACGCGGGCAACGGCCAACTCGCGAGGGTGGCGGTCGTCAGCGCCAGCAGGGCCGAGGCGATCACAACCCCGCCGGTGGGCGTGAGCCATGCTGCCACGGCGCCCCAGAGCAGGCTGCCGACGCCCTGCCCGCCCATGAAGACGATGAGGTAGACGGCGAGGCCCCTCGCACGGACCCAGGCGGGGAGAGTGAGCTGGAGGGCCGTGTTGAACGTCGACAGGGCCCACAACCAGCCGACACCCGTGGGGACGAGGACAACGGCCACCGCCACGGGCTGAGTGAGCCAGACGGCGGCAGCACCGCCCGCGGCGAACACGAGACTGCTGAGAGCCAGCAGACGGTTGCGTCCCAACGCCGCGGTGGCCGGCTTCATGAAGGCGGCTCCGGCCACCGCCCCGACGCCGAGCGCACCGAGCAACAGACCGTATCCGCCGGACCCGAGCCCGAGGCGCACCCTGGCGACGACGGGCAGGAGCCCCCACAGCGCGGAGGCCGGCACCACGAACAGGGCTGCCCTCAGCAGGATGCGGCGAACTCCCGGCGCCGCGCGCACGTAACGGGTGCCGGCCGCCAGGGCGGGACGCATGTGCTCCGCCTCGCCCACTGTGGTGGACTGTCGGCGCCAGGTGGCGACGGCGAAGCAAATGCCCACGAAGGAAAGGGCGTTGAGGCCGAAGACCACCCGTGTGCCGGCGACGGCGATGAGCAGGCCGGCGACCGCCGGCCCCACGGCGCGCGCCGCGTTGACGTTGAGCGAGCCGAGCGCGGAGGCAGCCGGGATCTCCTCCCGGGGCACCAACTCGGGCTGGATGGCCTGCCAGGCCGGGTTCATCAGGGCCTGCCCGCAGCCGAGGAGGAAGGTAAGTGCCAGCAGGACGGCGGGCGTTGCCAGGCCGGCCGAGGTCAGGGCTGTGAGGGCACCACAGACCGCCGCCATGGACGCGGCCAGCCAGACCAGCATCGTCTTCCGGTTGACGACGTCCGCCAGGACACCGCCCGGAAGGGAGAGAAACAGCACGGGCAGCAGTGACGCCGCCTGCACCGCGGAGGTCAGTGCGGCCGCGTGCGGCTGGCGGACCAGCATCCACTGGGCGCCCACCGTCTGCATCCAGGTACCGACGTTGGAACCGAGTTGGGCGGTCCACAGCGTACGGAACGTGCGACGCCGCAACGGGGCCCAGGCCGAGCCGCTCTTCCGCTCTCCACCGACGCTGCCCGACCCTGTCACGGTTTCTCCTGTCTCGACGGCCACCGCGTGTACCCCGCACGGTCTCACGCCGAAGGACGTTCCGAGCTGGTGGTATACGGCAGCAGCGGCGCAGGACTGGTGCGGAACGACTCGAAAGCCTTGCGGTAGCACGGAGTTGGGCGCACCGCCGCCGGGGTCACTCTTGCGAACTTCTTACGTTGCGAGTGTGCGCGCGACACGAAGTGCCGGGCACCACCGGGACTCTGACCCGCGGTCGTCCCTTGCAGTGGCCCCAGCGAGCGGCAGGAAATCCGCTGCCCCCTCCGTAGTCGCTGGGGCACAATCCCAGGATGATGGGCAACCGGATCATCTATCGCGTGGCGGACGGCGTCCGCATACCCGGAACCTGGCGCCACGCCTTCATCCGCAACGGTGGCCACTATTTCCTCACCGACCTCTTCATCTACGCCGACGGGCTCATCGACTGCTGGGGCTTGGTCAACGTCGAGGAGTTCAAGGAGAAACTGCGCACCGGATGGGTAGCCACCAGCCTCCCCGAAGGCGGCGACGCCTCCGCGCACGAACTGGCGGACTGGAAGTTCGGCGAGCCGGAAAGCTGGATCACGCCTGAACTGCTGGTCGCCGAGGTCCGGGACACCATCGACACGTTGAATGGCCGGCCCGATTCGACCGGGCGCTGCCTGGCCGCCGTCGACATCTTCCTCGCCGACCGGACCGAGGAGAACCGGGCCGCGGCCCGCGAGGCGTTCCTGGCGATCCCGGAGACACAACGCCGCTACGCGCTGGGCGACATGGACAGCAAGGACTGGCCACTGCGGATCCTGGTGGCAGGTCCCGGTGGCCGCACCTACCTGTCGTTCGACGGAACTGTCACGCAGAAGGACTACGACAGCGCCCTCCGGTACTTCGCGGAACGGGACCGCTGGAGAGCCGAGGCGGCGACCCAGGTTCCCGCGGACGGGCCGACGACATCGCACGCCCCGGCCCTCAAGCTCTACCACTCGTTCCCGGCCAAGCCGTCTGACGATCCCGGCAAGCTCGCCCTCCGCCACGACTACCCCGCCCCGATCACCGTCGAAGGCACCGCCTACCCTTCCGTCGCCCACGCCTACTGGGCCCTGTCGGTCGACGACCCGGAAACCCGGCGCGCGATCGCCACGGCGGAGACCGCCACCGCAGCGGGCACGCTCGCAGCCGAGGCCCCTCGGCGTGAAGAGTGGGAACACGCCCGAACCGCCGTCATGACACATCTGCTGCGCGCCAAGTACGCCCAACACCCCGAACTGGCCGACATCCTGGTAGCCACGGAGGACGCCACCCTGATCTACGACGACATGAAGTCGTCCTTCTGGGGCGACAATGCCGGACGCGGCCGCAACTGGTCGGGGCGTCTGCTCGAACTCGTCCGCTCCGAATTGCGGGGGCGACGAGCAGGCATCCTCGGGGCGTGAGCCAGCCGGGGCTGCGACCTTGCCCGGCCGGTCAAACTTCGCCCGGAATCCTCGTACTTCGGTGCGACGGGACAGACCGCAGGTCATGCCGCGCACGCCGTATGTCGCATGTCGAGCGTTGCGCCGCGATCCGACGGGACCGCCGGGGACGGCATGTCGTCAATGCTGGAGCTTGGGCGCAAGCAAGGCATGTTGTGGCGGACGGTGCGGAAGGCGCCGGGTTCGCTCTGACCAGGGCCTCGCAGGAAGCTGCCGCCGTGGTGATCCGGTTCTGTCGAGGCTCGCCACGCGCGCTGTCACCCCAACGCCCTCTCCCCCTCGTCGAGCCGATCCAGCCCGTCCACGTCCACGTCCGCGCGAGCCACAGGGTCTCGCTGTCCGTTTGACTGTCTGCCCATCCGGCGCCTGGACCGCGGAACCACGACTCCCGCGTTCCCCCGTATTCTCCGACGGCCTGCCTACCGGTCGCCGCCGCCGATAGAGTCCGCCACGGAGGACTGACCGTGACGCGAACACCCAGACCGGCCGTAGCGCTCATGGTGGCTGCTTCGGTTGTCGCGATGACGGCGCTCGCCGGATGCGGGGAGCACAAGTCCGCATCGACGGTGAGGAGTCCGTCGGCCAGCGGGCCAACATCCGTACCCCACCCGGTCGTTCATCTCAGCGCGGACGGGACCGCCCTGGTCCCCGGCGGCCCTCCCCTCCCCCTCCGCCTCTCCGTCACGGGCCTCACCGCCGGGCAGGCCGACGGACGTCGCGTCACGATCTACATCGGGACCGTCCCCAACAAACTCCAGATCCGCGAGAACGGCTCCTGGCACGACGTGCCGTTGCAGTGGACCAACGAGCGGGACGACAACGGAGAGTTCGCCGCCCTCGTGCCGCTGACGTATCGCGGCAAGGCGCGGACGTCGCTCGACTTCCGGCTGTTCAGCGCCGACCAGCGCACCAACGACGTTGCCGGCAAGGCTCCTGCCGTGACCACCACGGTGGCGGCACAGATGTCCAAGGACGCCCGTCACGCGGATATCCACCCGGCGGCTTCCGCGACGCGTCTGAGCCTTTCCGTCGACCCCACGCATCTCACCCTCAAGGTCCCGCAGATTCTCCGGGCGACGGAGGGCGGGACACCGGTGGAGTGGCACGTGCGGGTGCACAACGCCGCGGGCAGGCTCACTCGCTCCCACCTCCGCGTCGCGGTCTCCCTCGCCCCGGGAGAGATCGGCCAATCCGTGCGACAGGTGCACTGGTCGATCAGCCGCGAGGACCGCTGGGCCGACCTGACAGGCCAAACACACGTGGAGACCGACGAGTTCGAGCTCAAGCCCGGAGAAACGCGAACCGTGCGGATCCGCATCGCCCTGCCGGCCGGCGCCAAGCCAAGCAGGTCCGACGCCGTCGGCGCCGTACTGTGGGCCGCGGTCACGGCCCCTTGGTGGCCCTCCGACCCGGATCAGCCGTCGGGGGTTACGACCAACCCCGTGGGCACGAACATCCTCGTCCAACACTGACCTGCCAGCGGCGACCTCCCGTGGGCCGCCCCGGCGTGCCCAGCCAGGCCGACCGGGCACGCGCTCGGAAGAACGAGACGACGCCGGGCACACCGCTTGCGGAGCATTGGGCCGACGGCACGGTCACGGAACCGGCACCGACCCGTACACCGCCTCACCGGCACCCGCGTACGAGTTGAAGACCCGGCGAAGGCAGGTCGGCTGCTCTCGGGGCGACCCCACACAGCGTGCAGTGCCTGAGTCCTGAGACTGAGATCGAGCTGGTGACCTGGCGCGGTGTTGCGTCTGCCGTCGGCGTCGCCGCGTACTCGCTGATGCGGTCGAACCGGTCGATGGCCGTACCGGGGGGCCGGACTCTACGCCCCGGCGGGCGCGCCCGTCGCTGCCGCGATCAGGGCGTCCGCCGCGGCGCGGGTGGTCGCGGCCACCGTGGAGTCGTGGTCCATGAGGGCGGAGATACTGGCGCCGTCGTAGAGAATCTGGAGCTGGTGGCCCAGGGCGGCGGGGTCGGTGGCACCGGCCTCGGTGGCCAGGCCGGTGAAGAGGCCGCGCATCCAGCCGCGGAAGTTGTCCGCCGCTTCCTTGACCAGTCCGCCGGGGCCCGCCTCCGCGCCGGCGCGGACGAAGGCGCAGCCGTGGAAGCTGGGCCGGTCGAACTGCCGCCCCTGGGACTCGAAGACCGCCAGCATCTTCGCGCGGGGTGTGTCGTGCTCCGCGACGGCCCGGGTGATCCGGTCGGCGGTACCCGCGTGCCGGGTGTCGAGGTAGGCCCGAACCAACTGTTCCTTGCCGCCGAAGGTGTTGTACAGCGACGCCTTGGCCACGCCGGCGTGCTCGATGACCCGGTCGATGCCGACGCTCTGCACTCCCTCGGCGTAGAACAGCTCGTTCGCGGCGTCGAGCAGGCGTTCACGCGCCGACGGCTTCGCGGTGCTCCGTGCACTCGTCACACGCGCCATGTCGGTCACTCCTTCAGACGGATCTGTCCAGCTTATGTCCTGTCGAGCGGGCGCCTCCGGCCGAGTTTCCGGTCGGGTGGCAGCCCTTCTCACGCGCTGCCGTCCACCCGCTCGCCCGGCAGCACCCCCGCCCCGTTCCGGCCCCCGCGCAGCAGCCCGAACAGTGCGAGGGCTGCCAGGACGATCACCGCGGCGCCGTACTCCTGCGCGGTGGCGGTCAGTCCGCCCGCGTGGACGACGAGGAACCCGGCGACCACGGCGGGCACTCCCATGCCGAGGTAGGAGACCACGAAGACCAGCGACAACACCCCGGAGCTCTCGTGCGGCCGAGCCAGCGGCACCACCGTGCGGATGCCGCCCTGGAGGCCGCTGCCGAACCCGACACCCGCGACGGCGGTGCCGACGAAGAATCCGGCGGCGGAGGAGTCGCGGACCGAGAGGAGGGTGAGGGTCACGCCGGCTATCAGCGCGAGGATGCCGGTGAGCATCACCGTGCGGGCCGCCGCCTTCCGCAGGACCACCACCGATACGGCGGCCACCCCCGCGAGCACGAACAGGCTCAGCCCGCCGAGCACTTCGGACTTCGAACCGGTCAACTGCCGTGCCAGGGAAGGCCCGAGCGATCCGTAGAGCCCGGCCAGCGCCCAGACGGCGAACAGCACCGGCGCGGCCACCAGCATCGGACGGCGCACCGCACGCGGCAGCCTGATCTCCGGAACCAGGCTGGCCAGCGCCCCGGGCACGCGAACCACCGTCTCCGCCATCAGCACGACGGCGACGGCCTGGAGGACGAAGACGGCCAGCAGGCCGAGGTAGACCAGATGCGTGGGGGCGGGCAGGAACTGGACGACGAGGCCGGAGACCAGAGCACCGGTGGCCGTACCGATGCCCGGCACGACCGCGTTGGTGAGGGTGCCGCGTGGCCGGTCGATGTCCATCATCCCGGCCCCCACCGCGCCGAGCGCCGCTCCGGTCGACAGTCCCTGCACGATCCGGGCGACCAGCAGTCCCGGCACGCCCTCGGCGGTGGCGAACACGACCATCGAGGCCGCCTGCGCCGCCAGCGCGGCCAGCAGCACCGGCCGCCTGCCGACGTGGTCGGACAGCTTGCCCATGGTGAGCAGCCCGAGCAGCACGGCCACCGCGTAGACACCGAAGACCACGGTCGTGGTGATGGGATCGAAGCCCCATTCGGCCTGGTAGACCGCGTAGAGCGGGGTCGGCGCGCTGGAGGCCGCCAGGAACGAGATGGTGATCGAGGCGAGCAGGTACAGCGCCACGGCCGGCGGCAGCCGCCGGCCCCGCGCCGCCGTGGCGGCGGAACGCGATCCGGAACGGACCGCGGATGCGGCGTCGGCGGGTTGCGCCGTCGAGGTGCGTGCCGGCGGGGACTCCGGGGCGACCGAAAGGTGCGTCATGACAATCCCGTCAGAGCATTGAGTAGACCTGTCTGTCTAACCGAGAGCCTACATTAGACAGACAGGTCTACTCAGGTCAAGCGGAGAGCGGGCGAGCCAGTCAGCGGCGACCACCGTGCCGCGCCGCATCCCACGCGCACCGCTGCGACCGGCGCGTCGAGCAGCATCGGCCACCTTTCGGTAGCGCCACCCGGAGGCCCCTTTCGGCGGCAGCGGGCCAGCAGTACGAGACCGAGGTCGGCGTGACCTAGTGATCCTCACGCCGACCTCGTCCGCCGCTGAATCGACAATTCCGGCGCGCCAAGTCCGAGTCACTCTTGGCCGTATTCCAGGCCCGGTCGCCCGCCCGCTGACCGGGAGGCCATCCGGCCACGGCTCCATGACCGCGAAGTTCTACCGGCCGGAGGCCTTCCGCCGATAGTGATGCTCTCCGAGTATCGGTGTATGGGGCATCGCGGGGACCTGGCCGAGGCATTCCGTGCGGAAGCGTGCGTTGAGTTCGCGTTCCTGGTCGAGGACGCCGGCTTTTCGGGCCCGGAGGGGACCGCCGATGGAATTCTCTTCCGCGGCAGCAGTCTCAACGTCGAGATCTGGTCCCTGGACGGACACGAACCCGTCGTCGCGACACAGTCACCCCGGTCGAGCCGGACGGTGCAACTACCCGGGGTATATGGCTGGACCAGTTGTATGTCGTGAGCGGATGCGGTCCAGCCCAAGACGTTCCCGCCTCGGCCCCGACCCGGCGAGCCCCTGCTCAAACGTGTCCGCCAGCACTCGGCCGCTCTGCGTCGGCTCATGCCGCGATTGCTCGACACTGACACTGCACAGCTCATTGCCCGCTGCCGCACGGAGTGATCGTGGCGGCACGGAGTGACCGTGGCGGCCCGCTCCGCCATGCGATCGTTGCCGCAGAATGCCACTCCCACCGAAGCCCATTTCGCTGCCCACGCGGGCACGCCGCTTTCCTTCTCCCTCCGCCCGGTGCCGTAGCGCGGAACCGAGCGATCCCGGTCGGCTGCCTGAACTGCTGACGTGGCTAAGGTCCTGTCCGATGGGTCGGCCAGGCGGTCTGAGAGGATCGGATGGTTTGGATCGAGTAGGGGGTGCCGGTTGCCGAGCGTGCTGTGGCTGCCATATGACGCGAGTGCTCTCGCGTGCCTGGGAGTGGGCGGTGAGGCGGTGTCTGGGCTGGGCGAACGAGGATTGCCGGCCGACTGCAACCGCATGTTTTGCGGGACGCGGGTCGGGAGCTGGAGGTCCGCGGCCTTCCGCCGGGTCGGGCTGCGTTCCTCGGGGCGTTCGAGGACGGCGTCAACACATACTGGCTGCTGATCGACAGCGGCGAAGTCTGGATGGTCCGCGGCTATGACAGCGATGGGGACCAGCAGTACGGCCTGGTCAACTCTTCGGTTGCTGGTCTGCAGAACGTGCTGGAGGTGTGGGAGGCGTTCGCCTGTTCGGGAAAGACCGACGCAGACGACGACTACGAGGACTACGTCGAGGACGTGCTTGAGCGGGCCCGGCAGAGTGATCCGGTGGTGTTCGAGGACGACGCAGCCTGGTGGTCACGCGTTTTCGAGGAAGTCGAGCTCGGCGTCTTGGTCCCGGAAGACCGATAGGCGAGGACGTGGAGGTCACGGTCGGAGCCACAGTCGGATCGCCGCGACCGTGACCGTCCCGTGGAAGACCTACGCCCTCTTGTCGTAGCGCGTGGCGACCGCACGGAACGTCTTGAGCCGGTTGATGGTGCGCTGTGAGGTCCTTCGTGCACAACTTTCCTCAGCCGGTTCGTCGATCACGGCATGGCCCGCAGAGGCGGGTGCTGTGTCGTTATCCCTGATGGCTGGAGCAGCGGCGCGGGCTCGGGGCCATGGTCCTCGGTGAGCACGACTCCGGCGGCCGCGTGGTCGTAACCAGTCGGCCAGCGCGTGTTCTCGCTGGCCAACGCGCCGGTCAGACGTGCCCGGAGAAGGTCGGCCGTGCGCAGGTCGGAGCCACGCAGATCGGCCAGGCGCAGGTCGGCGTCACGGAAGACGGCACCGCTCGCGTCGGCCTTGCGCAGGTTCGCCTCACGCAGGTCGGACTCGGTGAAGTCCGCGTCGCGCAGGTCGGTTTGGACCAGCCGTGCGCCGCGCAGGTCGGCCATGGCGCAGCGGGCCCGGCGCAGGACCGCCGTCTTGAGGTCGGCGTGCCGCAGGTTGACCGAGACAAGGGACGCCTGTGTCAGGTTCGCGTGGTACAGGCCCGCCGCCTCCATGCAAGACCGGTCGAAGTTGACCTCATGCAGACACAACCCGTCGCAGTCGGCCCGGCGCAGGTCGGTGACGCTGAGGTTGATCCAGGACTGTTCCCGGGGCTGCAACAGCAGCACGCCGAGCCCGGTCAGCGCCACCTGGGCGTCGGCAGCGCGGATCTCCAGCGGCACGACGTCGTTGATGGGCACGTCAACGCCTGGAGCAGTCGGGCCGGCGGGCGGCCAGGGCAGGTGCGTACGCAGGTAGGCGGCCTGGATGGAGATGACGGCCTCGCGGTCACGGGCGGAGTGCTCCGCGATCCGCCACAGCGCGTGGAGGCCGCCGATGCGTGTCTCCAGCTTGTCACTACCGAGCTGGTCGACGGCCCTGCTGAACCGGTCGGTGACATAACCCTCCTGTGTGGCGCGCAAGCTGTCCTGGCTGACGCGCAGTTGCCGCCAGGTGGCGTACGCGCCGAACAGTACGACCATGCCGCCCACGGCCTGCAGAAGAGTCGTGCGGACGTCGTTCACCGCTTTCAGCCGGTCCTGCGCAGCGACGCTCGCCCCGGCGAGATCGTGGTCGACCACCACACCCGGCAGGATGACGAACACCGTGCCCAGAACGGCCAGCCCCGCCGTCCCGATCAGCAGGGCCGTGGCAGCACGAGGCCTCACCAGCCATGCACGCCACGGCCTTCGAACACGACCCGGCTCCCCCGTCTCCATAGGCATGGGAGCCTAATACTCTGCAACGGTCTTCGCCGAAATTGTTGGCCAGGTCGTTCGTTGGCTAGTCGTGACGGCGCGCGAAGAGGACCGCACCGGGAACGCTCTCCTCGGGGGTTATCACCATGTGGGCTTCCACGGTGAACCCGGCATCGCGTAGCCAGGCCGTCACTTGGTCGGGCCTACGGCGGTGGACGTGGACGTTCATCGGGTGACCGCCGTAGCCCTGCGTCTTCAACTGCGACCCGTCGCCGACGTGGAAGCCCAGCAACAGTGGCCCGCCTGGGCGCAACACGCGCCGGAAGTGGCCAAAGACCGTGGGCACTGCTTCGTCGGGGACATGAATCAACGACCAGAAAGCGAGCAGGCCGGTAACTGAGGCATCGGCCAGGTCGAGATCCGTCATCGAGCCGATCTCGAAACGCAGTTGGGGATGGTCACGCCGGGCCACGTCGATCATCGCGGACGACAGGTCGATGCCGAAGGCGTCCACACCCAACTCGCGGAGGTGCGCCGTGACGTGTCCAGGCCCGCAGCCCACGTCTGCCACCGGTCCACCGCCGGCAGCACGCGCCAGGTCGGCGAACAGCGCCAAGGCAGCCCGAAGGTAAGGTGCCCCGGCCAGGGACCCACGAACTTGGTCGGCGTAGCTGACCGCCACCGTGTCGTAAGAGGCCCGGGCGTCTTCCAACCAGCGGTCAGCGTTCATGGCTCGACAGAATAGTGGTGTTCGCTGAGAGGACGGCCCGATAGGTTGCGCGAGGGCAGGTCCTCTACCGATGGCGGAACTCGCTCTCAGCGCGGTCGTGTTCGACGAGCCAACGTAGTAACTCCAAACGAATCTTTGGACGTTGCTGTGGTGAGGCGGATGCGGTGGTGCCATTGACCTTTCAGTCGAGATCGTGCAAGCACAGCGTCCTGAGCTCTCCCGGCCCGTCGCAGGGTCCCACGCCGGACCTCCTCCCCACCTGCGGCTCCGCCTCTTCAAACCCTCCTGTTCACGTACACAGTTGCGTTCATTGCTCGCCCCTCCGACCTGTCTCCGCGTGCGAAGACCGGCTCGGCGGGGTCGCTAGAACTCAATCACCGTCGCGTGCGTCGAGGGTAGGCTCGCCCAGATCGACGGGCAGTCGCCGACGGCCACCATCAGCCCCGGCATGCCTACAAACAGGAGCGAGGACCGTGAGTAGCCACGCACATCGAGGAGAGCCTGGCGGCGATCTGAGCAAGTTGACACTCGACGATCTGCAGGCATTCATTTTCAGCGCCCACGGTCAGCAACTTGAGACGGCACGCGTCGCCGCGCAGGAACATGCCTACACCTCCAAGCATCCCCAGGAGGCCCGTCGCCAGTGGGCGAAGCTGTCCCTGCTTGCCAACCGGCGCATGCCCGACCACGCGGAGGGGCCCTCCGCGCGCGTGGCTCAACAGGAGTTCATGCTCAGGATGTGGGTGATCGACCGTCTGGGCCCCGACGAGACGGACGCCGACTGGAGCCCCGAGGCTCTGGCCGCAGACACGCTCGACGCGTTGACCCTCACACCCACACAGGCTGTTGCACTCGCCGAGGACTGGCGCGACCGTCCCACCGAGCAAATCCGCGAACTGCGGCGACACAAGAACCTGACGACTCATCTGGAAGGTCTGGTCGGTTACCTGGAACCTGGCCCGGTTCGCGAGCAACTCGTCACGTGGACCGCAGCCCGGCGGCTCCTTCCTTGACCAACCCCCGGCAGTCAGGCGCCTGAACTGAGGGGCGCCCAAGCGCCGTTCAGCAGAACCCGCATCCGCTGTCCGATGTCGAGCGTCAAGCCGAAGGTGCTGACCCGCCTGAGCATCAGGATCACCGATCAGCGATCACCTGCTGGGATACCCCGAGAACTGGTCAAGATTCCAGAGGTTTGCGGGCCCCCTCCTGCATCAGGAAGTTGATAGTCGACGCCCATACTTCCGAGATTTCCAAGACCGCTTTTAAGATTCACCCGAGATCCTGCCCGCCCAAGTTCAGGTCCCGCACGGCGGCACGGCGTCACCGGCGTCGGTCACAGGGTGGTGGCGGCTCGGACCAGGCCCGCGACCGTCGTCGAGCGGCTGTGCGGAGGCCAGGCGATGACCGTGGTGACCTCGGGGGCGTCGGCGACCGGTACGGCGATGAGGTCCTCGCGCAGGCCGGTGCGGGCCGACTCCGGGACGATCGCGCAGGCGCGGCCGAGGGCGATCAGCTGGGTGAGTTGCGTCTGGTCGCGCACCTGGGGACCGGGACCGTCCGGGAAGGTGCCGTCGGGGCGTGGCCAGCGGGGCAGGGGCAGATCGGGAAGGTCGGTGACCTCGGCGAGCCGCACGTGGGGGCGGGCGCCGAGAGGGTGGCCCGCCGGGAGTACCGCGACCTGGCCCTCGGAGTAGAGGCTCTCGGTGTCGAAGCCGGCCGTGTCGTCGAACGGCCGATGCAGCAGGGCCACGTCGGCCCGGCCGTCGTGCAGCAACCGTGTCTGCTCACCCGGCCCGCACAGTACGACGTCCACGGCGACGGCGCCGGGCTCGGCGGCGTAGGCGCCGAGGAGTTTCGCCAGCAGTTCGCCCGAGGCGCCCGCCTTCGCGGCCAGGACCACCGCGGGGCGACCGGTCCCGGCGAGGGCCGCCCGGCGGGTGCGCCGTTCGGCGGCCTCGACGGCGTCCAGCGCGGCCCGAGCCTCCCGCAGCAGTACCGCACCGGCCCCGGTCAGGGTGACACCGCGGCTGGACCGCTCCAACAGGACGGCACCCAGGCGCCGTTCGAGCCCCGCGATCGCCCGCGACAGCGGCGGCTGCGCCATCCCGAGCCGCTGCGCGGCCCGCCCGAAGTGCAGCTCCTCGGCGACCGCGACGAAGTACCGCAGTTCACGTGTCTCCACCCCGCCAGCCTAGCCGGGCCCACCAGGAGCGATACCCGAGCGGTATCGCCGTCCACCCGGTCGGTCTTGGACGCCCTGCCCGGCGCGGAGAAGGATCGGTGTCATGAGTGAGACGAACACCGTGAACCACCCCAAGGTCGCGCTGGTGACCGGGGCCAACAAGGGCATCGGGTACGAGATCGCCGCCGGGCTCGGCGCCCTCGGCTGGACGGTCGGGGTCGGTGCCAGGGACGAGGAACGGCGCGAGACCGCCGTGAGCAAGCTGCGGGCGGCCGGCGTCGACGCGTTCGGTGTACCGCTGGACGTGACCGACGACGCGAGCGTGCAAGAGGCGGCCCGGCTGATCGAGGAGCGGTCCGGGCGACTGGACGCGCTCGTCAACAACGCCGGCATCACCGGCGGGCATCCCCAGGAGCCCACCGCGGTCGACGTGGACCGAGTACGGGCGGCGGTGGAAACCAACGTGATCGGCGTCATCCGGGTCACCAACGCCCTGCTGCCGCTGCTGCGCCGATCGCCCGCGCCGAGGATCGTGAACGTCTCCAGCAGCGTCGGCTCTCTCACGCTCCAGACCAAACCGGGCGCCGAGACGGGCCCGATCTCCGTCGCCTACGCCCCGTCGAAGACGTTCCTCAACGCCGTCACCGTGCAGTACGCCAAGGAACTGGCCGGCACACCCATCCTGATCAACGCCGTCTGCCCCGGCTACACGGCTACCGACCTCAACGGCTTCCGGGGAGTCCGCACCCCTCAGCAGGGCGCGGTCGCCGCGATCCGGCTGGCCACCGTCCCGGCCGACGGGCCCACGGGCCGCTTCTTCGACGACGCGGGAGAGGTGCCCTGGTAATGCGCTTCCGATTCGCGCGGCCCGGGGAGACGCCGCACGCGCGTCCTGCCGACCGGCGCCGTCGCGCTGTGTCGACGCGGCCGTCGAGCCCGGGTCGCCGACGGCCGACCGGCAAGTCGGTCCACGGGTGAGGGGTCGAGAGGCACCGACCGAGCATCAGTGCCAAGTACGCCTGCCTACCAGGTGAGAACCATCTTCCCCCGGCGCAACCGGGGCAGCGGCCGGTGGGAGCCGCAACTCGCACGGCCCTCGTGCTCTTCAGGGGCGCTCGATGTCTCAACTCGCGGACGCAAGAGCCCCGTTGTCTCCCTGACCCGGCCGCCCGGCACGCCATGGGTGACGACACCACGCAGACGCTCACCCAGCCGCGGTCTCACACCGACCCGCCAGACCGTCGGTCACACACCGCCGACGGCACGCGTACCGGTCGAACGCGGCTTCACGCGACCGAAGTTATGGCGGAGCCTGCGCAAGACCTGCTCCAGCCGACCTATTCTCGTCCTCACAGTCGGCGACCGCGCTCCGCCGGCAACGCCGACAGGACTCAGGGACTCAGGGACTCAGGGACTCAGCAACTGCCCCCACCACAATCGTTCGTGGTAGGCAGTTGAAGAGTGTCGCTCTGCCGCCGTGTGGCTGCACTCGCAACATCCGCGTGCCGCAAGCCGCTTGTCAGCCGGTGGTCTTGCCTGCCAGCTTGTCGGTGAAGTCCACCGCGTCCTTGGCCGCGGGTGCGGCCACCTTCACGTCGGTGCCGAAGTCACTGAAGTTCATGACGACCTTGGCCTTCGCCTGCTGCGCGGACGCGCTCGCACCCGTGGTCGCAGCGCTCGGTGCGTCGGCACCCGAGACGGTGAGCTCGATCTGCTCGCGCCGCGTCCTGCCCTGCGCGTCGATCCACAGGTCCACTGGCACGTTGTCACCGAGTTGCGCGCGGAGCTTCTTCTCCTGGGCGGCATCACCCTTGGCCAGCTTGCCGAGGTCGAGAGCAACCCGGTAGTGCGTGGTGGAGGCGCCGTTCACGTTCTCCTTGCCGACCACCGTCACGTCCTTCTCGGACAGCGACTTGGTGTACGCGAAGGAGCCGGCCGGGTCGCTGACGCCGCTGCCGTCGGCGCCGGCCCCCTGCGCTGCGCCGAGTTTCGCCAGGTCGATCTTCAACCAGGTCTTCCCCGAGGGCATTTGGACGGTTCCCGCGGGCGGCTTCTCGTACAACACCTGGTCGACGACGCGTTGTTCAACCTGCCGCCCGCTCTCCCCGATCAGCAGTCGGCTGGTGCCGTTGCGCAGGTCGATCACACCGGTCCCGGTCACCGTCACGCTCTTGCCGGCAGTCGTGGCCTCGGTCGCCAGTTGGACGTGCGCGGACCCGGCGTCGGTCGTCTTCTTGTTCGTCGCCTGCACCACGTCCACCGCGTCCTGGCCGCCGGCCGAGCCCGACGGCGACGCCGCTCCGGACGCCGACTGCTCACCGCTCGCTGCCGCCGACGCCGTGCTCCCTCCGCCACCGTTCCCGGCGGAGTCGTCCCCGTTGCAGCCGGCCAACAACAGGGCCGCCGCCGCCCCTGCCGCACCGATGCCCGTCAGCCGCGACAACCTCTGCATGTTTCCCCCTCGTCGATCGTCGTCCGTACCCGTCATGCTCGGCACGTGCCTTCGCGCCCTCCCCCGCAGAGGAGGCGTGCACGACCAGGTTCCCCGTGTGAACTGCCGTACACGGCGAAAACCACTTGGCCCCCGTGAGCAGCACCCTCCAACTCCCCACCGTGCAGCCGCCGGAGCAACAGCCCGGCTCGGCCAACGCCCCGGGACACGCACCGGCGGGTGGCCTCAGGCACCGGCCGGATCACCCCGGGCCCCGGTACCGTCGAACCCGACCGGTAGACCGGACCGGTACACCCGACCGGTACACGGGTGCGACGGAGACCTGCGGGAGACCACCGGACCCCGGAACCCTCGGGTCCCACCCGACCCCGCCCGCTCCCGGTGGCCTGGCAGCACGCGCACATCGTCGTAGTCACACACTGGAGGACAGCATCGTGATCACCTCTGCCGACGAAGGCTTCCTGCGGCGGGCGATCGCCATCGCGGCCCATGCCGTCACCGTGGGCGACGCGCCCTTCGGCTCGCTGCTGGTCGGCCCGGACGGCGCGATCCTCGCCGAAGCCCACAACACGGTGCGCCGCGACAACGACATCAGCGCACACCCGGAGTTGAAACTCGCCCGCTGGTCGGCCCGCGAACTCGACCCCGACACCGCGGCACGCACCACCATGTACACCAGTTGCCAGCCGTGCGGCATGTGCGCGGGCGGCATCGTCCGCTCCGGACTCGGCCGGGTGGTCTACGCGCTGTCCACCGAGCAACTCGTCGAAGCCAACCCGGAGTCGGGCGCCTGGCCGGAGGCGGCTCAGGACGGGCCGGCCCTGTTCGACGAGGCACGCGCTCCCATCGAGGCGTACTACAGGCCGTAGGCGGGGGCTACCGGTTCGCCGCGCCCCGCAGCCGCCCGCTGCCGCCGGACGACCAGCGCATCCCTCGCAGCGTGCGGTCCAAGCCGGCACCGCTGTGCGGGATGCCCCCGAAAGGGGTGCCCGGTGGCAGTGGCTCCGAGGCGTCTAGGGTCACGTCCATGACGAGGACCACGCCCGCACGACCGCTCGACGTCGAGGCGCTCTTCCCGGAACTCGCCGCCTTTCGGGGAACGACAACTCGGCTCCATCCGCGGCCGGGCAGGCCGGACCCTTCGGCCAGTTCCGTGGGCGGTCCAATGCTGTGGCCTGGGGACGAGCCCTGGCCTGTGTGCGGCGAGGCGCACAGCCGTGGGCACGGTCGACGCCCGGCTGACATCCGCCGCTGTCGGCAGGTGCTGGCTTCCGCTTGGGCACGCGAGGAGGCTCCCGGCCCGACGGACGAGGAACTGAAGCTCCTGGACGAACTGCGCCGGGAGCACCGGGTCCCCAGGGCATCCGATTCCGACCCCTTGCCGATGATCGGCCTGGCGCAGCTGTACCGCCGGGATGTGCCGGACCTGCCCGCGGGGCCGGCCGACTGCGATCTACTTCAAGTGTTCTGGTGTCCCTTCGACGCGCACGGTCCGGGCCGGTACGACCTGGCGCTGCACCTGCGCTGGCGACGCTCGTGGGAGGCCGGCGATGTGCTGACCGCGCCGCCGCAGCCGCTGGTCGTCGGGTCCGACGGCTTCGTGCCCGAGCCCTGTGTGCTGCACCCGGAGCAGGTGTTCACCTACCCGTTCGCCGGCCTTCTGCCGGAGGAACTGCACGCCCGGATCGACGCCTGGGAGGAAGCCCTGGAGGAGGAAGCCGAGCAGTCGGCGGACGAGAGCGCGGCTGAGTCGATCGGCTACCAGTACGACCTGTCCATCCCGCCGGGCTGGCGCGTTGGCGGCTTCGCCTCCTGGCACGTGACCGACCCCTGTCCCATGGACTGTCTGACCTGCGCGGCGCCGATGCACCTGCTGCTGACCATCGACAGCTCGGAGTGGGACGGCGGCAGCGGCAGCTGGAAACCGCTGGAGGACCGGCACCGGCACCGGACCACTCATCGTGGTGCCAGTCCCACGGAGGTCACTGTGGGCCGGTGGGGCGAGCTCAACGTGTTCGCCTGCCCTCACCAGCCCGAGCATCCGCACCGCTGGAGCATCCAGTAGCTTGCCGTGCCTCTGAGGCAGCGCGGCGCGCGTGACGCACACTCCAAAAACTGACGCGCCCTCCACGTCGAAACCGAGGAGGGCACGTGCCGACGGGTTGCCCTCACCGGATGTCGTGGCCGGGATGGGTCTCGTCGTACTGGTGCCGTGCCTCGGCGATGACGGTGCGATGGCTGAGCGACCAGTCGGCGAGTGCCTTGACCAGGTGGGTCAGGCCGGCTCCTGTCTCCGTCAGGCGGTAGTCGACCTGCGCCGGCACGGTCGCGTACACCGTGCGCCGAACGAGTCCGTCGCGTTCCAGTCTGCGCACGGTGAGGGTGAGCATGCGCTGGGAGATGCCGTCGACGGCGCGTTGCAGTTCACGGAAGCGGCGCGGTCCGCCTGCCAGTTCGACGATGACGAGTACCGACCACTTGTCGCCGATGCGGTCCAGGACGTCGCGGATCCCGCAGTCCGGATGATCCGCGCGACCGCAGGGGTCGAGGTCGGCGGGCGCCGTGGTTACCCCGGTGTGCGTGAGTGACATCTGACTGC
Source organism: Streptomyces sp. NPDC008150 (assembly GCF_042956945.1). Taxonomy (NCBI): domain Bacteria; kingdom Bacillati; phylum Actinomycetota; class Actinomycetes; order Kitasatosporales; family Streptomycetaceae; genus Streptomyces; species Streptomyces sp. NPDC008150. The sequence goes on along the minus strand of NZ_JBIBHJ010000006.1, from coordinate 218,695 downwards.
CTCCTTGTGGCTGGTGAACGGGCGGACAAGGATCAAGCCCAGTTACTGAAGAGAACCACAACGGAAGGCCGTGACGGACATGATTCTGGTGACCGGTGCGACAGGGAACCTCGGTTCGGCCGCACTCGCGGCGCTGCACACTCGTGGTGCGGTCGCGACGGGCGGCAGCCGCACTCCGAGGGACGGGATGCGGCGACTCGATTTCGACGACCCCTCCGGCCTCGATCTCACCGGCGTGTCGACCCTGGTACTGGTCTCCGCCGGCTACGCCGAGGACGACCAGGTGGTCGCACGGCACGCGGCCGTCCTGGACGCCGCCGCCCGGGACGGCGTGCGGCACGTTGTCTACACGAGCCTGACCGGTGCCGGCGACCACCTCGGCTTCGCTCTGGCGCACCGTGCGACGGAACGGCTCGTGCGCACATGCGGCCCGCGGTGGACGATTCTGCGCAACGGCCTGTACGCGGAACTCTTCGGCGGCCTGCTGATGTGGACCGCCGAGGGAGTGGAGTCCGCGTTCGGCGACGGTGCCCTGGCCGCGGTCGTCCGTACGGATCTCGCCGAGGCCGCGGCCGTCGTCGCGGCGGATCCGGCGCAACACAGCGGCCGAGTATACGAGTTGACCGGTACTCCGATCACGGCGCGGGAGGTGGCCGACCGGCTCGGAGTCCCGCACCGGACTGTCGGCCTGGGCGAGTACCGGCGGCGTCTCCTCGACGAGACGCCGGGCCTGCTGCCGTTCCAGCCGCCCATGCTCGCGTCGATCGCGACCGGTGTCCGGCACGGCTTCCTGGACGGCACCGGATTCGGCTCCGACCTCGCCGACCTTCTCGGCCGTCCGGCCCGCGACCCGCTGGCCGCTGCTGCCGCAGCCGCCTCCGCGGCGAGGCCGGTGCACAGCCCGACCCCGGAGGGCTTCACGTTGTCAGGCACGAGCTGAGGCTCGCCCTGGCCCTCGCCCTCACGGTTCCTCGTCAGGGTGGTTCAACAGGGCGGCCCAGCGGTCCCGTCCGTCAGCTCGGCGGGTCGGCCCGGTCCGGCCGGCTGCTCAACAGGCCGGTCGGGGCCGACGGTTGAGGGGAATCGTCCGGGGGCGTCAGGAGGGCGGAGTCCGGTCGGCGCGCGAGCCGCACGAGGGACGCGGCAGCGCTCTCCCACTCGGGATGTGCGAAGGTGAAACCGGCCTCGCGCAGCCGTCCCGGTACAACTCGGCGGCTCTTGAGGAGCAGTTCCGTGTCCGAGCGCAGTGCGAACGCTCCCAACTCGGCCATCCAGCCCGTCGCCGGAAGGCCGAACGGAACTCTCCAGGCAGCGCGCAGCGCCCGCATGAAGTCGCGATGCGCGAGCGGGTGCGGCGAGGCGATGTTGACCGGCCCGTCGAGGTCGTTCCGTGCGAGCAGGAACTCCACCGCCCGCACGAAGTCCGCGCCGTGGATCCACGAGACGTACTGCGCGCCGCCCGCCACCGGGCCGCCCAGCCCCAGGCGCACCAGTCGCGAGAGCACGTCGAACACCCCGCCCCGGTCCGGGGACATGACCATGGCCGCGCGCAGTGCCACCTTGCGGGTCAAGGGAGTTGGCGCCTCGGCCTGCGCCCGTTCCCAGTTCCGCGCGATGTCGACGCTGTAGGCCCAGTAGTCCGGCACACCGGTCTCCGTACCGCCGATCACCCCGGTCGCCTCGTCGTTCGCCGCGTCGAACCGGTGGGCGTACACCGTCGCCGTGCTCATCTGCAGCCAGGCGCGCGGCGGTCGCGACGCGGCGGCGACGGCCTCGCCGACCACCCGTGCCGAGTCCACGCGGGAGTCCATCATGGCTCGCAGGTTCTCCGCGGTGTAGCGGCAGGAGACGGAGCGCCCGGCCAGGTTGATCACCGCGTCGCAGCCGTCGACCGCGGCGGCCCACGGGCCGAGGGTGGCCCCGTCCCACTTGATGTGATGCGCCAGCACGGGACGCCTGGTCAGCACAGTGACCTCGTGGCCTGCCGCGGTCAGCGCACGGTCGAGAATCGTGCCCACCTGTCCGGTTCCCCCGGGCAGCACTACCTTCATCGAATCCCCCTGGTTCGCCGAAGTCAGCCTAGCCCTCTCTTTTGAACACGTTCAAGAAGCTGGACGGCCGGAGGCTCCTGCCGGCGCGTTGACGGGTGGCCGCCCAGAACGGTGGCGGGCGCGCGACGCGCCACGGCCGCCGAGAGCCACCCGGGCGAGCGCGCATGGGCACGGCGACCACGGTGATCACTGGACTTGGTTCGTTCCGGCGGCACGGGCCTGCGGCGTCGACACCGACCCACCCGGTCTCGACGTGACACCAAATTCGAACATGCGATCTAATGCCGTCATGGGCTTCACCGACTTCCCCGACGACCTGGTTCGGATCCAGCACGCATGGAACACCACGTACCGAGCACTCGCCGCGCACCGTCCGCAGGAGGCGGCGACGCTGCGCCGCCGCCTCCTGCGGCTGTCCGTGCGGCTCTGGTGGCATCCGTTCTGGAACGGCACCACGCAGGCCTCCGAGCTCCGGGGCGAGTTGCGGCGAGCGGTGCGGGCCCGGGAATCGACGGTCGCCTGATGGCCGCGCCGACCACGCCGACCACCTTGCGCGCGGAGCAGCGCGGTGGGAACGTGTCGACGCCATGACGGACGCCCCCATCGTCGTGCACCCGCCCCTGCCCGCCGGGGGCCGCCGGGTCACCGTGCACAGCGACGGCCGGGACGAGGTCCTCGGCATCGCCTACAGCGACCACGACCTGGCCGTGTTCCTGGCGGCTGCCGGTGTCGCCGACCCCGAGGCCATCGTGAACGATCCGCAGTGGCTGGAGTGGCGCGGTGCCCGCGCCCACGAGTTCCACGGCGACTGACACCCACAACCGGTTCGGTGTCACCAAGGCGGTCAGCCGCCCGAGTCCTCCGCGCCCCGACGGGCCTGCCGATGTCTCACCGAAGTGGCTGTCGACGCGGCGTCGGGGACACATCGGCAGGCCGTGGCGTCAGGCGAGGGGCTCGTGGTTGACCCAGATCACCTTGTAGGGGCGGCGTGCCTGCCAGCCGTCGATGAACTCACCGATGCCGGGGAGGCTGAAACTGGCGTTGAGCGCGTCGAGGTCGGTCACGCCGAACTGGACGACGGCGGAAGCGACGGCCACGGGGGCGTGGTCGTCGACGGGGACCCGGAGGTGGTGACGGGCGGCGAAGGACTGGAAGCCGCCGGTACCCATCGTCAGCTCCTCAAGTCCCTTCAGGTACTCGTCGAGCTCGTCCGAGGGAATGGGTTCGTCGAAGGCGACGATCATCGTGTGCTGGATCATGCATCGATTCAACTGGGGTTTCCGCTCGTAGTCCAAGGCCGAGGGATTCTCGATTCATTCCTTGAGGGAATGGTCGGGACAGTACGCTGGCGGCCATGGCAGAGCTGGAGACCCGAGAACTGGAGTACTTCGCCGCCCTTGCCGAGGAGCTCCACTTCGGCAGAGCGGCGCAGCGGCTGGGGATCGCGCAGCCTGCCCTGTCCAAAGCGGTGCGGCGGCTGGAGGACCGGCTCGGGGTGGTCCTGGTGGAGCGGTCCAGCCGGCACGTCGCCCTCACCTCCGCCGGGAAGGCACTGCAGTACCACGGCCGGCACGCGTTGCTCGCGGTCGGGGCGGCGGCCGAGAAGACTCGTCGGGCGGGTGAGCGGGAGACGCGGCTGCGTCTGGTGATCAAGCCCGGCGGGGACGCGGATCTGCTGTCGGGCATGCTGGCCGCCTACTCCCGCCGGCTCGACGCACGCCAGGTGGACATCCTGTTCGGCGGGGCCACCGACCGCGCCGACCACGTGCGCGACGGCAGGGCGGACGTGGCGTTGCTGTACGTACCGTTCGACGACCTGACCGGACTGGACCACGAGACGCTGATGGTCGAGGGCCGGGTGGCGATCCTGCCGCCCGACCACCGGCTCGCCGGCCGCAGCGAGGTGACCCTCGCCGACCTGGCCCACGAGACACTGCCGCGCTGGAAGGGCGTCACCGGCAACGCCGTGCCCGGCATCGACCCCCTCCCCGAGGCCGGCCCCGAGGTCGCCGACGGCGCCGAACTGACGCACATGGTCCTGCTGGGACGGGCGATCGCGGTGCTGCCCCGCTCGCTGGCCAGGCCGCACCATCCGGGGCTGGTTCATGTTCCGGTGACCGACGCGCCGCGCAGTGCCCTGGTCCTCGCCTGGGGAGAGGACGACCGCCGACGACTGGTCGCGGACTTCGTCGCCTCGGCGGTGGAGGCGGCGCAGGGCTGAGGGATAGCGCTGCCCGAACGACCGATCTCCACGTCGGCGGCGCTGCCGATCACGTCCAACTGGGCCTGCCGCTCGCGGAGTTCAGCACCTGACCGTGCTCCCACGGCTGACACGGACGCGCCTGCCGTCGCGGGCGGGGGCCCTCTCGCAGCGATCGCGCGGGCGGACGGCTCGGCACCAGGGCGCTCGCCCTCCGCACCGACCACCGCACGGCCCGGCGCCCCGGTGCCGCGCCCCACCTCCAGGACGGCGGCGAGTCACCGGTGGTCACCCTGACCGGCCCAACCCCTCCCCCGGTATTACGTCGGCCGTCCCGACAGCCCCGCCGTCGCCCCGGCGACGTGGCCCCGGCGTTCGCCCCGAGCAACTGCCCGGCCTCCGGCGTGACTTGGCGCAGCAGGACCGCAGCCCACAGGTCACCGACCGCGTCCGCGAACCCGGCTGGAGCCCACGTGCGGTCGGGGCAGACGACCGTAACGCGAACTGCCCGATGGTCCGGGCGGGCATACGTTGGTCACCGTCGCCGATCACAACATCAGGAGCACCCATGGCCGCCCCCACGCACGACGATGCCCAGCAGCGGGTCCTCGCGGTCACCGGCGCCTCCGGACGCCTGGGCGGCCGGGTGGCGCGACGCCTTTCCGAGGCCGGTGTTCCCCAGCGGCTTCTGGCCCGTACGCCCGCCCACGCCCCGGACCTGCCCGGCGCTGTCGCCGTGCCCGGAGACTACGCGCGCTACGACGACATCGTCGCCTCGCTGAGCGGTGTCGGCACCGTGCTGATGGTCTCCGCCTCGGAGGCGCCCGACCGGGTGCCGCAGCACATCAACTTCATCGACGCGGCAGTCGCCGCCGGGGTGCGCCACCTGGTGTACACGTCGTCGGTCGGGGCGGCGGCGGACGCCACGTTCACCCTGGCCCGTGACCATTGGGCAACCGAGGAACACATCCGGGCCAGCGGTCTGGAGTTCACGGTGCTGCGCGACAACCTGTACGCGGACTTCATGCCGGCCCTGGTCGGCGAGGACGGGGTCATCCGCGGACCTGGAGGGCAGGGGCGGGTCGCCGCCGTGGCACAGGACGACATCGCGGACGCCGCCGTGGCGGTGCTGCGGAATCCCGCACAGCACCACGGCGTCACGTACGACCTCACCGGTCCGCAGGCCCTGAGCCTGGAGGAGATCGCCGCGGCGGTGTCCCGGGCCACGGGGCGGCCCGTCTCGTACAGGGAGGAGACGGTGGCGGAGGCGTACCGCTCGCGTGCCTCGTACGGTGCCCCCCAGTGGCAGTTGGACGCGTGGGTGTCGACCTACACCGCGATCGCCTCGGGCGCCTTCAGCCAGGTCAGCGATGCAATCCCACGGCTCACCGGGCATCCGGCCGTCGAGCTGTCCGAACTCCTCGCCCGCTGAAGCACCTCCCCGGCCCAACGGCCGGCGGCCCCGTGCACGAGCGTTTCGGAGGCGTCGGGGACGTCGGACACCTTTTCATTTCACTTCCTTTCGCCGACCGCTGATCGCGAAATGCTGCCGAAGATTTCCCACTGACCTGTCGACCGCCGCTTGTGTGCTTTCCGGGGAGCGGCCGGCGTAATGGGACGTCAGCACGACGTTGCGCAGATTTCGCAGGACGTCGGGCACGGCCGGCTCGCCTTCCAGGACATCGAGGGCCGCACCCGCCGTCTCTCCGGTGCGCAGGCATTCCGTGAGCGCCTGGGTGTCCACGAGGTCGCCTCGCGAGACATTGACGAGGTATCCGCCCGGTCCGAGTGCCCGAAGTACGCGTCGGTCGACGATGTGCCGCGTAGCGGTGGTGGACGGGGCGGACACCAGGAGGAAGTCCGACCAGTGGGCCAATGCCTCGACGGTGTCGGCGTACGCGTAATCGGAATCGGTCCGTGGCGTCCGGTTGTGGTAGGACACGTCCATGCCGAAGCCGAGGGCGGCCCGCCGGGCGACCTCGGTACCGATCGCGCCGAGGCCGATCACCCCGAGTCGCTTGCCCGCGATGCCGGGAGGCACCAGGCGTCGCCACTCGCCGCGCCGGATGGCCGAGTCCGCGGCCGGGATCTCGCGGACCACCGCGAGGAGCAGCCCCATCGCGTGGTCGGCGACCGTCGGCGCGTTCAGTCCCGTGTTCGCCAGCACGGAAATCGAGCGGGCTGCGGCTGCGTCCCGGTCGATCGTCTCCACTCCGGAACCGAGAGCGCAGATGATTTCGAGGGACGGAAGTCGCTGGATGTCCGACGCCTCTATTTTTATGGTGCCGCGGGTGATGATCGCCCGAATCCCCGCGCCTCGGGATTCGATGGCGGCAGTGAATTCAGGCCTGTTCCGGCAGTACAGCAGGGGAATGTCGTGCCGGGAGAAAAGCGGGCGGTACTCGTCGGCCGCCTCGATCAACGCGACGGTTGCGGGAAAGCCGTCAGCCACTCCGTGCCTCCTGGGTGATGTGGACTCCGCGGAGCGGCCCCGGCCGGGTCACTCGGCGGTGGTCTGGTGCTGGGCGTGCCGGCGTTGGGCGTCCAGGACGTCCGGCATGTGCCGTTCGAGGTGTTCGATGAGGTCGTAGAGCTTGGCGGCGGTTTCCGTGCCGAGCGCGGTGAGGCGGTACTCGACGTGGTGGGGCATGACGGCGAGGACCCGGCGGTCCACGAAGCCGTCGCGTTCGAGGCTCTGGAGGGTCTGCGCGAGCATCTTGTCGCTGATGTTCCCGATGCGGCGGCGAAGTGTGTTGAAGCGGACCGGCCCCTCCCGCAGTGCCGCCATGGTCAGGGCACCCCACCGTCCGGTCAGGTGGGCCAGGACCGGACGTGAGGGACAGCCGTGGTCGAACACGTCGAAGGCAGGCGTCCGCTCGGCGGCGTCATGGTTCTCGGCGCGCGGGGTGGTCGCGGGTGGGCGCTGAGTACTCATGCGGGGAGCTTACTTTACGAGGGCACTTTCAAAAAGTTGGCGCTTTCGTTTTCACCGTGTACGTTGGCGAGCCCGGCACCGCGTTCCCCGCGGTCGCCCCATGGGCCGGGGAAGGCGACAGAAAGTCGATCATGTACGTCACTCCCACCCCGCTGGCCGCCTACCGGGACCTCGTCGCACTCGACGTGCCCTTCCGTCCAGGCGCCCCGGCCGCCCAGGATCCCGCGGGCACGGTCCGCGCGCTCCTGGCGGACCTGGTGGCCGACGGCACCGCGGCGGCGGCCGGGCTGACCGCGGCCGCCATCGCCTCCCGGGCCCCCGACGCCGTGACGGCACGGCGGCTGCTGGCGTCCCTCCTGACGGTGCGTCCGGCCCGTGCGTGGTCCCCGGAAGTGCTTGCCCGCACCGACGGGCTGCTCGCCGCGGAGGCAGCGGACCGGCCGGTCGTGGAACCGGCCGCCCTGCCGCTCATCGGGGCCGCCCATCCCCACAGCGAGTACCCCGCGGCCGACCGGACCGCGCTGTGGCGGGGCGACATCACCAAGCTCGGCGTCGACGCGGTCGTCAATGCCGCCAACGACCGCCTGCTGGGCTGCTTCGTCCCCGGGCACCACTGCGTCGACAACGCACTGCACTCCGCGGCCGGCCCCCGCCTGCGCGAGGACTGCGCGCGGATCATGGCCCTTCTGGGCACGAGCGAGACCACCGGCACCGCCAAGATCACCCGTGGCTACCACCTGCCGGCCCGGTACGTCCTGCACACCGTCGGGCCCATCGTCCGGGGCGAACCGGGCCGGGCCGAGGCCCAGTTGCTCGCCCGCTCCTACCTCTCGTGTCTGGACCTCGCGGCCGAGGCGGGCGCCCGCACCCTGGCCTTCTGCTCGGTCTCCACCGGGGTCTTCGGCTATCCCGGTCCCGCCGCCGCGCGGATCGCGCTGGAGACGGTGGCCACCTGGTCGCAGGCCCACCCGAACGGCCTCGACCTCGTGGTCTTCGACGTCTTCGCAGAGGCCGACCACGCCACGTACACCCGGATCCTGAAGGACTGGTGACCGCCATGCCCCACCCCGCACCACCCACCTCGCCCCTGGAGACCCTGGCCGGCTGGCTGCGTGACGCCGACCGGATCCTCATCGGCGCGGGAGCAGGCCTGACCGCCGCCGCAGGCATCGACTACACCGACACGGAAGCCTTCGCCCGTGTCTTCCCCGCGTTCGCGGCCCGCGGCCTGCGCGCCCAGTACCAGATGATCGGGTTGCCGATGGCGCCCGAACTGCTGTGGGGCTACTGGGCCGTCCACGTCGACTACGTGCGCTACGACCCCCGCCCGAACCCTCTCTACCAGCAGCTTCGCGAACTCGTCGGGGAGAGGGACCACTTCGTGTGGACCTCCAACGTCGACGGCCTCTTCACCCGCAACGGTTTCGCCGCGGACCGGGTCTACACCCCGCAGGGCGACTACGCCCTCTACCAGTGCACCGGTCCGTGCACCCGTCAGGTCTGGGACTTCACACCTGTCATGGAACGCCTCCTGGCCTCCGTTGACCCCGACACCGGCGCGGTGACCGACCCTGCCGCGATCCCGCACTGCCCGCGCTGCGGTGCCGACGTCTTCCTCAATGTCCGCCTCGACGCCTCTTTCATCGACGACCACTTCTCCCCCACCGGTGAGCGCCTCGTCTCCTGGCTGAAGGACACCCCCGACCCCAACCTCGTGGTTCTCGACATCGGCACGGGCTGGAACACACCGGTCGTCGTCCGGAAGCCCATGGAGAACATCGCCATGGCGTTCCCCGCGTCCCGGTTGGCGCGCATCAACCGGGACCATGCGCAGGTGCCCGAGAGGCTCGGCGACAGGGCCGTCTCCCTGTCCGACAACGCCGACACCGTGATCCGCCGGCTCGCTCCTCCGGGCACGTCCGGTACGGCGACGCATGCCCCGTCGGGGCGACAGGCGACGAACCGCCGTCGGTCTTCCGCCCGCTGACGATCGCTGACCGTCGCGAGCGCGCATCGTCCGGCCGCGGCCGGTACCGTCCTGCGCCCACCGCCCGGCCCTGAACATCGGCACGCTCACACCCGGCGCGGGCAGGAGGCGGTGCGGCTGAGCGCGGGAGTGTCTACCAGGCCGGCTGCGTCCTGTAGTAGCGCTGGAAGAAGCCGGCGTTGCCGGGTGCCGCCACGGGGAAGGGCCCGTAGCCGTCGCCGAGTTGCATCGTGGTGGCCCTGTCGGTGCGTGTGGGTGCCCAGGCGGGCAGGCCGTGTCCGTTGGGGTTTCCGCGAGCGGCGAAGTTGACCACGTACGACGAGAGCGTGTCGGCGATGGAACGGTCCTCGTCGGTCCACGCGAGGTCGGCCGTGTAGAGGTTGTCGAAGACGTAGTGGATCTCGGAGCCGTGCGAGGCCGACTGGCCCGGCAGCGCGTGGGTCCAGTAGTAGGTGTAGACGGGATTCCTGGCGCGGCGGAGCCACTGCGCGGCCCACAGCCAGGTGGAGGTGCGTGCGCTGTCCCGGGCCGACGCCTTGAAGGCGGCGACTGCCTCGGCGTCCGTGGTCGCGGGGTAGCGGGAGAGGAACTCGCCGGCCAGGGAGCCGTACTGCCGTGCGGCCGAGGCCCGATAGGCGTCCAGGGTCTCGGTGGTGTTCGCCGCCGCTCCGTTCTCGTCCTTGTTGTTGCCGGTGAGCACCGGCACGTCGTTGATCCTGCCGCGGGTCAGCGTCTCGTCGATGCCTGCCGGGACGACCCAGCCGTCGACGACCGGACGCCACAGAGGCGCCCCCCAGAAGTCGTACATCGGGGCGGTGACGGCGGGATCGGTGGCGCTGTTGGCCGCCACGAGGTCGGCGGTGCTCACGGTGCGCAGTTGGGCGAGGCTGCTCGCCTTCCAGCGTGCCGCGTACTCGGCGCCCGAGTCTTCCGCGTAGGACCGTGTGCGGTAGGAGGTGGGCAGGCAGGCGATCTCGGGGTCGCGCGGGTTCCGTACCCCGCTCTCGGCGACGGCCGCGTGGAACAGCCCCCGGGCGAGGGGCGAGTACAGGAGGAAGGCGACCGATCCGGCACCCGCGGACTGTCCGGCGACGGTGACCCGGTCGGGGTCGCCGCCGAACGCGGCGATGTTGCGCCGCACCCAGCGCAGCGCGGCGATCTGGTCGAGCAGCCCGTAGTTGCCGGAGGAGCCGTGCCCCGACTCCCTGCTCAGCTCGGGCGTGGAGAGGAAACCGAACGTGCCGGTGCGGTAGTTGAAGGTGACGACGACAAGTCCCCTGGCCGCCAGGCCCGACCCGTCGAAGCCGGGGGCGGCGCCGTAACCTCCGGTGAAGCCGCCGCCGTAGATCCACACCAGGACGGGGCGCCGCTGGCCCGAACCGGCGCCCGTGGTCCACACGTTGAGGTTCAGGCAGTCCTCGCTCATCGGCGGAAGACCGGACGCCGGACCTGCCTGCGGGCAGATGTCGCCGAAGGTGTCGGCGGCGCGCACACCCGTCCACGGCCGGGGTGCCCGTGGGCTGCGCCACCTGTTGTCCCCGGCGGTGGACGCGGCGAAGGGGATGCCCTTGTACACGGTGACCGACGGCAGTGCTCCGGCCACCCCGGTGACGAGTCCGGAGTCGGTCCGAACCGGTGCGCTCCGTACGGCATTCCCCTTGGCGGAGGGGGTGGAGGCGAAGGCGGGGGCACGGCCGGCCGCGAGGGCCGCGGCGGTGACGAGGGAACCGGTCACGAAGTTCCGGCGGGTGAAGGGGTGCGCGGGGCGGTTCGGCTGCTGCGGGTGCGGTGGCTGCTCAGCGTGCACGAAGGTCCTCCGATCGCGGGAGATGGAGCGACAGCAAAGTACGCCTGCCGTAACGCCATGACAACAGACGTAACGCGCATACTTCCAGGGCGACGTCGTGGGCCCCCTCGGACAGGTGTGTGCGGCCCACCCCCCTGCCGGGGTGGGCCGCACACACCTGTCCGTTGCGATGCGGACGCCGCGGCTACTTCCTGTGGCCGCTCACCTTGCTGATCCACGCGATGAAGTCACCCGGGTCCGTGTTGGATCCGTGGCCCTGGTCCCAGTACATGAGGGAGTTGACGTCGTCGCCGAGCCCGTGGAGGGCGGCGGCGAGGTTTGCGACGATGACCGGCGAGGAGTCGGTGTCGTTGGTGCCGACCCGCAGCCACCAGTGCCGGGCGCGTCCGGGGTTCTCCCTGCCGATGTGGTACATCGGGTTCATCAGGTTCAACTTCTCGGGAATGTCGCTGTCGAGACGCTTGGCGCCGAGACCCGTGGTGTCGTGCTCAAGGCCGTAGGCGGTGAAGTGCCGCGCCTCGGTGGTGTCCTTGCCGAACTCGTTGTTCTCCCCCGCGGAGAGGTCGAACGCGTCGAACGCGGGAGCGTCCTTCTTGCGGGCGCCCACGTGCGTGACGTAGTCGTCCCAGGTGAAGGTGGCCCGGCCGCCCTTCCAGGTGATGAACGTGTTCTTCGCGAGATAGGTGGTGCGCGCCGAGTCCGACAGGGAGGCCAGGTAGGTGGTGGCCGCCGGCTGGAGGTACGTGGTGAGCAGGTACTGGTCGTAGTTCCGCGCGGTGAGCGCCCCGAAGCCGTTCAGGCCCCGCAGTTTCAGCGCTGCCTGGTGTTCGGCGAAGAGGGTCCTGAGGTCCTTGGAGACCGTCTGGTCGACGCCCTTGCCGGTGGTCTGCGTGACGCTCGTGCCCCAGCAGTACTCGTACGCCCCGTCGGCGTGTTCGAGGTCGGTGATCGGGCACCAGTCGGCGCTGGCGAAGATCGCGTCGCTGGCGTCCGCGGCACCGGCGGCCTTGAGGTACTTGTCGTAGATCCGGCTGTCGCCGGAGGCGCCGAGGAGCGCGGACAGGGCGCCGCCCGCGCTGGTGCCGGTGGAGACGATGCGCTCCGTGTTGCCGGGTATGCGGCCCTTGTTGAAGCGGATGTACCGCACGGCGGCCTTGAGGTCGACGATGGCGGCGGGCGCGGTGCCGTAGTAGTTGCCCGCGGAGTCGGTCAGGGTACGCCCGCGGCAGCCCGGTTCCACGACCACGAAGCCTGCGGCCAGGGCGAGTTGGGGCAGGCTGACGCGACCGCCCGCGGCGTCCGTCATGTCGTTGGCCGAACCGTCGTCACCCGGGCTCGCGCCCGTGGAGGGGAGGCCGCTGGGCGCGCCCGACGCCCCTCCGGCCGGCGGCGCGCCTCCCGACATCTCCATCGTGGCCTGTCCGACACCGGTGGCGTCCTTCACCGTCGCCGGGAAGTAGCCGCCCACCTCGTTCGCGAACACGATGGGCGCGTTGGAGGCGTCCACCGCCTTGCCGTCGATCTCCACGGGCACGCTGACGACGAGAGTCTGGTGGTCGGTGTCGACCGGGCTGGTGACGTACGTGATCGGCGCCCAGAAGTGGTAGACGACGTCCTTCTCGCTGCCGTCCGCCGTGGTGATCGTGATCGTCTTCTTCGTGTACGCCTCCGGGTCGAACGTCAAGGTCCCCGGTCCCGAGGCCGACGTCCCGGTCGACGCCTGCGCCGACAGCGCGATGCCCCCGACCGCCGCGACTCCCGCGGTCGCTCCGATCCCGATCACGACGGACCTGCGCTTAACTGCTCGGTGCTTCACCTGATCCCCTTCGAACAAGGCAACGGCGGCTGCCGCCGTCGGCCGTGGGGGAACCGTCCTCGACCGCCGGAGGCGGAGACCGCCCCGGCGCGAAGGCACGGCCCCTCTCCACCGCTTCCCGACCGTAGGGAGCCGCCCGACAGATCGTCAACAATTTCGTTGACCTCATGCCGGGCGCACAAGGATTCACAGGTCGGCCACAGGCGTACAGCGGAGCAATCACCGCGAACCAGGCACCGCCCGGCGGCTGTTGAGGGCCGCCCCGCCGGCGCACCGGTGCCGGATTCCACCTTCCCGGGGCGGCGGCGCCGACCACACCCGCACCGAACCTGTCACCGGGTGGGGGCCCGCGCGGGCTCCTACACCTCCCCCGGTCGCCGACCCGCGCAACCCACTTCGGCCCGCCGCCCGCCATGCGGACGAGGCCGGGCGTCGAGCCGAGCCATGGCCGACCGTCGCGCACCTTCACCCCAACTCCGTTGCCCGTGAACCGTGTTCGGTGACGCCGGCCGCTCCGGTGTTCGCGCGCGACGACGCAGGGCCGCCACACTCCTTAAGTAATTTCGCAGCACGTAACGCCGTTTACAACTACGTAGTGCGGCGTTATGTTCTCCCCGTCGACCGGATACGGAGGAGCCGCGATGCGGACCACGGAGGACAGCGGCCGGGACGCCAACCGGTCCGAGGAGGGGCAGGCCGTGCGGGCGAGCGAGGTTCCCGTACGGCCAACGGTCGCGGAGGCGCTGGCGGAAGCCCTCGCCGAGCAGGGGTGCGACCGGCTCTTCGGTCTGATGGGCGACGGCAACATGCACCTGTTCACCGCGCTCCCCGCCCACGGCGTGGAGGTCGTCGAGGTGCGGCACGAGAGCGCCGCCGTCGCCATGGCGGAGGGCTACGGCTGGACGTCGTCACACGGCGTCGGGTTCTGCTCGGTCACCCACGGCCCCGGCCTCACCCACACGGCCACCTCTCTCGTGGTCGCCGCCCGCAGCCACTCGCCCCTGGTGATGCTGCTGGCCGAGACGCCCGCCGACTACGAGGGTGCGCAGCGCTTCGACCAGAAGCGGTTCGTCGACGCCTGCGAAGCGCCCTACCGACGGCTGGCGGCCGATGAGGACCCCGCGTCGGCCCTTGCCGAACGGGCATACACGGCACGGGAGTTGCGCCGTCCCGTGGTGCTCGCCGTGGCGGCGGATCTGCTCACGGCTCCCGCCGGCGGGAGCCGTGGCCCGGGTCCCGCACCCGTGGCGCGGCCCGGTGACGCGGACGACCGTTCCGCCGCCGACGCGGTCGTCAAGGCGCTCGACGCGGCGGAACGTCCCGTGCTGATCGCCGGGCGGGGCGCACTCCGCGGCGAGACCGGGGCGCTCATGGTGCGGCTGGCGCAGCGGTACGGTGCGGCGCTGGCGACCACGGTCCCGGCCAAGGGACTCTTCGACGGGCACCCCGCGAACCTGGGCATCTCGGGAGGCCTGTCCCACCGGCGCGCCGAGACCCTGCTCAAGCAGGCGGACGTGGTGCTGGCGGTGGGCGCCGCCCTGGACCGGGGAACCACCTCGTCCATGCGGCTGTTCGGCGGCGCGCGTCTGCTCCAGCTCGTGCACGAGCCGGCGGACGGTCCCCTCCACCCCCAGGTGACCCGCGTGTTCGGCGACGCGGAACGGACGCTGCGGTACTGCCTGTTCGCCCCCGGACGGAACGAAGCCGCGGTCGAGCCGTGGTGCGGCACCGTACCCGCGCCCGCCGACTGCTGGACGGAGGACCTGACCGACTTCGCACCGGTGGTCACCGAGGGCTCCGTCGACCCGCGGCCGGTCCTTGCCACCGTCAGCGACCTGCTGCCGGACGGCGCGGTCGTGGTGATCGGCAACGGGCACAGCTCCGGCTTCGCCGCCACGCTGCTGGAACTCCCGCCCGGCGGCCGGTTCTTCGCCGCGCACGGATTCGGTTCGATCGGCCAGGCGCTGACGTCCGCGGTCGGCGCTGCGCTGGGGGCCGGGGGACGCAAGGTCGTCGTGGTGGAGGGCGACGCGGCGTTCATGATGCACCTCCAGGAGGTGGAGACGGCCGCGCGCTCCGGCGCCGACCTGACCGTGTTCGTCCTCAACGACCAGGCGCTGGGCACCGAGTACCAGCGCCTGCACGCGGAGGGCGGACCGGCGGAACTGGCTGCCGTCGCCACTCCCGACCTGGCCGCCGTGGCCACCGCCCTCGGCGCGCGCGGCAGTCTCCTCGCCGACACGGCCGCCGCGGCGGGCGTGGCGCGGGCCGCCCTGGCGCCCGGACTCGCGGTGGTCGACGTCCGTACCCAACGCGGCGTGCTCAGCCGCCACATGCGCTGGATCCGGCGTGCCCGGCCCGGCACGGTCATGGACTGACCGCCCGCGTTTCCGGCTGCCGGCCTGCCCGGCCGGTACCGCAGCCGTCTGCCCCTGTTCGCCAGGTACTCCCGAAGGAGCCGCACCGTGTCCGGTCCGAAGTCCATGTCCGTCAAGTTGGCCGGGGAGTGCATGGTCACCCGGCCCTTCTCCTCCGGTGACGAGCCGGAGTTCACACAGGTCCTCGAAGGGCTGCGGTCGTCCGACGTGACGTACGCGCACGTGGAGACCAACTTCGGCGAGTACGCCGAGGTCGGCGCGCCGGCCCGCAGCGACTCCCTGGGCAGTTACTTCCTCACCGACCCGCGCGCCGCCCACGACCTGCGCCGGGCGGGCGTCGACCTCGCCTCCCTCGCCAACAACCACAGCTTCGACTTCGGCGCACCCGGCATCCTGTCGACGATGCGTCACTGCGACGCGGCCGGCATCGCCCACGCCGGTACCGGTCGCGACCTGGAAGAGGCGAGGGAACCCGCCTACCTGGAAACCCGCAAGGGGCGCGTCGCTCTGGTCTCCGTCAGCTCCGGCAACAGCGCGCACGAATGGGCCACTCCGCCCAAGGCCACGCTGCCCGGCCGCACGGGCGTCAACCCGCTGCGAACCACGATGAGTTACGTGGTCCCGGAGGCGGACGCCCGCCGGCTCAAGGAGATCTGGGCGAACCTCGGCATCCCGCTCCAGCGCGGCGGAGGCGTCGCCCAGCCCACCGGACCGGAGTTCCAGCTCCCGATGCCGGGAAGCACCTGGGGCGCCAACCGCTTCGTCACCGGCGACCACCACGAGATCCGGTCCGCCCTCCACCGCTTCGACCTCGCCGGCAACCTGCGCTCGGTGGGCGAGGCGGCCACCATGGCCGATCTGGTCCTGGTCGCCCACCACTTCAGCAACTCCGAGGGCACCCGGGGCGACGTTCCGCCCGGCTTCGTGCGGGAGTTCGCGCATGCCTGCATCGACGAGGGCGCCGACATCTACGTCGGGCACGGCTGGCACAAGACGCTCGGCATCGAGATCTACAAGGGCCGGCCGATCGTCTACGGCATCGGCAACTTCTTCGCCCAGTCCGAGTTCGCCCGCCGCGTACCCTTCGACGGCTACGAGAGCTGGGGCCACGACGTCGAGAACCTCCCCGCGCTCACCCCCGCCAGCCACCCCCTGCACCCGGGCTACAGCGCACACAGCGCGACCTGGTGGAGCTCGGCCGTACTCGACGTGCGGATGGAGGGCGGGGAGCTGCGGGAGATCAGGTTCCAGCCGGTCGAACTCGGCCGCGAGGTCGGCGGTGACGCCACCCTGCGCCGCGGTGTCGGCTCCGGCGCCCGCCCGCTCACGGACGGCCGCCCCTTCGCCGCCACCGGCACCGACGCCGAACGCGTCCTTGAGCGCTACCGCGAACTGTCCTCGCTCTTCGGCACGGACATCCGGATCGACGGCGACACCGCCGTCCTCAAGTGAGGGTTCCGTCCTCGCAGTTGTCCGGCCACCGTGCACGCGGGTGGCGCCGAGCCACGAACTGCACACATTCCAAAGAGACTTGAGCACCCCCACCTGAAACGCGCGCCGACGGGACCAGGGCCGAACCGGACCCCGCCGACCGCGACAGGTCACCGACCGGTCACCGACGACATGGAGGCCCCGTGGCAGAACTGCGTCCCAGGGACGGGGGCGGAAGCCGTCCGCCGATGTGGACCGTGTGGTCCCTCGAACGTGCGGAGAAGGTCGACCGCATGCACCGGCGGGTCACCGACGAGGGCTTTCGCGGCCTGTCCGGGGCCCCCGCCCCGGACAGCCCGGCCCCTCCCCCGGCGCTTCCGGCCGACGGGTCGGAACCGGCCCGCCACGCGCTCCTCGCGTTCCTGGACAGCCTCCCCGTACGACAGGCGGCCACCGTCCGCTTCCCGATGGAGCACGAGAGCCGCCGGCACTGGATGAACGGCAGCCGTTTCTACGGGCGCCACGGCCAGTGCCTGGAGGACCTCGACCACTCCCGCCGGGCGCTGGCGCTGAGCGTGGTGGCGGCGTCGCTCGGCACGGAGGGGTACCGGCAGCTCGTGGACGTGATGCGGCTCAACCGCACCATCGGGGAGCTGCGGGACGAACTCGACGTACTCAACGAGTGGCTCTACTGGTTCAGCGTCTACGGCTCGCCGGACCGGCCCGGTGCACCGTGGGGCTGGCAGCTCGACGGCCACCACCTCGCCGTCAACTGCGTCGTGGTCGACGGCCGGATGACGCTCACCCCGTCGTTCCTGGGCGCGGAGCCGGTGGTCGCGGAGGGCGGTCGCTACGCGGGAACCAGGGTTTTCGGGCCCGAGGAGGCGGCCGGCGCCGCGCTCTTCTCCGCCCTGAGCGAGGAACAGCGCGCGCGGGCCCGGATCGCCGAGGTCATGCCGCCCGACCTGTTCACCGGCGCCTACCGGGACAACCTCCACCTGGAGCGGGCGGGGTTGTGCCTGGCGGACATGTCCCGCGCGCAACGGGAGTCCGCGTACGACCTGATCGACCTCTACGTCGACCGGGCGCCGCGGGACCAGGCCGCCGTGCGCCGGGCGGACGTACGCGCGCACGGGGCACTGACCTCGTTCGCGTTCGTCGGCGACGGCGGGCCCGGCGGCGCCTTCTACTACCGCGTGCACAGTCCCGTGGTGCTCATCGAGTTCGAGCACATGGCGAGCGTGATGTTCGAGGTCGACGAGCCCTGGCGCAACCACGTCCACACGGTGGTCCGCACCCCGAACGGCGGGGACTACGGCGTCGACCTGTTGCGGCGTCACCACGCGTCGCACCACGACGGCAGCGGCCCCGGGACTCGGGGCGGCCCGCCGGGCGCGGCCGGCTGATGTGCCGCCCGGCGGGTGTGCCGGGAGCAGTGCCGCCCGTGCCGCCCGTGCCGCCCGGCGGTCGGTACGGGCAGGACACCCGTTCAGTGCACCCGTTCAGAGCTGTGGCACGAACAGCGCCTCGACGTCCGGGAGTTCCGGGACAAGGCCCTGGCGCACCGCGTACCGGGCGGCCAGGGCGACGGTGGGAAGGACGGCGGCGCGGCCGTGGACGAGGCCCGAGGGCAGGGCCGGCCCGCCCGTGCCCGGCGACCGGGTGGCGTCGATGCCCTCGCCCACCAGGGCCACGACCTCCGCGATCAGGGCCGGGCGCTCCGCCGCGAACGTCTCGGTGGTGACCAGCAGGTGGTTGACGGGAACGACACCGTGCCGTGCGTGCCAGGCACGCGCGGCGCCAGCGGGGTCCTCGACAAGGGTGGACAGGCCGGCGCCGTCTCCACGGCCGGGCACGGCGGCGACGACTCCGCCGTCGAGGAGTTCCTCCCGCAGGGTGCGGGAGGTGCGCCGGGTGAAGGGCGGGTCCTGGTACTCGGGGACGTGCGAACCCTCGGTGGTCACCCAGGTGACGTCCTCGGGGCGGATGCCGTGCTCCTCCTCCAGGAAGGCGCGCACCCACAGTCCGGTGGTCTGGCTGTAGGAGCGCACCCCTACGCGTCGCCCTCTCAGTCCGGCCGGGCCGCCGGGCGGGGCCGCCGGCGAGACGACGACGCTGCCGTGGTGGAACCCGCCTCCGATCACCACGGGAAGCAGCAGGAGTTGACGCCCTGCCGCTCGGGCCTGGAGAAAGGCGCCCACCGCCATCTCGCAGATGTCGTACCGGGCGTCCGCGATCATCTGTGCGAACGCCCGGTGGAGGGGGCTGACCGACGGAAAGACGGTGAGCGTGCCGTCCAGGCTGCGCACCGAGCGGAGCACGGCCGTGTGCGGGCGGTCGCTGACCACGATGCTGACGGGATGTGCGGCCATGACAGCGATCACCTCTGCGACGTGGACGACAGGCATCGTGCTCCGTGCGGCGACAGTAAGAAGCATTTCACACACCGTCAACATGTTGCGCAGGGGGAAATTTTGGCCGTCCCCATGCGCATTCCGCACGGCACGGGACTGCTTCTTTCGTCTTGCGTAAGCCATTGACACTGGCAGAAATGAGTTCTTCAATCGTCGCGTCCGTGACCGACGTCACCGGGACCCGGCGCCGGTCCGGCCAGCATCTTCCGACGATCCGAGGAGCGGACGTGAGAGCCGATTCCCAGCGCTTGCCGTCGGGCGAGTCCCGCATCGCCCTGTTCATAACGATCCTTGCCTTCTCCGACTTCACCGGCGGCTTCCTGCTCGGGGTCGTCCCCTCCGCGACCCCGGCCGTGGGCCGGATGCTCGACGTCTCGGCAGCGGACCTCAACTGGTCCAGCGCGGCACACCTGTTGGCCGCCGGCGTGGGCGTGCCGATCATGGCCCGGCTGGGAGACATGTACGGCCACCGGCTGCTGCTGCGCATCGCCCTGCTGTCGTCCCTGACCGGAGCCGCGCTGTGCGCCCTGGCACCCGGCTTCGGCGTCTTCCTCGTCGGCCGCATGCTGGAGGGCGCGGTCGCCGCGATCACTCCGCTCGCCGCGGGGATCGCCCGCGACCGGCTGGAGGGGCAGCGGATGCGCCGGGCCCTGTCCTCCCTCTTCGTCGGACTGACGGCGGGCAGCGCGGTCGGCCTGCTCGCGGCGGCGGAGATCTTCGACGCCACCAGCAACCCGCGGGTCGCCCTGTGGATGCCGGCCATCGGCTTCGCGCTCGCCCTGGTCCTGCTGTTCACCGCCGTCCCCGAGACGGTCGACCGCGCACGGGTACGCCCGGACTGGGCCGGCTACCTCACCATCGGCGTCGGCCTCGCGGCGCTGCTGCTCGGTATATCGAAGGGTGCTCTCTGGGGCTGGACCAGCGCCGCCACCCTCGGCTGCATCATCGGCGGCGGCGCGGTGCTCGTGGTCTGGGCGCGGATCGAACTGGCGGTGCAGGACCCGATGGTGGACGTACGGGCCGCGGTGAAACGCCAGGTGCTTCCCTTCTACCTGGCCGCTGCCACCTTCGGCTGCGCCTACTTCGGGGCCCAGACCGCGACCAGTCTCTTCATGGCCGCCTCCGCCGACTCGGTCGGCTACGGATTCCAACTCGACTCCACCCACCTCGCGCTCGCCCTGCTGCCCACGTCGGTGGTCGGGATGGCCGGCGCCATGTGCGTGGCACCGCTGGCCGCCCGCGTCGGCCACAAACGCATGCTCTACACCGGCACCGCGGCCATCACCGTCGGCTACGTCCTGATGGCGACCCTCCACGCGAACCTCACCGAGTTCCTCGTCGGCGGATGCGTCTGCCAGTACGGGCTGGGCCTCACCTTCGGGTCGCTGACGCTGGTCCTGGCGGAGCGCTCCGCCCGCTCGCACACCGGGATCGCCACCGGACTGGTCAGCACCATGCGCAACATCGGCGGCAGCGCCTCGGGCGCGGGCTTCTCCGCCGTGCTGTCCGCCATCACCGTGGCCCACACCGACGTCCCGCGCGAGTCCGCCTTCGTCGTCGTCTGGCTGGTCTGCGGGCTGGGGGCGGTCGTCACCGGCCTGATCGTGGCCACCGCCCGCGAGCGCCGGCACGCGGAGAACCAGGTGCTGCCTCCCGTCCCCCAGGAGGTCGCGGGCGACGGCGCGGCCTGACCGGCCGCCGTAGCCCCTGGAGCCGAGTTCCCGCGCGACCCCGGTTTCGGCCACGGGCGCTCGCCGGGACTCGGCGACTCGTTAAGCTGGCGCGGCCGTTCTTTCGCGGAGCGAAACGAGGCGGCGCACGCGCGGAAGCAGGAGGACACATGACCGCCAGGGCGAAGGCAGACCCACCGCAGCAGTCGACCACCGGCGAGGGCGACCGGCCCGACTACTACATCGCCGCGGTCGGCCGAGCGCTGGCGATCCTGGACGCCTTCTCCCCGCAGCGTCCCGAACTGGCCCTGCGGGACATGGCCGCCGCGGCCGACGTCAGCCAGCCCAGCGCGCTGCGCATCGGCTACACCCTCGTGCAGGACGGCTTCCTGGTCCGCAACCCGCTGACCAAGGGGTACCGCCTCGGGCCGAAGGCCATCTCGGTGGGCATGGCCACCCTCAACTCCCTGGCCCTGCCCGAGATCGCCGAGCCGTACCTCGTCGATCTGCGCGACCGGACCGGGGAAACGGTCAAGCTCGCCATCCACCACGGCACCACCGTGGTCTTCGTCTCCCGCGTCCCTTCCCTGACGCACCCGGCGGGCACCCACTACATCGGCTCCTCGCTGCCCGTGCACGCCTCCGGTCTGGGCCGGGCCATCCTCGCCCACCTCCCCGAGGAGACGGCGCTGCGGCTGATCGAGGAGTCCGCCGAGGCCCGCATCACCTCCCGGACCCTGACCAAGGCGCAGGCCCGCAAGGATCTCGCCCTCGTCCGCGAGCGCGGTTACGCCGTCAACGACCAGGCGACCAGCCTGGAGAACCGGGCCGTCGCCGCTCCGCTGCTCGACGCGAACGGCCGCCCCGCGGGCGCCGTGAACCTCTCCATGTCCGTGCAGCGGATCACCATGGCCGAGATGGAGCGGACCATGGCTCCCCTGGTCGTGGAGACCGCCCGCGCCATCAGCGCCGTCCTGCCGCCCAACGTCCAGGGTGCCGGCTGGTCGTGACCGTGCGGGCGCAGGCCGGTCCCGCCGGTCCTCGCGCGCCGGGTCAGGACCAGCCCCTGCCCTGGACGTCCGGCGGCAGCACCGCGCTGATCGCCTCCGCGTCCGCGACCACCTCGGGGGCCAGCGTCGCCTCCATCTCCTTCGCGGACATCCGGTGGGCGGAGACCGACAGGTTGACCGCGCCCACCACCGCCCCGTCCGGACCGACGAGCGGAGCGGCCACGGAGCGGTGCTCCAGCGAGGTGCCCTGATCGTTCACGGCGTAGCCGCGCTCCCTGATCCGGGGCAGCTCCGCCAGCACCGCTTCCCTGCTGGGGGCCCGTGCGGTGAGTTGCGCCTCGGCGGACTCCGCGACCAGGCGCTCGGCATCGTCCTCGGGGAGCCGCGCCAGGATGGCCCGCCCCAACGACGTTGCGTGGATGGGCAGTCGGGTACCGATGTGATGCGCCGAGGAGGGGTGCTGCAACGAGGGGACGCGGGAGACGAAGACGACGGTGGCGCCGTGGTGGATGGCGAGCTTGACCGTTTCCCCGGTCCGGTCGCGCAGGTCGACGAGGTACGGCTCGGCGATCTCGGGCAGGGTCATCGACCCCAGTGTCGCCATGCCCACCGAGATGGCCTTCGGCCCGAGGCGGTACCCCTTGGTCAGGGGGTTGCGGACCAGGAAGCCCTCTCGCACGAGGGTGTAGCCGATGCGCAGCGCGCTCGGCTGGGTCACGTCGGCCGCGGCGGCCACGTCCCGCAGGGCCAGTTCGGGACGCTCCGGGGAGAAGGCGTCCAGAACGGCCAGCGCGCGGCCGATCGCCGCGATGTAGTACCCGGGCCTGCCCCCCTCCGCGGACGCGCCGGGGGAATCGTCGACGGCTCCGGTCGCCTCCTCTTCGGCGGCGTCCGGTTCGGGCACGCTCTCCGCTGCGCGACGGACCACGGGTCTCCTTCCGGCCGACAGGCCGCTCCTCGGGTCCACCGG
Organism: Streptomyces sp. NPDC008150; assembly: GCF_042956945.1. NCBI lineage: Bacteria > Bacillati > Actinomycetota > Actinomycetes > Kitasatosporales > Streptomycetaceae > Streptomyces > Streptomyces sp. NPDC008150. Next base: position 196,026 of record NZ_JBIBHJ010000006.1, on the reverse strand, counting down.
CTGCCGTGCCGGCCCGGCCCGGCCCGACCACAAGAGCCGCGTACCGGGCCGACGGCCGGGGACGCGCTGAAGGAAGCCTCTCATATTTCGTCCAGCGAAAGGCTATGTTTTTCTACTGGAGGGAACCGAGACCGGCGGGGCGGCCGCATCGGCGGCACGCCGCACCGGGATTTCCCGGACGAGCCCGCTCGCGTGCCGCGGCCCCGGCCGCCCCGGACCCGTTCGCCGGTCCCCTGGACCCAACCCCCCTTCCGATCAGCGGAGTTGACCAGGGCTCGCGGGCTTCCCGCACTCCGGGCGCGGGAAGCCCGGTGCGGGCGCCCCGCCCCGCCGGTGGCCGGTCCGCCGGCGGGGCACCGATGCCTCAGAAGGCCGTCGTCTGCGACTCCAAGTAGGCCTTCAGGAAAGCGAACTTCGCCGGGGAGTCGGCCGAGTCGATGGTCTTCGTCGGCGCGCCCAGCTCCAGGGTGACCGCCCTGCTCGTGCGCAGGGCGGGCCAGGCGGGCAGTCCCCGTCCGTTGGGGTCGCCGTGCGCCGCGAAATTGACCAGGTAGGAGGAGGCCTTGTCGGCGACCTTGTGGTCCGACGAGGTCCAGGGACGGTCGGTGCCGTAGAGGTTGCCGAACATGTAGTTGATCTCGGCTCCGTGGTAGGCGCCCACCGTGCCGGTGCCCACGATCGGGCTGGTGGTGTCGGTCCCGGGCGGCGCCTGGGTGAACCAGTAGGTGAAGACCGAACTGCGGTTGCGGGCAACGGACTTGAACTGGGTGCCCCACAGGAACGTGGAGACCCGCTCCTCGTCGCGGCAGTAGGCGTTGTACTGCGCGGCGGCCTCGGTGTCGGTCGACGCGGGGTACAGCCCCAGGAAGGCCGGCGCCTTGTCGCCGAAGGTCTCGGCGGCGAACTCCCGGTACGCGGCGACGGTCATGGTGAGGGTAGGCGAGGCGCCGTTCTCGTCCTTGTTGTTGCCGGTGAACACCGGGATGTCGGTCTCGGTCCGGGAGGTCATGGCGCCCGTGTAGGTGGTGGGCAGCACGTAACCGTCGAGGACGTTGCCGAAGTCCGTCGCCTCCGCCGGGGCGTCCGCGGCGAACGTCTTCTCCACCAGTTCGGCAGCGCTGATGGCGCGCAGACCGGCCAGGGACGAGACACCGAGGTACTTTTCGTAGGCGGTGCCCACGGCCTCGCAGTCGGCGAGCGGGCTGTAGCCGCCCGCGACGTGGCCGAGCGAGGGGTCCTTGGTGTACTGCACGCCGGCCCACAGGGCGCCGCGGTGGAACAGCCCCCGGGCCAGCTTCGAGATCATCAGGATGTTGACGAACGACGAGCCGTGCGACCACCCGGCGAGTGTCACCCGCCCGGGATCGCCGCCGAACGCGGCGATGTTGTTCCGTATCCACTTCAGGCACGCGACGGTGTCCTGGGTGCCCCAGTTGCCGGAGCCGTGGCCGGTCTCGGCGCTGAGTTCGGGCAGTGCCAGGCCGCCGAAGGGGCCGACCCGGTGGTTGAACGTGACCACCACGGCACCCTTGTCGGCGAGGCCCGAGCCGTCGTAGATCGGCTGCGACGCCCACATCGCGGAGTCGCGGCCGCCGTAGATCCACACGATCACGGGGCGGCGCTCCTTCGAGGAGGTCGCGCCGGTCCAGATGTTGAGGTTGAGGCAGTCCTCGCTCAGCTCGGGCACCTGGTCGGCGGGGATGCCCGTCACCGGCTGCGGACACGCCGGCCCCCACGAGTCGGCGGCCCGGACGCCCTTCCAGGACGGCGCCGGCTGCGGAGCGCGCCAGCGATTGCGGCCGGCGGTCGAGGCGGCGTAGGGAATCCCCTTGTAGACGCTGACACCGGGCAGCGCGGCGTCGGCCCCGGTCACGAGCCCGGACGTCGTGCGCACGGGCGTCCTCGGGTCGCGGCCCCTGCCGCGACGGCTCGCGCCGCGCGACGCGGCGGCGGCCGGAACGGTACCGAGTTCCGCGAGGACGGCGCCCGCGGCGACGACACCGGCCGTGCCCGCGACCAGCCGTCGGCGGCCAATGCCCGGCCCGGCGAAGGGTGTTCCGTTACGAGGGTCCTGCTCCTCTGAGTTCACGATCTGTCTCCTGGGGACGAACGGCGGGTGGCGACGCGACGGCGGCGCGGACGAGTCCGACCCGCCGTCGGGTCCGGCGGCCCATGCTGGAAGCCCGCCTTCATGACTTCAAGAACCTGACCCAAGCTCACAGGCGTGCCGCCGCACGCTTAACTTGCGCGGCACACACTGGACTTCCTCGCACGAGGCGCTACGCACGGGCGGCACGTACGAGCTGGTACGGCTGGGCACGGCCCAGGTCGCACGAAGGCAAACACCTCATAAAGGCACAAGGCCACAGCCTTCGGTTGCGAGGGGCGTAACTCGATTTCGCCAGACCGTTGACACGTTGATTACGCGAGGGTTACAAAGGCGACACCCGCCCCCCGTTCGTTCAACACCCGAAGCGGCACTGGGACGTTGCCACCCACCTGCCGACACCTCTCCAAGTCACCCGTCCACCATCAGGCGCCCCGCGGAAGGCCGGAAAGGGCAGCGGCCGGGCCCCGGGCCGCCGCCCGCGAAGTCAGGCCGACGACACCGAGGACCGGGGTCCGCGGCCACCGGACGGACACGGGGACCGCCAGGCCGTCAGCGGGGGCGTACAGGAACCGCGCATCCCTCAGCAGAGGAGTTCATCCCATGTCCGTGACCCGAAGAAGTGTCACCCGAGCCCTCGCCGCCACCGTGGGCGGCGCCTCCCTCCTCGGCACCTCGGCCGGCCTGGCCTCGGCGGCACCGGCCGCCGGCGGCGGCGCGACCGCGAGGCGTGCGGACACCGCTCGGCAGACCGACGGCACCGGTCCCGTCGTGCGCCACACCGGCAGGGCGCCCACCGGGTTCGAGGTGACCTTCCGGTACCGCGCCCCGAAGGCCAAGCGGGTCCAGATCAAGGGCGAGTGGTACTTCGAACGCCCGCTCGCCCTCACCCGGCGGCTCACCGACCCCGACCACCTGGTGGAGAGCCCCGGCCTGCTGCCCACCCAGTGGCGGCCCGGCGACGTGCCGATATCGCACCCCAACTCCACCAACCCCAACTGGCACACCGCCGACATGGTCAAGGGCCGCGACGGGATCTGGACGTACACCACCCCGCTGCCCGGCGGCTTCTACACCTACGGCTTCTTCGTCGACGCGGACGCCGACGACACCACCCAGACCGGACAGCTCGCCGACCCCGCCAACCCCGCCTGGAACGTGGTGAACGGTGTCGTCCACGGCACCGCCGTCGACCGCAGCCAGGTCTACGTGCCCTCCGACCCGGACCTCGACCCGTCGGCGGCGTCCTGGCTCGGTCCCGCCAAGGGCGCCCGCGGCAAGCTGAGGCACGTCACCTACAGCTCCCCCGGCCACCTGACCCCGCCCGACGAGAACTACCTCGTCGTCTACACACCGCCGGGCTACGACGCGAAGCGCAAGGCGCCCTACCCCACGCTCTACCTCAGCCACGGCGGCGGCGAGAACGAAATGGGCTGGAGCACCCAGGGCGACCTCGCCAACATCCTGGACAACCTCGTCAACGCCGGCGCGGTGACGCCCATGGTCGTCGTCATGCCGAACGCCACCGGCTACGCCTCGTCCACCGCCGAGCAGTTGCACCGCACCGACCTGATCGAGCGCGTCTTCCCCTGGGTCGAGAAGAACTACAACGTCTCTGCCTCGGCCGCCGACCGCGCCTACTCGGGCCTGTCCGCGGGCGGTATGCGGACCAACTACCTGCTCCTCAACAACACCGAGCAGTTCGGCTACTACGGCATGATGAGCGCCGGCCTGCCCAGCGGCACGACCCTCACCGAGCCCCAGAAGGCCGCCATCAAGAAGGTCTCCGTGTACGTCGGCGCGGGCCGCCAGGACCCGATCAACCAGGGCTACCTCACGCTGCACCGAGGGCCCCTGCGCGAGGTCCGCGACCTCACGGCGGCCGGCATCCACGTGCAGACCGCGTTCGTCGACGGCGGCCACGAGTGGTATGTCTGGCGCCTCCTGCTGCGGGACTTCCTGACCCGCTGCGCGTTCCTGCCACCGACCACGGCCGACACCTCCTGGGGCGCCTGACCCCGAACACGGCCGCCGGGGCGACGAAGACGCCCGAGCCGCCTCGCGCTCCGCGCGTCGCTCCGGCGGCCGCCCGCCCACGCCCCACGCCGCCGAACGACCGCGCGCCGCAGCGTCGTTACCACCGACGGCGCCGCCCACCCCGCCACGACCCGGCACACCGTCCGGCCACTCCCCCGAGGAACAAGGGCCGTTGACGGCGCTCCACCCAACTCCCGAGCACAGCAAGGGGATTCCTCGTGCCCGCCATGCCTCGCCAGAGACTGCTGACCCTCACCGCCGCCTGCGCCCTGGCCACCGCGACCCTGCTGGCCACCACCGCGGCCAGCGCCGACTCCGCCAAGTCCCCCTCCCCCAAAGCCTCCTCGACGGCCCTGGGGCCGACCGTGACGCACACGGGCCAGGGCCCGACGGGCTACCAGGTCACCTTCCGCGTCAAGGACCCGTCCGCGACCTCCATGCGGATCAAGGGCACCTGGTCCTTCGCCTCGACCACCTCGGCGAGCACCGACCCGACCAACGCGTCACCCGTCCGGGCGGCCGACTGGCAGCCCGGCGACTTCCCCCTCCAGTCACCCGACCAGCCCGGCGAGGCGTGGGCGGTGGCGTCCCTGACCAAGGACGCCAAGACCGGTGTGTGGTCGTACACCGTGCCGCTGCCCTCGGGCAGCTTCGACTACCAGTTCTACGCGAACTGCGCCTCGGCCACGCTCAGCGGCTGCACCGCCGAGACGGACCCCGCCAACCCCGCCTGGAACAGCACCGGTTCGGCCGCCGCCTTCAGCCAGGTGTACGTGCCCTCCGACAAGAAGTTCGGCACCACCGACGCCTCCTGGCTCGCCGACGCCCCCGCCGCCAGGCGCGGCAAGCTCGCGGAGGTCACCTACAGCACCGCCAACTCCACCACCGGCAGCCACCAGTTGGCCGTCTACACCCCTCCCGGCTACAACGCGAAGCGGTCCACCCCGTACCCCGTCCTCGTACTCAGCCACGGCGGCGGTGAGAACGAGATCGCCTGGTCCACCCGGGGACGGCTCCAGCAGATCGTCGACAACCTCATAGCCGCCGGCAGGATGCAGCCGGCCATCGTCGTCATGCCGAACGGCTCCGGCCTCTCGGCGGGCAGCTACACCTCCGAGATCACGGACAACGTCCTGCCCTACGTCCAGCAGCACTACGACGTCGCCGACGACTCCGCCGACCGCGCGTTCGCCGGTACCAGCGCCTACGGCACGCAGGCGAACAACTTCCTGTTCAAGGACACCGACGCCTTCGGCTACGTCGGCGCCTGGTCGCCCGCCGCCGGCGCACCCGCCGTGACGGTGACGGGCTCCGGCAACACGCCCGTCGACGACGCGTACAAGACCGCCGCCCTGAAGAAGGTCCTCGGCATCCACCTCGCGATCGGCCAGGAGGACACCGGCGGCAACGCGCCGATGATGACGGCCACCACCGAGCGCGAGGGCCTCATCAACGCCGGTGTCCCCTTCACCTACTACACCGCCGGTGGTGGCCACACCTGGGCCTTCTGGCAGCAGACCCTGTACGACTTCCTCACCCGCGTCGGCTTCCGCGCCACCACCACGACCGTGGCCCAGGGCTCCGGGCGGCTCACCGCGACCGTCGTGGCCGCGACCAGTGAGCCCGCCGCCGCGACCGGCACCGTCCAGTTCGAGGCCGACGGCGTCAGCCTCGGCAAGCCCGTCCGGCTCAGCGGCGGAAAGGCCGTCCTGACCGGCAACGCCTCGGCCTGGTCCGGGAAGACCGTCACCGCCGTCTACAGCGGCGACGCGCTGTACAACACCAGCACCGGCTGACCCGGCGCGCGCGGAGGGCCGGCTCCCGGCACGGACCGGCCGAGCGGCCCTCCCGCCCGCCCGCAGTTCCCCCGCCCCCCTGTTCCCCTCACCTCCGACGAGAGAAAGGGCCCCACCATGCCCTTCCAGCCCAGAAGGCGCGGGGCCGCCTGCGTCCTCGTCACCGCCGCGGCCCTGGCAGCCGCCACGGCCATGAGCGTGCCGGCCCAGGCCGCACCCCCGTCCGTCACGACCAGGGTCACGGCCGAGCACACGAACGACACCGCGGCATCAGGCTCCGTCACGGTCCGCGCCGCCGACTACTACCGGCTCACCGGCTCCACCATCAAGATCACCGAGGCCCGCGCCTACACCCTCACGTTGCGGGCCGCCGCGTCCGCCCAGTGGCGCACCACGAGCGGCAGCGACGTCACCGACTGGTTCGTCAACGCCTCCGGTGATCCCGCCTTCACGGGCGACGCGGCCGTGGCGCACGCCACGCGCAGCCGCGACGGCTCCGGTCTGACCGTCCGTGTGGACGCCTCCGCCATCACCGGCTTCAGCGGCAACGGCCCGACCGCTCTCTACGTTCGGCCGCCGGCCGTCGCCCTGCACGCCGGGAACGGGCACCGCGCCTACACACCGGCGGCCACCCGCGCCGGGTCCTACGTCGTGCCGGAACTCGCCGTCACGAGCGACATCACCGGCAGCGCGTACACGTACGGCAAGAGCACGCTCAAGGAGCACTTCGGCGGGGTGGTGTCCTTCGACAAGAACACCAAGGCCGAACTTGCCCTGAAACTGCCCGGCCTGGACAACGGCAAGATCGACGACAGCCACAGCACCGTCCAACTCGCTTCCGGCGACGGCTACTTCCCCGACGAATACACCCTCGGCGCGGACAGCCTCACCCACTCGTTCAAGCAGGGCCGCACCAGCTACGCGCTCCAACAGGGCGACCTCGCCCTCGACATGCACGGCTATCCCCTGGCGGACACCAACAGCGGCCGTGAGTGGAGCTGCCTCGGCGGTGACGGACAGGGCAACTACACCTTCAACCTCCGGGTAGGCGGCCTCACTTACAACGGGCTGCCCGTCGCCGCGCAGACCTTCCGCGTCCACGTCTCCATCTACGGCTACAACTACACCAGCGACGCGGACGCCCTCTACGGCGACGGTACGCCCGTCCAGGCCGTCATCGCGCCGCTCGCCGACAAGGTCTCCGACCCGCCGTCCCGCTCGGCACGGCCGCGGTGGACGTGGGTCGGCGCGGGCGGCGAGCCCAACCTCGCGGACACCGCGGCCGACGACTTCTACGTCACCTGGCCCCGCGGCGCCGACGCGTCCGCCCTCAAGCCGTCCGACGTGCACCTCACCCTGCACAGCGCGCACGGTGACACCCTCGCCCTGAAGCCGGGCCGGGACTTCACCCTGCACACCGGTGCCGGTGAGTCCCAGGTCGCGGTGACCCTGCAGAACTGGGGGTTCGAGCCCGTCTACTCGTCACTGTCGCTCACCGTCGACGGCAAGCACGTCAAGGGCCTCACCACCGACGACAGGAGCGCCCTGACCACGTCGTACAAGGTGGCGAGCGTCTACGCGTACGAGGCGCAGCAGGGCGGGGGCGGGACCACCGTCGACGGCACGGTCACCGCGTACAGCTTCTACGGGCTCGGCAACCTCACCTCCCCGGCCCAGGTCTTCTCCCCGGTCACCTACACGCTGAGCACCGGCGTCGGCGGCACCACCGAGTACTACGCCCAGGACGCCTCCGGGGCCGCACGGCTGGTGACGAGCGTCGCCGACGCCAAGGTCTTCGACGGCTCCGGCGCGAGCGACCGCGACCTGCGCCTCATCGGCAACACCGTCTACATCACCACCCGCCTGAACCGCACGAGCACCCTGACCGTCGGCGGCACGGCCGTCACCTTCGGCAAGACCTACTCCGGCGGCAAACTCCTCGGTCCCGCCGCTTCCGACCAGGGCCTGACCGCCACCGCCGGTTACGCGATCGACCGGGGTGCCGCGAACTGGGTCAGCCACGAGAAGTGGGCCTGGCAGAGCAGCGTCTCGGTCGGCTGGACGGGTGTCGACATCCAGCCCTACACCGGCAAGTTCGAGTGGACGGTCGCCAAGGGCGCCAGGCAGCGGTTCGTCGCGGACGACCCGTCCGTCACGTGGAGTCTCGTCGGCGCCCACGCGTCGGGCACGGCCATCTCCGCCGACGGCCTGCTGACGGTGGCGGCCGACGAGACCTCCACCACGGTCGCGGTCGTCGCGACCTCCACCAAGGACACGTCGGCCGCGGGCAGAGGAACCGTCAACGTGACCTTCACCGCGGCACCAGGAGCGTGAGCCGTCCCACCGGACGACACCGGTGGAACGGTTGAGCCTCCCCGTGCGGAGCGGGCGTGCCCCCGGCTCGGGGGCACGCCCGCGCCCCCCCGGGGGGGCCCCGCGCACCGGGGCCCGGCCGGGGCGGTGGGCGTT
>NZ_JBIBHJ010000006.1:0-187607 GCF_042956945.1 Streptomyces sp. NPDC008150 | reverse complement strand
GGGGGGCTGGGGCCCCCCCCCCCGGGGGGGGGGGGGGCCCCCCCGGGGGGGGGCCCCCCCCCCCCCCCCACGGGGAGGTCCCGGCGAACCGGGCCGCGGCCGGTCCGGAGGGCTTCCGCCGGACGCCCCGTGGACGCCCCGTGGCCGGCCGACGGACGCGTCAGCCGGCCGGAAGACCGAGCGCCAGGGTCAGTTCGAGGACCCGATGCGGCGAGCCGAGGTCAGGGAACAGTTCCCGCAGCTGCGACATCCGGTAGCGCACCGTCTGCGGGTGGACGAACAGCGCCGCCGCCACCTCGTCCCGCCTGCCCTGGTGCAGCAGCCAGGACCGCAGCGTCTCCTCCAGCCGCCGTGCCGTCGCGGCAGGCAGGGCCCGCAGCGGCGCGAGGGCTCGGGCGCACAGGTCCGCGAACGCGTCCATGTCGGCGCTCAGCACCAGCGCCGGCAGGTGGTCCTCGGTGTCGCGGATGTCCGGGGAGAGGAAGCGGGCTCGTACGGCGCGCGCGTACGAGGCGACCGCGCGGGTCCACGGCCGGGCCGGTCCGACCACCGCTGTGCGCTCGGCCAGCTGCCGCAGGAGATGCGACCGGTCGGCGTCGGGGACGAGCAGCACGCCGAGGGACTCCGGCAGATCGTCGAGGACGAGGGTGCTCGGGTTGAGCGTGCGGTAGGCGGGCCGGGCCTGGCCGGCGGGCAGCAGGACCGCGGTCAGCGAAACCGGAGGCTGCCACCCGGCCCGCCGGGCGGATGCCAGCAGGACGTCCGGGTTCGCACCGGAGAGGAGGTCGCGGGCCAGTTGTTCCAGGAGCCGCTCGTGAGCCCGTCCCCGGGCGGCCAGTGCGTCGGCGTGGCCCGCCGCGCTCGCCGCGGAGAGCTCGTCGATGTAGGCGAAGGTCAGCTCGGCGAACTTGGCGACCTCGGCGGCGGGCAGCCCCGCGGGTACGGCACCGGCCGCCAGGCACCGCCAGGCCACACGGGCGCCCACGCGGTAGGCGCTGAGCAGGGCGTCCATCGAACGGCCGTCGCGCACCTCGCCCCGGCCCAGCTCGTAGGCCGCGTCACCGGCGTCACCGCTTTCCGCGTTCCCGCTCGCGAGGTCGAGGTAGTGCCCCAGAGCGGTACGGACGGATCGGCGGATGGTGGCGCCCATGCTGCCCGAAAGTGCGTTGGCATACGGAGGAACCTCGTCGATGATGGCCTGTACGACCTCGTCGGCGGTGGTCTTCAGTGCGGCCCGCAATGCGGTGACCGTCGTCTCGTCCAGGGCCAGTTCGGTGGCCTTTCGGAGTGCTTGGCTCATGTTTTGTTCCCTGCGAACAATTCTGCCGGCCAGGTTTACGTCCTGCGGACAGGACTTTACGCCTTGAGGCGCATCAAGCTGGAGTCATGAGGAGTGCAGCCCTGCGCAGTGGGGCGTGGAAACTGCTGGAGATGGTCACGACGCCGGTGTTGCCGTCGGACTACCTCGACCTGCTCAACCCGCTGCGCGCGGGTGCCGAGCTGCGCGGGCGCATCGAGGCCGTGCATCCCGAGACGAACGACGCCGCGACCATCGTGATCAGACCGGGGCGGGGCTGGCGCGGTCACACGGCCGGTCAGTACGTGCGGATCGGGATCGATGTCGACGGGGTGCGCCTGTGGCGTGCCTACTCGGTCACGTCGCCGAGCCACCGCCGGGACGGCCGCCTCACGATCACCGTGAAGGCGATCCCGGACGGCAAGGTCAGCAACCACCTGGTCCGCAGGACGAAGCCGGGCACGCTGATCCACCTCGACCAGGCGACCGGTGACTTCGTACTGCCGAGGGCCAGGCCCGCCAAGGTGCTCTACCTGACGGCCGGAAGCGGCATCACGCCCGTGATGGGCATGCTGCGCGACGGCGAGTTCGACGACGTCGCCATGGTCCACTCCGCGCCGAAGCCGCAGGACGTGATCTTCCGCGACGACCTGCACGCCCTCGTCACGGACAAGAAGCTGCGCCTGACCGAGCTGCACACCGACACCGACGGCATTCTCGACATCGCCCGTCTCGGCGAACTCGTGCCCGACTGGACCGAGCGCGAGACCTGGGCCTGCGGGCCCGCGGGCATGCTCGACGCCGCCGAGAAGCACTGGGCCGAGCACGGCGTCCCGGAGCGCCTGCACACCGAACGCTTCCGACCCAGCATCGTCGCCGCCGGCGACGGTGGAGAGGTCACCTTCAGCACCACCGGCAAGACCGTCGACGCGGACGGCGCCACGCCGTTGCTGGACGTCGGCGAGGGGGCAGGAGTACTCATGCCGTCCGGGTGCCGCATGGGCATCTGCTTCGGCTGCGTCACGCCCCTCCGGGCGGGCGCCGTCCGCGACCTGCGCACCGGCGAGATCACCGAGGCCGAGCCGGGCGTCCTCATCCAGACCTGCGTGTCCGCCGCGGCGGGCCCCTGCGCCATCGAACGCTAGGAGCACCTTGACCGCCATCGACCCCACCGCCCACCTGACCGCTCAGCAGATCGAGGAGCTCGGCCGCGAGCTGGACGCGATCCGCGACGAGGTGATCGCCAGCCGCGGAGAGAAGGACGCCGCGTACATCCGCAAGGTCATCTCCGCGCAGCGCAAGCTCGAACTGGCCAGCCGGGGCGTGCTGCTGTTCTCGTTCTTCCCGCCCGCGTGGCTCATCGGCACCGCCGGCCTGTCCGTGGCGAAGATCATGGACAACATGGAGATCGGCCACAACATCCTGCACGGCCAGTGGGACTGGATGCGGGACCCGAAGATCCACTCCACCACGTGGGACTGGGACCACGTCTCGCCGGCCGACCAGTGGAAGCACTCGCACAACGAGCTGCACCACACGTACACCAACGTGATCGGCAAGGACAACGACCTCGGCTACGGCATCATGCGCGTCGACGAGGACCAGAAGTGGCAGCCGTTCCACCTCGGCCAGCCGCTGTGGAACTTCCTCAACGCCTGCTTCTTCGAGTACGGCATCGCGGCGTACGACCTCGAACTGGGCAAGAACCTGAGCAAGCGGCGCCGCAAGAATCCGGAGTTCCGCGCGCGGGCCAAGGACGTGGGCCGCAAGATCCGCAAGCAGGTGCTCAAGGACTACGTGATCCACCCGCTGCTGTCGGGCCCGTCCTTCTTCACGACCCTCGCCGCCACCTTCACCGCGAACCTGGTCCGCAACGTCTGGTCCCACTCGGTGATCATGTGCGGGCACTTCCCCGAGGGCGTGCAGGTCTTCGAGCGCCGGTCGATCAAGGGCGAGACCCGCGGCGAGTGGTACCTGCGCCAGATGATGGGCTCGGCGAACATCAGCGGCAGCAAGGCCATGCACTTCATGACCGGCAACCTGTCGCACCAGATCGAGCACCACCTGTTCCCGGACCTGCCGAGCAACCGGTACGCCGAGGTCGCGGTGAAGGTGCGCGCCCTGTTCGAGAAGTACGAGCTGGACTACGTGACCGGGCCGCTGCCCAAGCAGGTGTTCTCCGCTTGGCACAAGGTCTTCCGGCTCTCGCTGCCGAACAAGAAGCCCCGGATCGTAACGCAGGTGCGCGAACCGGAACGCGAGCAGGAGCTCGTCGCCGTCTGATCGCCGGGCCCGGTTCGCCCCACCCGGCGGTGCGGCGGACCGCGCGCCGGCGTTGCGTCCAACACGCTTGCCACCGGCGCGAGTTCACCGGTGCACACAGCGGTCCGTGAGGCGGGTCAGGGGTGTCGGACCGGCCGGCCGCGTCCCCGACCCGCCGCCGGCACCTCGCGTCGGCGGCGCGGTTGGCCCAACAGGGCTGCCCGCTCCGCCGGTTGGCCCTTCCGAGGGCCTGGCGGCCCCGCCCCGGCGGGAGCGCCCGTCAGGGCCGAACACGGACCCCCACGGGCGCGCCACGCCCGTCACATGGCGGGGACGCCCGGATCGTGCGGGTCGCGGCGCGCTACAGCGTGGCCGCCGGCTCCTGGAGTTCGTCGGGGCCCACCACGACCACTTCGACGCCCGTGCAGCCGAACATCTCCAGCGCCCGCCGCCGCTTGGCCGCGGCACGCTTGTCGAAGTGCCCTGCCGCCACCTGCGTGGCGCCGTCGGGATCGGTCCACGTCAGGCTGTACCGGCGCTTCGTGGGCGTCGTCATGCGGCCCGTCCTCTCCTGTGTCGTTCATGCGGTCGTTCCGCTGCTCGGCGAGGGTTGCCGGTGCCGCTCGGACACCGTCACGACGAACGTACCGGCAGTGTTCCCGTTCTTCTCCCTCTTCCGGCCAGCGGCGCGAGGATACCGTCACCGCGGGAGACTGTCCGGCGAGCCGTCCGGTTCGGCCGTCGGCGACCACTCGTCCACGGTGCGGCGGCATGGTTCAAGGTGCGCTCGCCGCACCGGCGTTGGGGCGCACGCGGCAATGATGCGCGCGCGCCGTGCGGGTGGGCCCGACGGTCGCGATCTCCACAGGTCCCGTGCGTTCCTGTCGTCGGGCGGAGGGGCCCGTGCGTCACCGCCCGCACGGAGCCGGAACGGCCGATCGGGTGCCGCCGCGTGCCGGTCCCCACGGACGACGCCCACCCGCCGAAGTGCCGCGCGACGGTCAGACGACCGGAACGGCCAGGGGTTCGAGCAGTGCGCGGTCCCCGTCGAAGCCGTGCTCCAGCGCGGCGGCGACGTCCTCGTGCGGTGTCCCCATGCCGACCGCGCTGATCCGGTCCAGGTGCCGGTGGTGGTGGTCGTCGAGTTCGAGGCGGAGGGACGCCAGGTACTCCTCCAGGTGCGCGAGGGTGCGGGGGCCGACGATCGGGACGAGAGCGGTGGGCGCCTGTGCCGCCCGGCCGCGCAGCCAGGCGAGGGCGACCTGGGTCGCGCTCGCGCCGACCTCGTCGGCGATCGCCAGGACGGCGTCGACGACGGCGGTGCGCCGGGCGGTGCCCTCGACGGCGTCGCCGCGAGCGGTCAGCCTGCCCTGCTCGCCCTGCCGGTACTTGCCGGTCAGCAGTCCTCCGGCCAGCGGGGAGTACAGGAACGCGCCGAGACCGTGGGCCTGGGCCATCGGCAGCAACTCCCGCTCCGCGGAGCGTTCGGCCAGGCTGTACTCGGTCTGGATGCCGATCAGCGGGGCCAGGCCGCGCACGTCCGCCAGGACCGCGGCACCGGCGACCCGCCAGGCCGGGAAGTTGGAGAGCGCGCCGTGGAGGATCTTGCCGGAACGGATCAGGTCGTCGAACCCGGCCAGGATCTCCTCGACGGGGGTGGTTCCGTCGGGGAAATGCGGCATGAAGACGTCCACGTAGTCCGTGTCGAGTCTGCGCAGGCTCGCCTCCAGGGAGCGGACCATGGTCTTGCGGCTGTTGCCGGTGGTACCGGGGCGCGGATGCCGCTGCCGCGTTCCCCCGTACTTGGTGATGACGACGAAGTCGTCCCGCCTGCTGCCGAGCAGCCCGCCGAGCGCGGTCTCGGCGTCGCCGTCCTGGTAGAGGTTGGAGGTGTCGAAGGTGGTGCCGCCGGCGGCGACGAAGGCCTCGAAGATCTGCCGGGAACCCTCGGGGCCCGCTCCGGCGTCGGAGGTGCCGAAGTTCGCCGTCCCGAGCGCGTACTCCGACACCCGCAGTCCGGTCAGCCGGCCGAAAGTCCGGTAACGCATGGGAGCTCCTGGTGTGTGGCGGTGCGGTAAGCTCGCCCAACGTACCAAATAAAACGAGGGGTCATTCTTTTTTATGCCGAAGGTCAGCCAGGAACACCTGGACGCCCGCCGCCGGCAGATCGTGGACGCGGCACGGGCCCGGTTCGCCAGTCACGGCTTCGCGCGCACGTCGATGGCCGACATCGTCACCGAGTCGGGGCTCTCGAACGGAGCCATCTACCGCTACTTCACCAGCAAGGACGACATCGTCGTCGCCGTCTGCGAGCAGGGCGGCCAGGCACTGCCGAAGTCACTCACGGCCGAGGCCGTGACGGGCTTCCTCGAATACGTGCGCACCCGGGCACGCGAGACGGGCCATGCACGCCTGGTCGCCCAGATCTACGCCGAAGCAGCGGTGTCGCCGAAGCTGGCGACCGTCGTGGGACAGCAGCTCGAAGCCCTGCGGTCCGCGGTCGCCGAACTGGTGCCCGACCACCGCAGGGAGCACGCCGAGACGATCGCCGAGGGGTTCGTGGCCGTCTGCCTCAGCTACAGCCAGCAGCTGGCCGTCCGCGGCGACCTGGATCCCGCCCCGTTCGCGGAAGCACTGACGTCGATCGTCAACGGCTAGCGCGGACGGCCGGGCACGGGCACGACCAGGCGCGGGGGCGGCCGGGCGCGGGGCCGACCAAGTACGGGTCCGGCAAGGCACGGGCCAGCCGCGCCCCTGTCGCGGCCGGCCCGCGTGCCGTCCGTCACCGGACGAAGTACTCGGGCCGGTCGAGGTCGGCGAGCAGCCCTGGCCCCACGGGACTCCAGCCGAGCAGTTCCCGGGTCGTCGAGCTGGTCGCGGGGCCGTCGCTCTCGGCGTAGCCGGCGTAGATCCCGAAGTGCCTCCGGGCCTTCATCGGCGACATGCTCACGGCGGGGACACCGAGGCGGCGGCCGATGACTTCCGCGATGCACCGGTAGGGCACGCCCTCCTCCGCCACGGCGTGGTAGCGCGAGGCGGGAACGGCGCGTTCGACGGCCAGGCGGAACACCCGGGCCGCGTCGGTGTTGTGCACCGCCGGGAGGCGGTTGGCCCCGTCACCCAGGTATCCGGCCTCGCCGTGCTTCCGCGCGATGTCGATCAGGCGCGGCATCGTGAACCGGTCGCCGTCCCCGTGCACGCACGGCAGGCGAACGACGGACGCGTTCACTCCGGCGTCCGCGAGCTCCATGATCGTGCGCTCGACGTTGCGGTTGACGGGTCCACCGGTGGGGGAAGCCGGGTCGTGCTCGGTGAAGACCGGTCCCGACCGAACGACGGGCGCGAACCCACCGGCCGCCACGAGGGGTCTGGCGCCGCCGGAGAGAACGTCACCGACGGCCCGCAGCGCCGCGCGCTCCACCCGGCTGTTCTTGGGGAACCGGACGATCGCCGAGTTGTCGAACGCGGTGTGGACGACCGCTTCGGAGCGTTCCGCACCGGCGCGGAGGCTGTCGACATCCTCCAGCGAGCCCCGGTGCGGTTCGGCCCCGGCCGCCGCCAGAGCCGCCGCGGACTCCGCCGAGCGGGCGAGGCCGAGAACCGAGTGGCCGCTCCGCAGCAGCTCGCGGACGACGGCCGCGCCGATGAAGCCGGTGCCGCCCGTCACGAAGACGCGCATCAGTTCCCGCTCTCGGCGGGCCGCCGGGGCCCCATGTAGTCGCGGAGCCGTGTGACGCGACCGCTCCGGCGCGTGATGATCCAGAGGTACCGGAGGTCGAACGGGTCCCCGGTGACGGCGTCGAAGTGGTGCCCCTCGGCCTCGATGAGGACTTCGTCGCCCATCTCCCGGACGGTCACGTCGTCGAGGCTGCCGAACTGGACACTGCCGCCCATCGCGGACATGTATGCCCTGATGGCGGGCTTGCCCTCCAGGCGCCGGACGGCACCCGGGGCGGCGAACGGGAACTCGTGCACCGCGTCGTCGGCGTACATCTCCATCCACGCCTCGGCGTCGCCGGAAGCGAGACCGATCGCCGCCTCCGCGAGCCATTCCGGGAATTCTGGTTCGTCGGCCACGAGGCCCTCCCCTATGATTACGGACTGTGAGTCCAGAAAAGGCTAACACGGTTTCGGACCAGCAGTCCGAAAAGATGCCTCGCCGCGGGCGCCCCCCTGTGCCGAAGGAACGCGTGCTGGAGGCGGCCGAGGCCCTGTTCGCCGACGCCTCGACGCCGACCGCTGTCTCGATGGACGACATCGCGGCGGCCGCGGGGGTCGGGAAGGGGACGCTGTTCCGGGCATTCGGCAGTCGGGACGGCCTCCTCGACGCGGTGTTCGCCGCGCGGATCGCCCCATGGCGGGCGGAGCTCGACCGACCGGGTTCACCTGTCGGCCCGGACGCGCCGCCGGTCGACCGGATCGTGGCGGTGCTCGGCCAGTTGCTCGCGTTCAAGCTGGAGAACCCTCGGCTCACCGCCGCCCGGGAGCTGGACGGGGCGAGCCTGCTGCGTGCACCCCACTACGTGTGGGTGCACGAGGTCCTCGCACGGCTGATCGTCGAGACCGGCTCGTCCGCGACGGTCGGGAACTACGCCGCCCACATGCTCCTCGGGGCCCTGCGGACCGAGGTTGTCGGTGAACTCCTGGACTCGGGCAGAGACGCGGCCGCCGTCGCGGAGGACCTGGCCACGCTCACGCGGCGCCTCCTGAACGCGGGGCCGCCGGGCGGAGACACCGGCCCCGCATGAGGACATCCGGGCGCAGGACCGCCTCCCGCGTTCGCTGCCGGGCCCGGCAGCGTCGGCCGGCGGCCCTCTGCGGAGCGGCGCAGATCTGAGACGACGGCGCCCCGCGCCCACTTCGTCGCGTGACGCGTCCGCCGGACAAGGCCGCGGCGCCCGGGACTGCGCGGCGCGGGCACTCGTCGCGAAGACGCGAGCCACCTGCACGCGGCGACCGAGGACCGGTCTCGATTCGAGGATGCCACCTGGACAACAGCGGTGAAAGGCCGCGAGCACGATCTCAGGGGCACCCTCGGGACCACCCCGAGCCCGGCCCTCATCCCGTCCCTGCCTCCCCTTCCGGGCGGGGCAGGGCCGAGGCCGATGCCGACCCCACCCGGCTCCCGTATCCCCGTTCACCGTCGGGCCGTTCGGCCACCTCACCAGGGGGATCCGCGTGTCGGACGGAGGGCGGTGGATGTCTCAGCCGGCCAGGCGTTCCACCAGCAGGAGGGCGCCGATGGCGATCATCATGGCACCGCTGACGCGGGTGACCGCGCGGGCGGCCGAGGGCCGCGTGCTCAGGACCGTACGAGCCAGCAAGCCGACGGCGAGGTAGACGACGGCACACGCGGCCAGGTGCACCGTGCTCAGCAGGCCGGTCTGCGCGGCGACGGGCCAGCCCTGGGCGGGGTGGATGAACTGCGGGAACAGCGAGAAGTACAGCAGGAGCGCCTTGGGGTTCAGGCCGCTGATCCCGGCCCCTCTGAGCAGTACGCGCAGGCGGGAGGCGTCCGTGTTCTCTCCCGCCGTCGCCGGTACGGCCGGCTGCCGCAGGACGCACCAGCCCAGCCACAGCAGGTAACCGGCGCCCGCCACGGTCAGAACGGTGAGCGCTGCCGGAGAACTCGCCACCACCACCGCCAGACCCGCGACGGCCACCAGCGCGTAAGCCGCGTGCCCGACGATCAGGCCGGTGACGGCCGGTACGACCGAGCGTCCCCGCAGTCCGGCGGATATCGCGTAGGCCCAGTCCGCGCCGGGAGTGAACACCAGCAGCAGATCCACAGCCAGGAAGGCCGCCAGCGTCGCCACACTCATCGATCGTTCCCTCTCACATGTTTCGCACGTCTCGCACATTCCCGCCGCGAAAGGAAGGCTAGGCGCGGAAGGCCCGCAAGTGTTTGCTTCTTTCCCCCACTCACCGGCCTGTTGAGGGAGAATCTCCCCCATGGACGCCATGGACCGGAAGATTCTTGCCGAGCTCCAGCTCGACGGCCGCCTGACGATCACCGAGCTGGCGACGCGAGTGCAGCTCAGCGTTTCGCCCTGCCACCGTCGACTGCGCGACCTCGAACGCGAAGGTGCGATCCGCGGCTACCGCGCCGTCGTCGACCCGGCGGCCGTCGGCCTGAACTTCGAAGCACTCGTCTTCGTCACCCTCCGGTGGGAGAGCCCCGACACCGTGACCGCCTTCGAAGAGGCGGTGACCGCCGTCCCCAACGTGCTCCAGGCGCAGCGCCTGTTCGGCGAACCCGACTACCTCCTGCGCGTCGCGACGGCGGACCTGAACGCGTTCCAGCAGCTCTACGACCAGCAGCTCGCCCGCCTGCCAGGAGTACAGCGCCTGACGTCGACGCTCGTCATGAAGAACGTCATCGACGACCGGCCGCTGCCCGGTGGCTAGCCGTCGGCCAAGTGCGGCGCGGAATCGCTCGGCGGACGGTCTGGAGCGACGGAATGCAGGACGGCCGCGGAGGAAGCCGACCCCCACCTGCGCCGGTCCCGGCGGCCCGGACGGCCGTTTGGAACACTGACCGCCATGGATGAGGTCGAGGTCGTCGTTGCCCATTCCGAACGCGCGACGTTGCGCGTCGGGGACGTGTTCCTGAAGGTGGACACCGATCAGGCACGCATCGATGTGGAAGTGAACGCCATGGCCCTCGCGCCGGTTCCGACCCCGGAAATCCTCTGGCGCAGGCCACCGGTGCTCGCGATCGCCGCGGTCCCGGGGGTACCGCTCGGTCATCTCGGCGAGCCGTCCACCGCCTCCCCGGGTGCGTGGGCGGCAGCGGGCGCCGCCGTCCGGAGGCTGCACGACGCGCCGTTGCCGCCCTGGCGCGGCCGACGCCGCCGGGGACCCGAGGAGTTGGCGGCGGAGCTCGACGGCGAGTGCGCGTTGCTCGTGGCGAGGGACATCCTGCCCGCCGACCTGGTGACCCGGAACCGCCGGATCGCCGACTCCGTACTACGGCCGTGGACACCGGCGTTCACGCACGGCGACCTACAGGTCGATCACGTCTTCGTCGACGGCGACGAGATCACGGGCATCATCGACTGGTCGGAGGCAGGCCGCGGTGACGCCCTGTTCGACCTAGCCACTCTGACACTTGGACACGAGGAGCACCTCGACGAGGTTGTCGCCGGCTACGGCAACGCCGTCGACCTCGACGTGGTCCGGGCCTGGTGGTCGGTGCGCAGTCTGCTCGGAGTCCGCTGGCTGGCCGAGCACGGCTTCGACCCGTTCGCGCCGGGCTGCGAGGTCGACGTTCTGAAGTCCCGGATGTGAGGCAGCGGGAGACCGGCCCTTGCGGTCCGGCCCCCTCCGGGAAGGCGTCCAGCTGGCGAGGTCTCCAAGCTCGTACGACGGCGTCGGGCCGTACCCTGCACTCACGCATAAAAAGCGACCACGCATGAGTCGTTCGAGGCCCTTGAGGGACGTGACGAGTGGAGCCCTGGGGACTCTCCTAGCGATGTGTCCGCTTCGCCAAAATCTGTTCGTGTGCTGTGGGCGCACGTGGGGAGATGGAATGACGACGATCGAAAAAATCAAAGCACTCCTGGGAGAACCCAGATTCAACTGGACTGATCCCACTCCGTGGATCCTGCTGGAACAGGAACTCGGAGTCTCCTTCCCCGCCGATTTTCGAGAACTGACCGACGCCTACGGCCCAGTTTTGATCAGTGAAAAATTGTATCTGGACCACCCGGGCCATCCGACCAGGAATCTGGGAAAAGAGATCAAGGAGTCGATCGAGTTCTGGCTCGAAGAAGATCTGGCCGATTTCCTCCCCAGCAAGGCAGGGTCCGGCCCGGGACAACTGCTTCCGATAGCAACAGGAGCAACAGCAGAGCAAGTATTCCTTCAGGTGCCATACGGGCCGTCGGCGCTGTGGGCCGTGGGCGTCCAGGAAATGGACAGCGGGGAGTTTCTGCTCTACGAGATGCCGTTCAGCGAATGGTTGCTGGGATTTCTCAAGGGCAAGGACGTCATGGCGGGTTCCTCGGCCCCGACCCACGCCTTCTACGAGCAACTGAACTAGGCCGTCTCCCCCGAATCTTGCAGGTCGGGCAGGATGCACAGCAGGCGACATAAAGCTGGGTGCCGTCGGTGGGGTGCCGTAACGTCGGCAGCATGATCTCCGAGCCGACGAGCCAGGCCAAGGGACCCTACGATGCGGCTTTCCTGCCGCGGCTGCAAATGTCCTTCCGGGCCGCACCCGAGCCGGTCACGGCCCCGGTGCCAAAGTTTGGCGGGCAGCCGGTCTGGCTGGAAGATCCGGCGTGGCCGGTGCATCCGCGAACGGGAGAACCTCGTGCGTTCATCGGCCAGTTCCAGGTGCCAGGGAACGAGGCACGCCTCGCCTACTTGTTCCTGCACGAGGAAGGCATGGGACATGGGCGGCAACGCAGCAGAGGACGGCGAGGCCGTCGTTCTGGTCCAGCCGGGCGGGCGGATACCGCTGCTTGTAGGCCTCGCGGCCGAAGGCCGGCGGACGGCCACCGAGCCTGCCAACTCGCCTGCGGCTGGCGGGCTGATCGGCGGGCTGGTGGATCACCTTCCGGATTCCGCGCCAACGGAGAGGGCTCTGGATCGCGCGGGACGAGCAGGCATTGCCGGCCTGCACCGCCTCCGGCGTAGTTCTGGGCCCCCCAACGGGTAGCAGGCCGTTGGCTGTTCCCGCACCGATTCACCGGGCCCAAGTCCTGGACCCCCGGGCCCGGTTGACCCGGCGTCCTCGTGCGCTCCTGGGTCGCGAAGTCGCAGGCGCGTGCGTCAACGGTCGTTCGTCGCACGGTTCTTGATGGCTGTCAGGTCGGTCTCCGAGTAGTAGCGGCCGTCGCGGATCACCGCTGCCACCGCGTGCAGGTTCTCGACGTCGTCCACCGGGTTGGCCCGCAGCAGGACCAGGTCGGCGAGTCTGCCGGGCTCCACGGTGCCCATCGTGTCGGTGGTGCCGAGGAACTCGGCGGGTCGCAGGGTGGCCATCTGGAGAACGCGGAGCGGGGAAAGCCCTGCCCGGCCCAGTTCGTCGAACTCGCGGTGCAACGAGGCTCCGGGGACCACCCAGCCCGCTCCCGAGGTGTCGCTGCCCGCGAGCATGGAGACACCGGCGTCGTCGAAGGCGTGGGTCAGCTGGAGTTGGCGGTCGTACAGCTCGCGGAACGTGACGCGGGCGGACTCGGGGAACCGCGCGAACCTGGCGGTGGCCTTCCGCCAGCGCTTGAGCGTGGGAGCGTCCATGTGACGCAGTTCCGGGGCCTCCGCGAAGGCGCGGTCGTCGGCGATCTGCTGGGTCTTCACCCGGATCAACGTCGGGACCTGCCAGGTGTTGTCGTCGACGAAGCGCCGGGCGAGCGTGTGGGCCATCGAGCTGTCGTAGGTGTCCACGGCCCGGCGCATGCGTTCCACGGCCTGCGGTGTGGTCCGGTTGACGGGGTTGATGACCAGCCTCTTGACCATGCGGTCGATCAGACGGTCCATGAAGGGCAGTTTGACGGGAGGCGCCTTGAGCTTGTCCTCCCCGCCCCCGTCCGCGTCGGGCTGGACTGCGGCCGGGGCGGAGGAGCAGCAGGCGAACAGACCGACGCCGGGACCGAGATGCTCCACGGACTTCATGCCGATGCCCGAGGCCCGGACGACGTCGATGCCCTGGGGAAGGTGTCCGACGATGGTCAGCCCGAGTCGTAGGGCCTCCTGCTGCGCCGCGAAGAACACGTCCGGCGTGGCCATGGCCACCTTGATGAAGTCCGCTCCCGCTGCGTGCTGTTGGCGCACCGTGGCCACCCCCTGCT
Source organism: Streptomyces sp. NPDC008150 (assembly GCF_042956945.1). Taxonomy (NCBI): domain Bacteria; kingdom Bacillati; phylum Actinomycetota; class Actinomycetes; order Kitasatosporales; family Streptomycetaceae; genus Streptomyces; species Streptomyces sp. NPDC008150. Next base: position 174,251 of record NZ_JBIBHJ010000006.1, on the reverse strand, counting down.
CCGGCGAGCCGGCGTTCAGTGGCGTGACCAGCACAGTCCCGGGCATCGACAGCGGCCGTGCGCCGTCCGACGGCAGGTCGAGTGTGCCCTCGGCACGGGCCCGCAGCAGACCGGCCGAACCCGACATCTGGCGGAACCCTGTGACTCCGTGGGCCAGCAGCAGCCGAAGGTCCCGATCGCGGCTGCGGGCGGGGAGTTGGTCGAGAGGGTGTGCGTGCATGTCGTTGTAGCCGGGGACGACGAAGAGGCCCTTCGCGTCCACGACGCGCGCCCGCAGCCGCTCCGGAGCCTCGATGCCGGGACGCACCTCGGTGATCCTCCCGTCCCGCACCAGGACATCGGTGCCCGGCGTCACGCTGCCGTCCCGGGTGTTCACGACGGTCACCGAACGCACCAGCAGGACGTCGTCCCGCGCGGACTCCCGGGCCGGGGACTGGGGGGAGGTGGTCATGGCCGTGCTCTCCTTGCTTGCTGTCGGGTGTCCCGGGCGGGGCGGCCGGCCTGTGTTCGAACGGCGGGTGCGGACCCCCGTCGGACGCCGCCGACCGGTTTCCCCCGGGTCCGTCCCACGCTAGGGAGCGGACCCGGGTGGCGGCACGTGCCGTACCGCTGAATGGCACGCGCTTTCCCTTGCGGCAGAGCTCGACCGCGCCCGTTTCTTCACGTTCGCGGTGACTTCAGCGCCGAGTCGGGCACAAGGGTGACGGCCGTCTTCCAGTACGACGTCGGAAGGAAGACTGTGCCTCGGTCGGTCGCCGGAGACTGCCGGTTCCCGTTCTCGACAGGGCCGCCCAGCGGGCAGGATGGGCTCGTGCTGCCCCCACGACTGCTGTGGTGCGATCCTCGGCCCGTCCCCCGGTTCAACCGGCAGGATCCGGTGACCGCGATCGTCCGCGACCCCGGCTTCCACGAGCCGACCGACGAGGCCAGGCGCACGACCGCCCGTACTCGCACGGGTCCTGCGGGGACGGGCCGCACCTGATCGCCCTGCACTGCGACCGGCACGGGCCGGAGAACATGTGGCCGCGATGCCGAGGTGGCCCAGGTGTGGGCGGAGTGGGACGCCACCTGACAGTCGGGGACGGCCGAGACGGCCCGTACCCGCGGTGGTCGACCCGCGGGAGCGCCCGAGGGACGGCGTAGTGGTTCGACGAGCCGGCCGCTTGACGTTGCGGCCGGCGATCACGAGTAGTGGCCCTTCCTCGGCCTCCCCCGCCACGCCTCCCCCGCCATGCCTGCCCGTCGCGTGTCCGCGCATGCTCCTGACCGGATCGGTCCGCCTCCGGACCCGATACGGACTTCCGCCCCAGGCTCCGGGCGCCCAGGATCGAGGCATGAACCGAGCACTGATCGTCATTGATGTCCAGGAGTCCTTCCGAGCCGGTGGGCAGTGGGAGACCCTCTCCGACCCGAAGATCAGCGACCGGGTGGACCGGCTGCTCCGCATCGCACGCCGGGCCGGTGACCTCGTCGTGTGGGTACTGCACTCCGAGCCGGGCAGCGGGGGCGTCTTCGACCCCGCTCTCGGCCACGTCAGGGTGCTGGACGAACTGCGGCGCGAGGAGGGCGAACCCCTGATTCACAAGACAGCGCACAACGCATTCACCACGACCAACCTGCAGCAGCTCCTCACCGAGCGGGGCATCCGCGAGCTCACCGTCTGCGGCATCCGCACCGAACAGTGCGTGGAGACCACCGCCCGTCTGGCCAGTGATCTCGGCTACGGGGTCACCTTCGTGATCGACGCCACCGCGACGAACCCGATCCCGCACCGCGACGCACCCGCCGGGCTGACCGCCACCGAGCTGCTCGCCGACCCGCGCACCCTGAGCGCGCAGGAGATCATCCGGCGCACCGAGTACGCCCTGGCCGGGCGGTTCGCCACCATCGCCACCCTGGCCGAGCTGGAAGCCGCGGCCGACACTGAGGCATGATGACCGGATCGTGAGCCACATCGTCTTCTTCCTTGTGCCCGGGGTCCATCTGCTGGACCTGGCGGGACCCGCGCAGGTGTTCTCCACGGCGGCCGGTTTCGGGCACTCCTACACCCTCAGCTACGTCGCCGAACACGAGCAGGTCCTGAGCGCGCAGGGCCTGCCGCTCGCGGCCCAGCTCGACTGGCCGCCGCTCGGATCCGACGACCTGATCGTGGTGCCGGGCTGGCGGGTGCGCGGGACCGCGGGCCACCCCTCCATCGGCGCGGCCGCTCTCAAGGCGCTGCGGGAGCACCACGAAGGGGGCGGAACCGTGGCCAGCGTCTGCGCCGGGGCCGAGGCCCTCGGCCGGGCGGGGCTGCTCGACGGGCGTCGCTGCACCACGCACCACGCCGTCCAGGACGAGCTTGCCCGCCGTCATCCTCGGGCGGTCGTGATGCGTGACGTCCTCTACACGACGGACGACCGGGTGGTCACGTCGGCCGGCATCGCCAGCGGCATCGACCTGGCCCTGCATCTGCTGGCCACCCGGCACGGTCCCGCGCTCGCCGCGCAGGTCGCCCGCGACATGGTCGTCTACGCACGGCGCAACGGCCACGAACCGCAGGCAAGCGCGATGCTCAGGTACCGCTCGCACCTCGACGACACGGTGCACCGCGCCCAGGACCTGCTGGACGCCCGCTACGACGAACCCCTGCCGCTGTCGGCCCTGGCAACGGCCGTGGGCGTGAGCGAACGTACTCTCACCCGGTTGTTCGCCCGCGCCACCGGTGGCCTCACTCCCCTGCGCTACCAGCAGACGCTGCGCCTGGAGCGCGCCGACCACCTCATCGGCCACGGGACGACCGTCGAGGCCGCGGCCCGCGCGGTCGGCTTCGAGGACGCCCGGATGCTGCGCCGACTGCGGGCGCGAGCGAGCTGAAGCAGGGGTTCACGGAGAACCGCGAGACCCGCATCTCCCTTGCCCGCGTGGCCTGTTGGGACCGCACAGGCCTCTGCTCACGCGACCAACAGGCGTCCCGCGCCGCGCGGGAGAACCGCAGCCCCCGCATCTCCCTTGCCCGCGTAGCCCGTTGAGGCCGCGCAGGCGTCTGCTAGCGCGACCAACAGTCGTCCCGCGCCGCGCGGGAGAACCGCAGCCCCCGCATCTCCCTTGCCCGCGTAGCCCGTTGAGGCCGCGCAGGCGTCTGCTCGCGCGACCAACAGGCGTCCCGCGCCGCGCGGGAGAACCGCAGCCCCCGCATCTCCCTTGCCCGCGCGCCCTGTTGAGGCCGCACAGGCCTCTGCTCGCGCGACCAACAGGCGTCCCGCGCCGCACGTGAGAACCGCAGCCCCCGCATCTCCCTTGCCCGCGTGGCCTGTTGGGGTCGCGCGTGGTGTGCTCGCGCAGCCAACGGGCGGCGCCGCCGTGCGAACGGCCGCGCCTGCACGCCAGGCGGCCGCGTCGTGTCCATCGGGCCGAGCAGGGCGACGGCGGCTTGGGTGCGTCAGGACACCTTGATGACGATCTTTCCTCGGCGCCGCCCCTGTTCCAGGGCCCTGTAAGCGTCCGCCGTGTCCCTCAGCGGCACGACCCGGTCCAGGCGGGGATCCAGGAGCCCCCGGGATACCAGACCCGATAGTTCGCCGAGGCCCTCACGGTCGGGCTCGACGATGAAGAAGACGCCCTTGAAGCCGTCCCGTTCGCCTGGCGGGCTCGCCACGGAGACCAGGGTGCCGCCGGGCCTGAGCACCTTCCAGGAGCGGCTCAGCGTGTCGCCGCCCACGGTGTCGAAGACGAGGTCGACGTCGGCGACCTCGTCCTCGAACCGCTGCGTGGAGTAGTCGATGACCCGGTGGGCGCCGAGTTCCCCGACGAACTCCGCAGCCCGGCCGTTCGAGGTCGCGATCACTTCCGCTCCGAGGGCGGCGGCCACCTGGACCGCGATCGATCCCACTCCGCCGGCACCGCCGTGGACGAGGACGCGCTGCCCTGCCGTCAGGCCACCGTGCTCGACCAGCCCCTGCCAGGCGGTGAGACCGGCCAGCGGCAGGGCCGCGGCGTGCTCGTGGTCGAGGCCGGCGGGCTTGGCGGCCACCACGTCGGCGGGCACCACGGTGAACTCGGCGGCTGCTCCGTCGCGCAGGAAGGGGATCAGCCCGTACACCTCGTCGCCGGTGTCGAATCCCGTCACGGACTCACCGACGGCGTCGACGACCCCGGAGAACTCCTTGGACGGTACGACGGGCACGCGGGGTGATCCCGTCTCGTCGAAGGAGTCGGTCCATGTGGCCGGCCAGCTCAGTTCGGCGGCCGTGATCGAGGCGGCGCGCACCCGTACCAGGAGTTCGCCCTTGCCTGCGACGGGCCGGGAAGCCTCCTCGTACACGAGTTGTTCGGGACCGCCCCGCCGGTGCCCTCGCACAGCGTGCATCGTGCCCATGAGCGACTCCTGTCTGCTCTGCGTGCCGAGTCGGAGCGACGTCTTCCTCCACCGAACCCCTGGCGGACGCGGAACCGTACGACGTCAAGCCTGTTCCATATCATCGCACCGATGGCGATCGAGGTCCCGTCGGTCTCCGGCCGTCTGCCGCACGCGCCGGGTGCCCGCCGTGGTTCGGACGGCGGGCAGGCGAGCAGGCAGGCGGACACGCGGGCAGGCGGTGAATCTGCTCCTCCCCGCCGCACACCTCATCGGCGGGAAGCTCACTCCTTCCGGTGGTGCGAGCCACGCTCTCCGCACGCTCCTCCCCCAGGCGCGGTTGTGTAGGAGCACTCATTGGGCCAGGTCCGGGATCGCCGAGCGAACGGACCGCGGGAGACAGGTGACGGACATGCGGACTGAGGCTGCCGAGCGGATCGAGCTGGTCTTCTCCCTCTTCGACGCCAACGGCAACGGCGTCCTCGACTCCGACGACTTCGATCTCATGTCGGGACGAGTCCTCAAGGCGGCGGTCGCCTCCGACGACAACGCGAAACGGGCCATCGCGGCCGCCTTCCGCCGCTACTGGACGACGCTGGCCGCGGAACTGGACACGAACGGCGACGGTGTGATCAGCGTGGACGAGTTCCGTCCCTTCGTGCTGGACCCCGGCCGCTTCGGCCCCACGATCGCGGAGTTCGCCGAAGCCCTCGCCGCCCTCGGCGACCCGGACGGGGACGGTCTGATCGAGCGCCCGCTCTTCGTGTCGCTGATGACGGCGATCGGGTTCGAGGAGGCGAACATCAACGCGCTCTTCGACGCCTTCGGCCCGGACGCCGAGGACCGCATCACCGTGGGCACGTGGGCCGAGGGCATCAAGGACTACTACGCACCGGACATGGCCGGGATTCCGGGTGACCGGCTGGTGAGCGCCCGAGCCGTCTGACACCGCCCGGAGGACTGTGTCCCGGGGCCGCGCAGGCAGCCGCGGGCACGGTCCTCCCGGCGCGGCGAGGGAACCGGGCGCCCTCCCCCACCGCCGTACGCCGTCACGACATCACGACAGCACGGGCGTCAGCGTCGGGTCTTGTGCGCGAAGACCCACCGGTTGCCCTCCAGCGCGTCGTTCGGCTCGGGGAGGGGGCCCCGTCCCAGCAGGCGGGTGAAGTCGAACGGCGTGTGCGTCGAGGTCGACCACCCCTTCGCCGCCAGGTCGCCCGCGGAGTCGGGGCGCGGCCCCCTGTCGAAGAGGTCGAGCAGGTCGATGCCGATCTGCTCCCGCGTCGCCGTGTAGATCGCGCTGTCCCGGTACGCCAGCAGGTCCTTCTCCAGTTTGGCCTCGAAGGCCAGGGCGCTGCCCGGGACGGTGAGCCGGTCCACCGTGTCGACGAGGAAGGTCTCCGCCGGGCCCGGCAGGTAGAAGAGCAGCCCCTCCGCCAGCCAGACGCTGGGGACGGCCGGGTCGAAGCCGGCGGAGGTGAGCGCGCCGACCCAGTCGGCACGCAGGTCGACCGCGACGGGGACGCGCCTCGCACTCGGCGTGGCCGGGAGGTCCGCGAGCACCCGCTGTTTGAAGGCGAGGACGCCGGCCCTGTCGACCTCGAAGACGACGCAGTCGGACGGCAGGTCGAGCCGGAGCGCCCGGGTGTCCAACCCGGCTCCCAGGAGGACCACTTGACGGACGCCCGCACCGACCGACCGGCACACGAAGTCGTCGAGGACCCGTGTGCGCAGGCCGAAGTAGCGGGCGAACCTGCCCCACAGCGGATTGTCGTCCCCGTGCGGGACCTCCTGGATGCGCAGCGGCCAGTCCGCGCAGGCCCCGGCGGCGCGCACGAAGTGCTCCGCGTGGACGTCCTGCGCCAGGCTGTCGTGGCGGTGGGTCTCGATCGCCCGCGCGGCGGCGACCAGGAGGGCGGTCAGGCCCACGCCCGCGTCTACGCCTTCCACGTCGGTGCGCCGCGCGGTGGTGGTCCCGTCGTCCTCCGTGGCGGGCAGGGCGGGCGCGTGGGCAGGGGACGGCATGGAGGGGACGGCGGGTCCGCGGGCGGGTGCGGGAAGGTCCCCGGTGACGGACGTTCCCATGGACGTTTCACTCATCGGTCTCTTCTTTCCGGCAGCAGGACGGGTTTGACCACGCGCCCGGCGTCGCAGTCGCGTTCGGCGTCGTTGATGTCGGCCAGCGGATAGGTCCGGATCAGTTGGTCGAAGGGGAGGCTGCCGGCCTGCCACAGACCGATCAGCCGGGGTATCAGCAGCCCGGGGACGGCGTCCCCCTCGCAGATGTGCCGAATGCCGCGCCCCCTGTCGAGCGTGCCCGGTTCGAGCGGCAGTGCTTCGTGGAGGCGTGCCACGAGGCCCAGTACGCCGGTGGGGCGCAGTGCGCGGAGTGCTTCGTTGATCAGGGGTGCCGAGGCCGTGGTGTCCAGGGCGTACTGCGCGCCGCCGTCGCTGCGTCGGCGGACGCACCCGGCCAGATCGGGCGTCGTGGCGGACAACGGGGTCGCGCCGAACCGTTCGGCCAGCGCCAGTCGCGCGGGGTTCCCGTCGACGGCCACGGCCCGCGCGCCGGCGGCGCCCGCCGCCATCACGGCGGCCAGGCCCACCGCTCCCGCGCCGAGGACGACCAGGGTGTCGCCGGGACCGGCCCGGAAGGTGTTCAGCACGGCTCCGGCGCCGGTGAGGACGCCGCAGCCGAGCGGTCCGAGCAGTTCGACGGGCAGGGCGGGATCGACCCGTACGGCGTTGCGTGCCGGTACGAGGGCGTACTCGGCGAAGGAGGACTGCCCGAACCAGCGGGGAGCCAGCGCGCTCCCCGCTGCGTCGGTGAGGCGCGGCGGGTGTTCCCCGCGTCCGCCGAAGAGGTTGAGGGAGGCGAAGGAGTCGCAGTACGCGGGGGCCGCCGCGCGGCAGTTGCGGCACTCCCCGCAGGAGTCGAAGCTCAGCACGACGTGGTCGCCGACGTCGACGGTGCTGTGCGGGCCGCCGCCGGACGCCACGACGACGCCGGCTCCCTCGTGGCCGAGGACCGCGGGCAGGGGCGTACGGCCGGCGGACCGCCGCACCGCGAGGTCGGTGCGGCACATTCCGCTGCCGGCGATCTCCACGAGGATCTCACCGGCTGCCGGACCGCTGCCGAGGACGACCTCCTCGACGGTGAACGGGGTCTCGTACGAGCGCAGTACGGCGGCTCGGAATCTCAAGGTCCTTCCTCCCGGGGACGGTGCACGACGAACGGGCGGAGGTTTCCGTAGAGGCCCCACGGTCCGCCCGCGACGCCGAGGCCGCTGTCCTTGACGCCGGCGAAGGGCTGGGCGAGGGAGAGTTCGGCGTGGTGGTTGATCCAGGCCGTGCCGCACTCCAGCCGGTCCGCCGTCGCGGCCGCCCGGTCGAGATCGGTGCCCCACACGGAGCCGCCGAGGCCGAAGCCGGTGCCGTTCGCCGCGTCGACGGCCTCGTCGAGGTTCCGGTACGGCAGCACCGGCAGGACGGGACCGAACTGTTCCTCCGTCACCACCGCGGCGTCGGGAGGGACCGCGGTGAGGATCGTGGGGGCGAAGAAGTAGCCCTGCCGGTCGAGCCGTTGACCGCCTGCCGCGGGGCGGGCTCCGGCTGCCAGGGCCCGGTGTGTCAGCTCCTCGACCCGGGCCAGCTGGGCGGCGTTGTTGACCGGTCCGAGCCGGGTGTCCGGGTCCAGGCCGGACCCCACGACGACGGTCCTCGCGCGCTGTGCGAGGGCCTCGACGACGTCGGCGTGGAGCCGGGCCGGGGCGTAGACGCGTTTGACGGCCATGCAGACCTGCCCGCAGTTGCGGAAGGCGGACCAGAACAGCCGGTCCGCGACCCGGTCCACGTCGACGTCGTCCAGGAGGACGGCCGCGTCGTTTCCGCCCAGTTCCAGCGTGACCCGGGCGAGCGAGGCGGCCGTCGCCGTCGCGACGGTCCGCCCGGTCGGGACCGAGCCGGTGAAGGTGACGTGACGGATGCCCGGGTGGGAGACGAGGCGGGCGCCGAGGGGTTCCCGGCCGGTGACGACGGTCAGGACGTCCTCGGGCAGGACGGCGGCGAGGACCGTGCCGAGCAACCGGGTGGCGAGGGGGGTGCGGGGGGACGGTTTGAGGACCACGGTGTTGCCGGCCGCGAGCGCGGGCGCGAACTTCGCCGCCGCGAGCTGGAGGGGGAAGTTCCACGGGACGATCGCGGCGACCGGCCCGAGCGGACGCCAGCGGACCTCACTGTGCACGGGTCGGCCGTCGTCGATCGGTCGGGTGCGGGGAACCATGGCGGAGAAGTACCGCAGCCGGGCGGCCGTGCGGGCGACCTCGGCGCGGGCCTCGGCCAGGGGCTTGCCCTGTTCCCGGGTGAGCAGCGGAGCGAGGTCGTCGCCGGCCGCCTCCACCGCGTCCGCGGCGGCCAGCAGGGCCTTGGTACGGGCGGCAGGGTCGGCCCGCCATCCGGTCCAGGCGCGTCGGGAGCGGTCGACCAGGTCGTCCAGCTCTTCGGGCCGCTGGTCGAGCACCTGGTCGAAGGTCTCGCCGGTGGCCGGGTCCACGACATCGAGCCCCGGTGCACCGCGTCGGGGGACGCGGTCGGCGGCCTGCGGTATCGGCATCCTGGTGGTCAGCTCGCTGCGGCGACGTCGACGGCGCACTCGCGGGCCTGCCGCTCCATCTCCGCCCGGAAGGCGGCGACCAGGTGCGGCTGGATCCTGCCGGCGTTGCGGTCGCCGCCGGTGCAGACCGCTCCCCGCACGCCCACGATGTCCGTGCCGATGCGGGTGAGCACCGCGAGGTCGGCCTGCTTGACGCTGCCCGCGAGGGCGGCGAGCAGTCCGGACGCATGGGCGCGGCGGACGAACTCGGCGCAGGCGTCCGGGGGAACGTGGTCGAAGAGGCGTGTCCCGTCCTTGACGGCGGTGTCCAGCATGGCCGCGTCGGCGCCGGCGCGGGCGGCGATGTCGGGCAGGGCCAGCGGATTGACACAGCCGACGCGGTGGGCGTCGGCATAACCGGAGGCGACGACCAGCGCGTCCGGACGATGGTCCTTCACCGCCCGGACGACCGCCCGCATGACCTCGATGCCCTGCTCGGGCGTCGTGCATCCGTACAGGCCGACCTTGATGTACGAGGCGCCGGAGACGACCGCGCCGAGCGCGGCCTGCGCGACGGTTCCGGGCTTGTAGGGCACGTCGCCCACGGTGGCGGACACCGGTTTGTCCGCCGGCACGGCGTCGCGGACCGCCCGGATGACCCACGGGAAATTGGCACCGAGCGATCCCTCGTCGGGCTTCTTGACGTCGACGATGTCGAGGTGCTCCGCCGCCTTCGCACAGTCGAGAGCCTCGTCGACACCGTCCGGAGAGATGAGAAGCAACACCCTGAGCTCCTTCCGCCACGCGTCCGCCCGGCCGGGGCACGGGTGGCCGCGGACTCCGGGCTGATGTGGTGTCCGCTCATCATTTCCACCCCCCGTGTACACCGGTAGAGCGTGCGGGACTCCTTGGGCGGCGCGTACGCACACACCTGTGAGTCGTTGCGTACCGGCGTGAAGTGCGGCCTGCGGACGCCGCGTTGCCACGGGAGCCGGGTGCGGCCAATGCCCGGACGGCGGTTGCGAGTTGAGCGCTGCGGACAGTTGGGAGCGCGGGCGCGGACCGCCGTCCCCGGGTCGGGTCGGCGTGGATCGAGAGCCGGTTCGACCGTTCCAGGAGCACAATGTGACGGTGTGTCAGATCACCCCTGACAGGACCATCACCAGCCACGCCCCGAGCGGCAACGGCTGCCGGTCCGCTTGTTTTCGGCCCCCAGCCCCCAGGTCAGTGACCATCCGACCACTGTGAACGGCTGGAGCCGCATCGCCGACACCGCAGCTCCAGCCCCTCGTCCTCCCCAACCCTGTTCGAGACCGGGATGCACTCCCGCGCATTCCGGACGGGTGGTGAGGACGGTCGGTGCGAGACGGCGACGGGGAGAGGGGAATCCGACGCTGCCTTCGCACTCTCGGCCGCCGCCCGAACCCGCCGGCTCGGGCGGCGGCCGTTCGACCGCCGGCCCGGGGGCGTGCAACCGGTCCCGGCGGCTTCCGCACCGCACGCAAGGCTGTACGGCGCCACGGAGACCACCGACCGCAGGACTCCGGTTCAGCGCGCCCTGCGCGCGGAGCGCGGCTGCTCGGGGTCGGCGGGTTCGATGCGGCGTGACTGGACGTGCTCGTAGGCCATGGTGGTCTGCACGTCTGCGACCTCGCGGCGTTCGGTGAGGCGGTCGATGACGAAGGCGTACACGCTGTCGACGTCCGGGACGGCGATGTGGATGAGGAAGTCGTGCGGGCCCGAGGTGACGAACAAGCCGATCACCTCGGGAAGCCGTGCCGCCCACTCCCGGAATCCCTCGATGACCGGGCGGGCCGGGGGCCGGATGCGCACCGAGATGAGCGCCTGCACGGGACGGCCGGCCGCGTCGAGGTCCAGCACGGCGTGGTAGCCGGTGATCACACCGCGCTCGCGCAGCAGCCGTACCCGTTCCAGTGAGGTGGAGGGCGAGACCCCGGTCTTGGCTGCGAGGTCGCGGTTGGTCTGCCGTGCATCGTTCTGCAACTCCCGCAGAAGGGCCCGGTCCAGCGCATCAAGTTCCATGAAACCGACCCTACGGCGTACGAAGTACGGCAACCGGTCGGGCGGCCTGGATGTCTGCTTAGTGTCGGGGGCCATGGAGACACGAACGAACGGATCGTTGTCCGGCGCGGGGTTGGTGCTGGGCGCCGCCGTGCTGTGGGGCACGGTCGGTCCCGCCCAGGTGCTGGCGTCCAGTCCCATGGCCCCGGCGGCTCTCGGAGGCTGGCGGTTGCTCGTGGGCGGGCTGGTGCTGGGGGTCTTCACCGTTCGCCGGACCACCCTGCGCTCCCTGGGCAAGGGTTCGGTGGTGCGCCCCCTGCTGGTCTGCGCGGTGTCCACGGGCGTTTACCAGGCGGCCCTCATGTCCTCGGTGGCACGGACGGGGGCGGCCCTGGCCACGGTGGTCGCCCTGGGCGTCGCGCCCGCGGCGATCGGTCTGTGCGCGAGGTGGGTCACCGGCGAGCGGATGACGGCGGTCTGGACGGTCGGCACGGTCGCCGCCGTCATCGGCTGCGCCCTGCTGCTGACGCCGACAAGCGCGGGTGTGGACGCACTGGGCCTGCTCCTGGCGGTGGCCGCCGGGGCCTGTTACGGCCTCTACACCGTTTTCGCGAAGAAGCTGGCCGGCGCCGTCCCGGCCGCGCAGTTGCCCGCGTTCTCGGCGCTCTCCCTCCTCGCGGGCGCCGTTCCGCTTGCTCCCTGGATGATCAGCAGCGCCTCACCCGTGCGGCAGGGCTCCACCCTCGCCCTGACCCTCTGGCTCGGGGTGACGACCACCGCCGTGGCGTACTGGCTGTTCACCACCGGCCTCACCCGGGTGCGCGCGACCACCGCCGGCACCCTCAGCCTCGCCGAACCATTGGCCGCCGCGCTGATCGGCGTTCTCCTGCTCCACGAGCGGCTGTCGGCGGTCGCATGGACGGGCGGCGCGCTGATCCTCGCCGGAATGATCGTCATGTGCCTGCCGCCGCGCCTCCTCCCCGGCTCCGCACGACCTCCGCGGACCTCGCGCGTCAGCCGCGTCGCCACGGGGAGGGCAGGGCGACGGTCGGCCACCGGTGCTGCTCCGGATCTGCACCTGGGCGGCGCCGCAGGTCCCGACCGGGGCAACGCGCCATCCGTGGAGGAGTCTCGCTCGCCGCGTGATCCTGTGCGAGAGGCATGTTCGACGCGGTAGGCGCATCGTGGGCTGCCCCTCGCCGTGACCGGCGAGGACCCGGAAAGCGACGACGGCGAGCCCGGCCGAGGGAAGGGGCGCCTGCACCGTCCCGGGTCTTCGTGCACGCCGTCGGGGTCAGCGCGTGTCGCCGAGGACCGCCAGGAGGTCGCAGTGGACGAGCGCAGCCCCGTCCAGTCGAGCCGCGACCACTTGACGGGCGGGCCTGTGGCCGGCGTCCGGGAACATCTTGGTCCATTCCCGGTTGAGAGCGTCCCGGTCGCGGTACCGGACGAGCCGGAACGTCATCTTGAGGATGTCGTCCGTCGACCCGCCCACGGCAGCCATGAGGGCGCGAACGTGCTCGAACACGTGCGCGCACTGCGTCCCGAGGTCCTCCGGCATCTCACCGGTGGCCGGGTCACGGCCAGTGAGGGCGCCCGAGGCGAGGAACGGTCCGATACGGCTCGCGACCGGCACCGGGTTGTCGTGCCCGAACCCTGGGAGCTGGACACCGACACGGCGCGGCATGCGACCGGGGTGCCGGTCAGGGGGCGGCGACGACATGGTTCTCGATCACCCCGAGACCCTCGATCTCGGCGCGCACGGTGTCTCCGACCCGGAGGAAGCACCCGGTGGGAGCGCCGATTCCGGCCGGGGTGCCGGTGGCGAGGATGTCGCCCGGCATGAGGGTCATGACCTGCGACAGGTAGGCGATCTGCTCGTAGATGTCGTAGATCATGTCGCTGGTCGGCGAGTCCTGCCGGACCTCGCCGTTGACGGACAGCCGCATCCGCAGGGCGTGCGGATCCGCGATCTCCTCGTCCGTCGTGAGCCACGGGCCGATGGGCCCGTGGGTGTCGAAGGACTTGCCCAGCGTGAAGGTCGGCGACCGTTTGGCGAGCCAGTCGCGTACGGACACGTCGTTAGCCACGAGGTAGCCCGCTATCACCGAGCGCGCGTCCTCGACGGAGACGTTCCGGCAGCGGCGCCCGATGACGACGCCGAGCTCCACCTCGTAGTCGAGTTGGTCGGACACCGCCGGTTTGTGGATTGCGTCGTAGGGTCCGGCGATGCACGACACCTGCTTGTTGAACCACATCTGGCTGTCCGGGACCGGCACGCCGGCCCGGCGGGCCTCCTCCGCGTGCTCCCTGTAGTTCATGCCGATGCCGAGGTACTTCTGCGGGTCGTCCACCGGCGCCTCCAGCACGACGGTGTCCAGCCGACGGCCCGGGCCGTCGGCGGCGAGGATGCCTTGCCGCAGCGTGCCCAGCGCCGGCAGGATCGCCCGCAGGGACGTGCCCACCCCCGGGACGTCGGAGATGTCGGTGATCCGGTCACCGTCAACGCGTCCGAGCCGTACGGGGCCGTCGGCGACACGGAATCGTGCGATCTTCATCGTTGTCCGTCCTTCCCTGTGGTCTCGTCCCGCGCCTCCGGCTCCGGCTCCGGCCCCGGCTCCGAAGGTTCCAGTTCCGAAGGCATCGCGGGCCATACGTGTTCGCCGTCCGGCGTCATCTGGAAACTGAGGAAGCGCCACCTGCCGTCCGCGCAGCGCCGCACCACTTGGGTGACGACTCCGCCGAGGACCCGCTCCTGCCCACCGGGGGAACGCAGCCGGTTGGTGAGCCGGCCCGTCATGACGGCCACGTCGCCGATGAGCCGGATCCTCAACTCGCCCCGCGCGGAGTCGAGATAGGCCCGGCGGGTCGCGACGTGCTCCAGCAGTTGGGCCTTGCTGTGGGTGAGTCCGGGTGCGTGGATGTGCACGAGCGACTCGTCGAACATGTCGTCCAGCGCCGGGAGGTCCACGGCGACGAGGGCCGCGCGTCGGCGCTCCTCCAGGTCGAGCAGCTCGGCCCTGGTCGCGGCGTCCGCGTTCACGACCCCGGTCACAGAAGCCCCCGGTACGAACCACCGTCGAGCTGGAGGTTCTGGCCCGAGATGTAGCCCGCCTGCGCGCTGCACAGGAACGCACAGGCGTCGCCGAACTCGTCCGGCCGGCCCAGCCGTCGTGCCGCGACGGTGGAAGCGATGTGCCGACGGGCCTCGTCGTGGTCGATGCCCCGTTCCGACATCAGCCGCCGTGCCATGAACTCCTGCCGGGGTGTGTCGATCCGCTCCGGGAGCAGATTGTTGACCGTCACGTTGTCGGCGACGACCTCATTGCTGAGGGACTTGCTGATCGCCGTGAGCGCCGACCGGGCCGAGGTCGACAGGCCCATGTCGTAGGCGGGGCTCTTGACCATCGCCGACGTGATGTTGACGATCCGTCCGAACCCGCGTTCGCGCATGCCGGGGACGTAGGCGCGCATGAGCTGGACGGCGGGCACCGTGTTCGCGCGCAGCGCCTTGACGAGCGCCTCCTCGTCCCAGTCGTCGAGGCCGCCGGGGGGTGGGCCCGCGTTGTTGGTGACGAGGATGTCGACGGACGGCAGGGCCGTCACGATCCCGGCGCGGCCGTCCCAGGTGGTGAGGTCGGCAGCCACCCAGGAGACCCGGGCACCGTCGATCTCGGTCCGCAGCGCTTCCGCCGCGGCAGCGAGTTTTGTCCGGTCGCGGCCGTTGAGAGTGACCGCGACGCCCTCGCGGGCAAGTGAACGGGCGCACGCGTGTCCGAGCCCCTGGGACGAGGCCGCGACGAACGCCGTGCGTCCGGTCAGTCCGAGATCCATGGGAAGGGCATCCTTTCCGTGAGTGGCCGGGAGCGGCAGGCTCGGGAGGGGCCGTGCCGCCGAGTGCATGGCATGCCTGCCGTCAGGCCGACTCGGCGGACCGGTCGGTCGAGGTCCGGAAGCCGGCCATGTGCCTGCCGTCCGAGTCCGTACGTCGCTGACCGACGAGCTGGTGGTACTTGCTGAAGATCTCGTCGGCCTCCGCGAGCGGCAGGACCGTCTCGATGTCGTCGAAGCGCAGACCGTCGGTCCGCTCGGCGACGATGCGGCGGATGACTTCGTAGCCCTCACCACGGTTCGCCAGGACGATCCGGTTGACGCCCTCCAAACGCTCGGCCTCGAACGCCAGGAGTGCCTCGTGGGGGTCGCTGATGTGCGCGAGTTTCTCGGCGACGACGCGCGTGTCCACGATCGCCTGGCAGGCGCCGTTGCCGCCGCGCGGGTACATCGCGTGCGCGGCGTCGCCGACGAGCACGACGCGGCCGTCCACCCAACTGTCCAGCGGATCGTGGTCGATGAGCGGGAAGAGGTACACCTCGCGCGCGTCGGAGAGCATCTTCTGCACGTCGATGAAGTCGATCTTGCAGTCGTCGTAGTACGGCAGGATCTCCTCGACGGATCCCTTCTGGTTCCAGTCCTCGGTCGTTTCACTCCGGGTGGCTTCGGCGACCCAGTTGACGAGTGCGAGGCCCGTTCCCTTGAAGTCGTTCTCGATCGGGTAGACGATCAGGCTGGAGACCCGGGGGTCGCCGATGTGCAGGATCGTGCCGCCGGTCTTGAACGGCGGCATGAGCGTCGTGCCGCGCCACATGGTAAGGCCCGAGTACCGGGGGTCCGCGCTCTCCGGGTGCATCTGCCTGCGGATCACCGACTTGATTCCGTCCGCGGCGATCACGACGTCGGCGCGCACCTGGCCGCCGGTGCCGTCCGCGTGCTCGACCTGGAGGGTGACACCGTCCGCGTCCTGCGTGTAGCCGGTGGTGCGCACCCCGAGCACGACCGCGTCGTCGCCGAGACGTTCCAGCACCTTGCGGTACAGGAACATCTGGAAGGTGCCGCGGTGCACGAAGCGCTGCTCGTGTGCGTAGCCCATGTGGACGCCGCACTTCTCCGCGTAGATCTCCTGGCCGTGGTTGTTGAAGAAGATCGACTCGTCGGCGTCGACGGAGATCTCCCGGAACTCGTCGAGCAGGCCCAGCTCGTCCAGCTCCCGCGTGCCGTAGACCTTGACGTCGATTCCGACACCCAGTGGGCGCAGTTCCGGCACCGCTTCGTAGATGCGGGGGCGCAGTCCCTGCTGGTGCAGGCGCAGGGCGGTGGCCAGACCACAGGGGCCGGCTCCGATGATGGCGATGTCGAGCATGGCGTCCTCGTTCTCTGTCGGGTGGTGGGGCACGGCCCGGCCTGCCCCGTGCCGTGCCGTGCGCGTCCGGCCGTTGGCCGTGCGGGCGGCGTGGGACGGGGCGGCGGTCAGCGTGCGACGGGGCGCGGAACCGGGACGAGGTCGCGGAGGAACCTCGTGGCCGACTCCCAGGCGCGTTCGGCGCTGCGGGGGTTGTACGCGACGACCTCGGACTGCGTGGCCCTCGGGTCGCTGAACGCGTGCTTGGTGTTGCCGTACACGTCCACCTCCCAGTCGACGTCGGCCGCGCTCATGGCGGCCTGCAGACGGGTCAGCGCGTCGGCGGGGGCCATCGGGTCGTCGGCGCCGGTGCACACGAGGATCGAGGCGGAGGGGGTCGGCGCGCTCCAGTCCGGGTCGACGACGTCGAGGCCGCCGTGGATGCTCACCGCGCCACGCACGGCGCCACCGGTCCGCACGTACTCCAGGGCGGTGGAGCCGCCGAAGCAGTGGCCCAGCACGGTGAGCGTGGAGGCGTCGAGTTCGGGCTGTGCCGCGGCGGCCTCCCGCGCGGCGGTGACGCGGCCCATCCAGCGCGCCCGGTCACCGGCCAGCGCCCCGATGAGGGGGCCGATTTCGTCGTGCGTCCGCGGCAGCCTGCGCCCGCCCCACAGATCCATGGCGAACACGGCGTGACCCAGGCCGGCGATCCTCCGGGCCGTGGCGATCGTGTCGTCACTCAGGCCGAAGGCGTCGTGGACGAGGAGGACACCGGGGAGGCTCCCGGAAGCGGCCGGCGCACACAGGTGGCCGATCATTCGTGTGCCGTCATGGGTGTACGTGATGTCCCGAGAGACCGGATTACTCATCTGTCGCCGTTCCTCGCTCGCAGTCCCGTCGAGGGTGCGCGGGCCTGTCCGGAGACTCCCGCCGCCGTTTCCGGCGGCCACCCGCTTCGATGATGATCACTATTACTTTTCAAATCGTACACGATATTGCACTTCGAAAGAAAGAGCGAGCACGCGCACCCTTTGCGAAACGGGGGCTCGTCAAAGGGGGCCCGACTCGAATAACCCCTGCTCAATGGGGGTTTGCGGAACGGAGGCGGTTACCGCCCCTTCCTCCGGGAACGCTGCCGGGAGCAGCAAGGTCAGGCCGGAGTCATATACGATCTTCGGCGTCTACCCGCTGAAGCTCAGTAACTTGCCCGATCCGGGCCCGGTTCTCCGGCGAAGCGGGTGGCCAGGGCCTCCGAGCCCCGGGCCAGCAGGGCGACATCGGCGCCGACGAGGACGAAGGCCGCCCCCTGCTCCACATAGGACCGTGCGACGTCCGGATCGAACGCGTTGACCCCCACGGGTACGCCCGCGCCCCGGACGGCGTCGAAGGCACGCAGTACGGCGGCCCGCACGTCCGGATGGGTCTGCCTGCCGAGCAGGCCCATCGACGCCGCCAGGTCCGACGGTCCGACGAAAACGCCGTCGATCCCGTCGACGGCGGCGATCCCGGCCGCGGCCCTGACCCCGGCGGCCGTCTCCACCTGCACGAACAGTGAGGTGTGCAGCTCGGCCTCGGTGAGGTAGTCGTCCACGCGGTTCCAACGGGCCGACCGCGCGAGAGCCGAACCCACGCCGCGCCGGCCACGCGGCGGATACCGCACCGCCTCGACGGCGGCCCGCGCCTCGGCCACCGAGGACACCATGGGCACCAGAAGGTTCTGCGCCCCGAGGTCGAGCACCTGCTTGATCGTCACGGGGTCGTTGGCCGGCACCCGAACCACCGGGACGACCGGGTAGGCCGCGACGGCCTGGAGCTGCGCCAGCACCGACCCGAGCCCGTTCGGACCGTGCTCCATGTCGATCAGCAGCCAGTCCAGGCCGGCGCCCGCACAGATCTCGGCCGCGGTGGCGCTGCCCGAACACACCCACATGCCGGTGAGGGGCCGGGGCGCGGCATCCCGCAGCACGTCGCGGAAGGAGGCGTTCAGACGAAGCGGCACGAGATCGTTCCCATCTTTCCGTAGTCGCACACGACGCTGTCCCCGCGCTCGACCCACACCGGGCGGGTGAAGGACCCGGCCAGGACGGTCTCCCCCGCCTCCAGGCGCGCGCCGTGCTGGTGCAGTTTGTTGGCGAGCCAGGCGACCCCGGTGGCCGGATGGCTGAGAACGCCCGCCGAGACGCCCGTCTCCTCGATGCTCTCGTTGCGGTACAGCAGGGCGGAGACCCAGCGCAGATCGACCTGCGCGGGTGCCACCGGGGAACCACCCAGCACCACTCCGCCGTAGGCGGCGTTGTCGGCGATGGTGTCGACGATGGTGCGCCCCTCCATCTCGATGTGGGAGTTCAGGATCTCCAGGGCGGGCGCGACGAACTCGGTCGCGCGCAGCACGTCGAAGAGCGTGCAGTTCGGGCCGTCCAGCGGCGCCGCGAGAACGAACGCCAGCTCGACCTCGATGCGGACATTGGAATAGGTGTCGTGCGGGATGACCGCGCCGCTCTCCCAGACGGTGTCGTCGAACATCACGCCGTAGTCGGGCTCGGTGATCCCGGTGGCGGCCTGCATGGCCCGGGACGTCAGACCGATCTTGCGGCCGATCAGACGGCGTCCCGCCGCGATGCTCTTGTCGCGCCACACGCCCTGGATGGCGTAGGAGTCCTCCACCGTCGCCTCGGGATAGCGGGCGGTGATACGCGGGATGACCCCGCGTCGCAGCTCCGCGTCGGCGAGTTCCTCGGCCAGCGCGGTTATCGTCTCGGCGGGCAGCATCGTGCTCCTTCGTCGTGAGGACGCGGCGGCAGGCCGCCGGTCCACGACCGTAGTGGTCTCACATGTCCGGCAACTCGACTGCCTCGTCGGGGTGTTCGTGCTCGACGAACGCCGACAGCGTGCCCTTGCGGTGGCGCCGCACCGCCTCCTCGATCTCCTTCAGGGGGGCGCCCCGCTCGATGAGCCCGAGGATCTGGTCGTGCTCACGCACGGACTCCCTCGCCCGGTCGGGAACGAACGCGAAGATCGAGTCTCGGAGGTGGCTGAGGCGCGTCCACTCGGTGTCGACGATCTCCAGCAGCCGCGCGTTGGGGCACCGGCCGTAGAGAATCCGGTGGAACTCCTGGTTCAAGGCGGAGAAGGCACGCGGGTCGAAGCGTTCGAGCCGGCTCCCCATGATGTCGTTGACGGCGCGGGCCTGCCGCAGGTCGTCCGCCGAGAGCTCTCGCGCCGAGAGCGCCGTCGCCGCGCTCTCCACGATGCTGATGACCTGCATGGTGGTCCGGTACTGCGAGTCGTCGACCATGGACACGCGTGCGCCCACGTTGCGCTCGAAGGTGATGAGTCCCTCGGCCTCCAACTGGCGTACCGCCTCGCGCACGGGGACCACACTCATGTCCAGCTCGCTCGCGATCGTCGCGAGCACCAGCCGGTAGCCCGGCGTGAACTCCTGCTGCGCGATGCGCTCCTTGATCCAGTGGTATGCCCGCTGAGACTTGCTCAGCGTCTTCACCTTGTTCAACGGGCCGCCCGCCATGCCTCGTACCTCGCTCTCCATGCGGTGTTCAACGGGAACAGTCCTTCGACCGGGTGGCCGGCCGCCACCTGTTCGGCGATCCACGCGTCCTCGTCCTCCTGGGCGAGGGTCGCGTCGGCCACTTCCTCTGCGAGCGCCGGGGGGACGACGATCACACCGTCCGCGTCGCCGACGAGGATGTCGCCGGGCTGCACGGTCGTACCGCCGCAGCCGACGGTCACGTCCGCCTCCCACGGGATGTGCCTGCGGCCGAGGACGGCGGGGTGGGCGCCGGCGGTGTAGACGGGAATGCCGACGGCCATGACGGCGTCGGCGTCTCGGACACCGCCGTCGGTGACGATGCCTGCGGCTCCGCGGGCGTGCGCGCGCAGCGCGAGGATGTCGCCCAGGGTGCCCGCCCCGCGTTCGCCGCGTGCCTCGATCACGAGGACTTCGCCGGCGCCGACAATGTCGAAGATCTGCTTCTGGGCGTTGTAGCCGCCGCCGTGACCGGCGAACAGGTCTTCGCGGTTCGGGACGAACCGCAGGGTCCGGGCGGTGCCCACCAGCTTGGCGTCCGGATGCAGGGGCCGGACGCCGTCGATCGTCACGTTGTTCAGGCCGCGCTTGCGCAACTGGGCGGACAGTCCCGCGACCGGCGTCCGCGTCAGCTTCTCGTGAAGCTCCCCGGTCAGGACGCCCGCCCCGGCCGCCGCAGAGCCGAGTCCCGCTGCCTCGCGCGAACCCCAGGCCGCGATCCGCTGGGCGTCGTCGGCCGCGGGGAGCGAACCGAGCGCGGCGTCGAACGCGGCGTCGCCCTCGGTCACGCTGGTCATCAGCCGGCCCGTGGTGGGCGCTCCGGCCGACTCGGGGGCGTCCACCTCGACCTCGACGACGTCCCCGGGGACGACGACACCGGCTCCGGCCGGTGTCCCCGTGAGGATGACGTCCCCGCGTTCCAGTGTGAGGTGCTGAGAGAGATCGGCCACGATCCGGGCCAGCGGGAAGAGCAGGCCGGCGGTGGTGTCCTCCTGCACGAGGCGGCCGTTGACCCAGGTCCGTACGCGCAGGGCGGACGGATCGACCGTGCGCGCGTCGAGGAGCGCCGGACCGATCGGGGTGTAACCGTCACCCCCCTTGGCGCGGAGGTTGGAGCCGCCGTCGTTCGCCCGCAGGTCGTACAGGCCGAGGTCGTCGGCCGCGGTGACCCAGGCGATGTGCTGCCATGCCTCTTCCGGGACCACTCGCCGCGCGGGGGTTCCGACGACGAGCGCGACCTCCCCCTCGAAGGTGAGGAGTTCGGTGCCGGCCGGCCGCTCGACGACGCCGCCACCGGTGCCGACGGAACTGGACGGCTTGAGGAAGTACGAGGGATGGTCGGGCCGCCGGCCCCGCTGGTCCGCACGTGAGGCATAGCTCAGGTGGACGCCGATGATCTTTCCGGGACGGCACGGAAGCGCACCGAAGCGCACGTCGGGACTTTCTCCCCGCGATGCTTCCGTCGCCGATGGTTCTCTGCTCATGGGTCCCCTCGTCGCGCGCCCATCCGGGCAAAATCATATATGTTCCCGTGAAAACGAGGCAAGGGACCACCTCGCTCGGAGAGCCACCCCGCAATGACCGACGTACGCGACGCGGACACCGCGGGACGCCCTGTCCGTGGCTCAGCCGCTCTCCGGCACCGTGCTGTCGAGCCGGCGGCGCAGGTGACCACCGTGGTGGCCGTCGCGCTCGTGGTGGTCGAGCAGCAGGTCGTGGCCGAGGTCGTTGTCCAGGTCCCGCCAGACGCTGTGCATGTGCTGCCCGAGGGCGACGGCGTTGTCAGACTCGACCAGCACGCGGCCGGTGGAGATCCGGTAGTAGTGGGGGCTGTCGGGGTCGGTGCCGCCCGCCCACGCGAAGGTCAGGCGTTCCGGGTCCTCCGCCAGCGTCGCGTCGCGATACTGAGCGGCGAGTTCCTCGGGCACGGTGTCGAAGTACCGGAACAACAACTCGTGCACCAGGTCGAGTTCGGCGCGCGACAGGTCGGCGCCGTTGAGGCCGGACGGCGCGCTCTTCACGAAGCGCAGGGCCTTGCGGTCCTCGTCGGTGATGCTGTAGCCCACGATGCCGAGGTCGACGTGGTCGGGCCACTCCTCGGCTCCGATCCGGGGCACCTGCCGGGTGGCGAAGTCCGCCGGGGCGACCGGGTGGATCAGTGCCGTGGACCGCTTGCCGTCGTCCAGTGCGCCGAGGATGCGGAAGGCCAGTTCCTCGTTGCCTCCCAGGGGGTTGAGCACGCCGGCCGGGAAGGGCTGGGCCCCCATCGCGAGGGGCGTGACGGTGAGGTAGCGCTGGCCGACGATGGTGTAGCTGAAGGAGATGTGATGCCCGATGACCCGCCATCCCCAGGTGTCCTCGAAGCCGGGCCGGCCGAAGAAGCTGAACCAGTAGCCCTCCGGGTCACGGAAGTCTCCGGCGATGGCTCCGAAGCCGCGCGGCACCGCTTCCAGTTCGCGCAGTATGTTCTCGGTGGCCATGATCGACACCGCTTGGCTGTAGCCGTGCATGCTGAGCCCGGACTTGAGCAGGGTGTGGGCGACGGTCCGCTGGTGCCGGTCCAGGGCGAACAGCGGGACACCGCAGCGGTCGGGCTTGGGAATGAAGTCCCAGTCGATGCGGCGCTCGTCGTCCATGGGCAGGAAAGCCTGCTCACGCTGGTCGCGGGTCAGGGAGTTGAGCAGCGCCCAAGTGGCGAACAGCATCTGCCTGATCGCCGTGGGGGCCTCGTAGGTCAGCGATATCGGCTTCTCTTCGCCGTCCGGGACGCGATCGGGCGATGACACCATGTGTTTCTCCGTCGTCGTAGGGGTGCCGCCGTCGGCGACCGAGGGCGCGGGAGGCGCCGGAGCGCGGGTCGGGTCGGGCCGGACCGGTGTGCGGCGTCGGACCAAACCCCGGGGATCCGCCCGGGAATCCCCGTGATCGGCTTAGGCGGGGTGGTTCGGTTCGCCGGTGTGCAGGTGCGCGTCGTGCCCGTGCGCCGGGGCGGGCGGCCTGCCGTCGGTTCCGGTGCGCTCGCCCGGCGCCTCGCGCCCGCGGTCCGCATGCGCCGGGTGGGCGGCGGCGTAGTGCTGCCGCAGCAGGTCCTTGCCGTAGTCGTTGCCGTTGGGCGTGCGCACGACCGTGTGCACGTGGAAGCGGGCGGGTTCGGTGTTGGTGAGCCACACGCCCTGGTGGTTGTCGAACTCCACCATGACGACCGGGCTCTGCACCCGGTAGTAGAAGGGCTGGACACCGTCGTCGGGGCCGATCCAGCTCCACCAGGTGTCGTCGAGCGCCGACTCGATCTGCCGCATCCGCGCGCGCAGCGGACGTTCGGGCAGGAAGCCGACGAAGCTCTCCACGACGCGGAGCAGCTGCTCCTGCTGCACCGAGGTGAGGTCGCGGGCGCGAACGCCCTCGTAGGGGACGACGCGGTTGTCCTGGTACGCCCCGCCGAGGGTGCGCTCGTCGGCGAAGTGCCAGCGGCCATCGGGCATCGCCGGGTCCTTCATCTGCCGGTAGGCCGTGGCAAGCCGGCGCTGCTCGGCCGGCAGGGACCGCATCAGCTCGATACCGGTGAGCGCCTCCCGTCTGAACAGCTCGAAGCTGTCGCCCTCGCCGCGGTCCACGGTGGTCGGCTCCGCGCCCATGAACGTGGGTGAGACGACGATCTGCGGGCCGATGACGAGACAGTTGAGGGCCAAGTGGTGGCCGTAGAGGTTCCAGCCCCACGGTTCGGTCTCGCTGGGCTCGCCGAACATCAGGAAGTGGTAACTCCACTCGTTCATGATGTTCCGCAGGTCGTACAGCTCTCCGAGATAGAGGTTGGCCGAGCGCACCTGTCGGGTCTTGACGTATCCGTCGTCACTGAAGCATGCGCGCAGCAGACCGCCGACGGCTTCGCGGACCTCGGGCGAGACCTCGTCCAGGCGCAGCCCGTGGGCGTTCATCGGCCACTCGGGGTTGTACCAGTCCCGCCACTCGGCGGCGTCGACAGAGTGCCGTACCCGGGCCAGCTCGCCCTCGGTCAACGCGGCGACGACCTGCTGGGCCGCCCTGGCGGCGCCGGCCACGTCGAACCCCTCGTCGGCCAGGGCGTAGCGCCCTTCGAGCAGATGCCCGTCAGTGGTGATGCCCTTGAAGGGTTCGGCGTACAGGCGCTGCCAGTGATCGATGAGACCGGTCGCCTTGTCGCTCTGCCGGATCGGCTCGGCGTAGGTCCACGGGTCCAGACCTCGCGCGTCGCGCAGTCGCTCCGCGTCGGCCGGGATGAGGTGGTTGCGGAAGTCTCCGGGGGACATCGTCGTCTCCTTCTGACGTACGGAGCGCCGGCCCTGCTTCGAGGCACGCCCGGACCTGGCGCTCACCAGGATCCGCGCCCGAGGGGCATCTCGGTCCGACACAGACCGGCGTGATCGTATATGACTTCATGCGTGACGGACAACGACCAGGTGCCCCTCTGGATGCCGGCCCCGCGCGTGGTGGCTGGGGCCGGGCCGCCCTCGACCGCCGCGCGCGGGGTCCCGCGGATCAGTCCTCGCGCTTCACGAAGTCCCACACGCGCTGGGTGAGTTCGGTGCGGTCGTAGCTGTTCGCCAGGGCGCCGGCCATGCGGACCGGGTCACCGAAGAAGAAGTTCTCGTACAGCGTCTGGCGGCCGGCGAAGGAGGAAATGCTCGCGTCGAAGGCCAGCTTGAACAGGCGCACCCGGTCCGGGCCGTCGATCGCCTTGCCCTGCAGATAGGTAGCCACGTCGTCGGCGGCGGCTCCGAACACGTCCTCGGCGCCGGGCAGGCCCATCAAACCGCCCGCACCGAACTTGCGGACGATGGCGGGAAGGCGCTGCGCCACCTTCGGGAACCAGTTCCGGGACGTGTTCAACGGTTCCCACTTCGGCGTGAGGACACCGAAGTCGTTGACCGCCGCCTGGGTCTCCGCGGACTGGATCAGGGCCTTCTGGATCTCCACGATGTTGATGACCTCGGCGAGGTCCTCCTGGATGTGGCCGAACTGACCGATGCCGATCGACTCGGCCATCGCCGACAGCAGGCCCAGATAGAACTCGGACTTGGCGAGGGTGCGGGCCGCCACCTGGTGCGTCATGTGCGCGGTCGCGGACGTCCGTGTGTAGAACTGGTTGCAGATCGCGGTGTCGCGCAGCACGAAGACACGCTCGTACGGCACGTGTACGTCGTCGAAGATCACCAGCGCGTCGCTCTCCTCGAAGCGGGACGCGAGGGGCTCGTCGAAGCTGCCGCGGCCGTGCAGCACGGGTTGGCGCGCGATCAGGCGCAGCCCCGGCGCGTCGAGCGGGACGGCGAACGCGTAGGAGTACGGCTCGTCCTCCGGGGTGTTGCGCAGCACCGTGGAGGGGAAGACGAGGATCTCGTCGGCGATCGGCGCGATGGTGGCGACCATGCGCGCACCCCGGACGACGATGCCGTTGTCGTCCTCCGCCACCACCCGGGCCGCCAACGTGCCGCCGGCCTGCTGGCTCGCGGCCACGCTGCGGTTGACCTGGGGCGGGATCAGGGTGTGCGTGGTCAGCAGGTCCTCCTCGCGGACCTTCTCCACGTAGCGGACGAGGTTCTCGCCGAACTCCTTGTTGGACTCGCTGAACCACGAGGACGCCTCGGAGAGCGCCATGAGACCGCTGTTGAGGTAGTCGCCGGTGCGACCGAGCGTGCCGAAACTGTAGTTGGCCCACGTACTGAAGGCGGTGCGCCGCTTGACCAGGTCCTCGTAGGTCCTGGGCACCAGGAACGAGGTGGCGACCCGCTCGCCCGAGGAGGGCGAGGCGAAGGTCAGGGTGTCGCGCTCCGGGCCGACCTGGAGGTCGTAGAGCGCGGCGTAGCTGCGCGCCAGGCCCGCGAAGGCCGGGTGGCGGTGCAGCCCGCCGTCGGTGAGAGTCTCACCGTCGATCTGCACATGCGGGTGTCGCTGAGCCAGGCGGTCGATGAAGTCCTGACCGGAACGTGCGCCCATGGGGATCTCCTTGCGGACGGGTGGGGTCACATGAGGTGTTCGATGCCGAGCAGGGGCTCGGGGATGGTCACGAAGGAGCCGCCGCAGAAGCCGAGCAGGTCACCCTGGCGGTAGTCGAAGTCGACCACCCGGCCGACGAACAGGGTGTGATCCCCGCCGTCGTACGCGGCCCACGGCTCGCAGGCGAAGTGGGCGAGCGCGCCGTCCAGGCGAGGACCGACGGGACTGTCGGACCAGCCGGGCTCCAGTTGGGGCCTGCCGGCGAAGTGCATCGCCACGGCTTCCTGCTCCGCGCCGAGCACGTTCACGACGAACGGACGGTCCACGAGCTCGTCGTGGGAACGGGCCTTTCGCGCCACGCTCACCAGCACCAGCGGCGGGTCCAGTGAGACCGAGACGAACGAGTTGGCGGTGAAGCCGCGCCGGCCCTCCGGGCCGTCGAAGGTCACCACCGTGACACCGGTGGCGAAACGGGCCAGCGAAGCGCGAAATCGCCGGTCCAGTCCTGCGGGGTGCGTGGTGCCAGCGCCCATGACGCCTCCCGTGACATCGTGAGAATTCTATATACGAACTCATCGTTCTAATAGAGAACGATAGATCGCGGACCCGACGGATAGCAAGAGGGGGTGGCCGCTATAGTTCGGCGGCATGGTGGACAGCAAGGCACCCGCATCCCAGACGCTCTCGCGGGGCATCCGCGTGCTGGAGGTACTCGCCGCGGCGCAGCGGCCACTGAGCGTCGACGAGATCGCCGCCGAACTCGGAGTGCATCGCTCCATCGCGTACCGGATGCTGCGGACCCTGGAGAGCCACCGGCTGATCAGCCGGCAGGCCGCGGGCGGATACGCCCCCGGAGCCGGACTGGTGGTGCTGGCCCAGTCGGTGGAACGTGATCTGCACACCGTGTCCCTGCCCGAACTCGCCTCGGCAGCCGAGGATCTCGGGATGACCACCTTCGTGGCGATCGACGACGAGCACGAGTGCGTCACCCTCGTGAGTGTCGAACCGCGCCACGCCCCGGCCACGGTGATGCAGCGCCCCGGCACCCGTCACTCCCTGTCCAGGGGCGCGCCCGGCGTCGCGATCCTGTCGGCACGGAACGAGCCCGCCGACGACCCCGAGACCGAAAGGGCACTCGTCGAGGCACGCCACAAGGGCTACGCCGTCAGCCGCGGCGAGGTACTCCCCGGGGTCGCCTCGGTGGCGGTCCCCATGCACAACCGCGGCCCGGTGAAGGCCGCGGTCGCCGTGGTCTACGTGACGAGCGACCGCCCCGTGGAGGAAATCGCCGAGCGCCTGGCCACCACGGCCAAGGCCATCGGCGAACTCGTCGGCTGAGACCCCACGGACGGACCGGCCGGGCCGCCGCCCTCGGGTGTCCGGCGCCGGTCCGCGTCCACGTGGCGCCTCTCCCCGGCGCCGTTCTCGACAGCGACCCCAGACGCACAAGGGGTCGATACCCCCGGCCCTGAGCAGCGCCGAACGTCAGCCTCGGAGCGGTCCGGCCCGGGAACGAACTCGCGCCCGGACACCCCGTCACGCCCCGCGGATCCCCCATCCACGCCGGACGCGGCGCAGGCGGAACCGGGCCGTACGGCGGGCACGTGCACGCCTCGGCGAATCGTGTACGACATGTTGCTCGATCCACGGAATATTTACCGAGCAGACATCTTGTGATCGTACACGATTGCCGGATACGGTCGGCCGCAGCTCAGGGTCGAGCAGGCATGCTTCGGCCCCTGCGCGAGTCGCCGCACCGGCGCCTCGCAGTGGGCCCTTCCACGGCCTCGCGGGGCACCGCACATCCGCCTCACAACCGTCGGCCGCACCGCCGTCACTCATCGGCCAGCCCGACACCCGTCACGGACAGCCGGACACCGCTGTCCCGAATGTCTTGAGGTGCCATGCCTGTCATCACGTCACCCACATCGGCGCAGTCGCCGCAAAAGCCCGTAGCCTCCCGGCACTTGGCGGCCACCACGGTGCTGGCCTGCCTGGGGGTGCTGGTCTCGTACCTGCCCGTCGTCGGTGTCTCGGTCTCCCTGCCCGTCATCCAGCAGGCCCTGAACGCGTCCACCACCGAACTGCAGTGGATCACCACCCTCTTCATCCTGCCGACCGCCGCGCTACTGCTGACCTTCGGAGTGCTCGGCGACATCTTCGGCCGCAAGAAGGTGTTCCTCGCCGGACTGGCGCTGCTCGTCGTCGGGTGTCTGACCTGCCTCACCGCGAACGGTGTCGTCCAGCTCTGCGCGGGCCAGGCCCTCACCGGCTTCGGCACCGCCGCCCTCATGCCCTCCACCCTCGCCCTGCTCACTCACACCTGCACCGACCGCAGGCAGCGAACCCGGGTCATCGCCCTGTGGACGGCCTCCCTCGGCCTGGGCCTCACGCTCGGCCCGCTGATCAACGGGCTCATCCTCGACCGCACCACCTGGCGGTGGATCTTCCTGCCCTGCGTGATCGTCGGCGGCCTGGTCGCCGTGGCCGGAGCGTTCCTGCTGACCGACTCCCGCGCCGACCGCGAACGCCACCTCGACATTCCCGGCCAGCTCCTGGCCATCGTCACCATCACCTCACTCGTCTACGCGGTCATCGAGGGCGGTGTGGCCGGCTGGGGCTCCGTGGAAGTTGTCGTCGGCTTCGTCGTCGCCGCCGTGACCCTCGCCGCGTTCGTCGCCGTCGAACTGCGCTCTCCCCATCCCATGCTCGACATGCGGCTCTTCTCCTCCCTCGCCTTCTCCGGCACCTCAGTCGTCATGTGCCTCACTCTGTTCGCCCAGGTCGGCCTCGTCTTCACCCTGAGCGAGTACTTCGGCCTCGTGCACCACGACTCCACCCTCGACATCGCCATCCGTCTGATCGCCCTCAACGGCTTCACCGTCGTCCTCGGCCCGCTGGTCGGACGTCTCATGGTGCGCACCACACCCGGCCTCGTCCTGATCGCCGGTCTCACCGTGGGAGGCACCGGCGCCCTCCTCGTCACCACGTTCGACGCCTCCACCGGCCTCGCCGCGTCCGCCGTGGTCGTCGGCGTGCTCGGCACGGGCATAGCCCTGGCCACGGCTCCGATCACCACCATCGCCGTGAACAGCCTGCCGCTGCGTCTCGCCCCCACCGCGGGGGCCGCCAGCAGCGCCCTCCGCCAGATCGGCAGCGCGCTCGGGCCCGCGGTCTTCGGGGTCCTGCTCACCAACCGGACCCTGAGCACCCTGCCCGACCACCTGGCGTCCTCGGGTCTCGCCCCTTCCGACCGGGGGCAGGTACTGGGCATGGTCTCCGACGCCGGCATACAGGCGGGCGCCTTCCTCCGCCTCCCGACCGACCCGGCCACCGCCGAGGCACGGACCGTCTACGGTGCGAGCTTCACTGACGCGCTGCACACCTGCGCACTCGTCGGCGGCATCGGCATGCTGCTCGCCGCCGCGGTGGCACTGGTCACCATCGGTGTGCGCAAGACCGCACACAACGCCGCCGCCGGCTCCTGACTCCGGGCTCGACCGCCCGTCCCAGGAGCGCTGCCGTTCCGGGACGGGCGCGCTTCACCCCCGCGCGGGGGTGGTGCTGCCCCGTGCGCAGGTGCCCCTCCTGCCGGTCCGTCGGCAGCCGGTGCGGAGGGGGAGGTCCATGGAGGCCCACCGGTGACGTCCCGGCCGTTCGGGAAGTCAGTGCGCTTCCGGGCGGTTGCGCGCGACCAGGCGGCTCTCGATGGTCCGCAGCGTCGCGATCACGCCGTCGATCTCGTCGGACTCGGTCACGGCCTCTTCCAGGAGGCCGGACCAGACCTCGTGCAGGCGCCGCAGGTTCTGCCGCGCCTTCGCGGTGGGATACAGGCGTACCCGCCTGGCGTCCTGCGGATCCGCGTCACGGCGGACCAGACCCGCCTGTTCCAGGCGCCGTACCGCGCGGCTGAAGTTGCTGGAGATCATCTGGGTGGCCTCGGCGGCCGCCCCGGCGGTGGTGCCCGGGTGGCGGTCGATGTACCGCATCACCGCGCCCTCCAGCGGAGTTCCCGACTCGACCTCGCCCTGCTTGGACGCTCCGATGTGGCGGCTCACCGCCAGGATCAGGTCGGCGAGTTCGAAGAGCCTCGGCGTCCGTTCCTCGTCCTCCATCGACCGGTCCTCCGTCGCGTCCTTGATTGCTGTCAGTTGACAGTTACTTTAGTCCGTGCGTTATTTTTGCTGTCAACTGACAGGTATCGACGGAGCCACCCCGCCGGTCCTGCCGTCCGCTCGACCGGAGGACGACATCCGTGACGCTCATCGCCATCGAAGAACACTGGATCACCCCCGACCTCACGTCCGCCCTCAAGGCGCTGCCCCGACCGGACGAGAGCCTCGCCTTCAACGAGATGGGCGACCACCGGCAGCGCCTGGAAGACCTGGGCGAGGGCCGGATCGCCACGATGGACGCCCAGGGCATCGACGTCTCGATCCTCGCCCTGACCCCGCCCGGAACCCACCCGCTCTCCCCCGGGCAGGCCCGGCGCCTGAGCAGCGCGGCCAACGACACGGCCGTCGCGGCCTGCGAAAAGCACCCGACGCGGTTCCGTGCGCTCTCGACCCTGCCCATGTCCTCCCCCGAGCACGTCGTCGACGAGCTCGTGCGCGCGAAGGAGATGGGCCACGTCGGCACCATGGTCTACGGCCGCTCCGGCGACCGCTTCCTGGACGACCCGGTCTACGACGAGTTCTTCGCCGCGGCGGCCGAACTCCGCCAGCCGGTCTTCCTCCACCCGCAGATCCCCACCGACGCGGTCCGCGACGCGTCCTACCGAGGTCTCGGCGAACTGACCGATCTCGCCCTGGCCACCTTCGGATGGGGCTGGCACCTCGACACCGCGACCGCGGCGCTCCGGCTCATCCTGCGCGGCACGTTCGACCGTCACCCTGACCTGCAGATCGTCCTCGGGCACTGGGGCGAGATGCTGCTGTTCTGGCTCGACAGGGCCGACAGCCTCGCGCGCGCCGCCGGTCTGCCACGAACCGTCTCGGACTACGTCCGCACGAACTTCCACATCACCGCGTCCGGCATGCTCAACCCCGCGCTGCTCACCCACACCCTGTCGGTCACCACCGTCGACCGGCTGATCTTCTCCACCGACTACCCGTTCCAGCACCCGACCCGCGACGAGATCGACTCCTTCCTCGGGCACCTCACCACCGACGAGGACCGGCGGAAGTTCACCTCCGCCAACGCGACGGCGCTCTTCGGTCTCGATCTCTGACCGGGCGGTAGCGGTCCGACCTGTCGAACTGCCCCTGCGCTGAGCCGGGTTGAGCCTCGCATTGCCGGACTCGGTCGCAGCTTCGTCTTCGGCCGGGGCGCGGCCGACGGCTCCTCGCGGGCCATCGCGGCACGGTTACGCCATGTCGCCGAAGCTGCGTCGACGGCAAGGCCGCCAAGGCCATGTGCCGCCGAGGACCACACCCTCCTTGCCCGGCCGCGGCGCGCCTTCGCCCCACCGGCCTCGTCGACCCCATCAGCCTCGCCGGTGTCTTCAGCCTCGCCGGTACCGTCTGCGCCGTCGGTGGTTTCGGCGCCGTCGGTGCCGGCGTCTTCGGTCACCTTCGACGCAACGTGTCACGCCCCGTCAGGGAGCGCGTCCGCAGAATCGCCCCGTGCGGCGCTGTCCCGTCCCGGTGTCCCGGGGACGCCCAGGCGCCGTGCGTCCTTTTCCGGACGCATGAAGACGGACGCCAGGAGACCGGTGCCGAGCAGGAGCCCCGCCGTGACGAGCCAGCCGTCCCGGTAGCCGGCCGCAGCGGTCGTCGCACTGTCCACGATCCGGCCCAGGACCAGCGGCGACACGACCCCCGCGAGAGCGAAGACCGCCACCAGGACCCCGAGCACGACTCCTCTCTGCGCGGGCGGTGCGACGCGGGCGACGGCCGTCTGCGCGGCAGTGATCATGACCAGGGCGAGGGCCATCGGCCCGAACATCATCGGCACCTTGATTCCCGGCACGCCGACGGTGGCGAACACGGTCACCGCTCCCGACGAGGCCACCAGCAGCAGACCCGCGCCGGCACCCTCGGGCAGCCTTCGGCCGGTACCGCGCAGGGCGGCGCGCCGGGCCAGCAGCCCGTGTGCCAGCAGCACCACGCCGTTGGCGACGGCGCCCCCGCCGACCGCAGCACCCGCCTGCTGGAGACTCCAGCCGTCCACCGTCTTGAGATAGTCCGGCAGCCATGTCAGCTCGACGCTCATCACCCAGTACGCCGCGAACGAACCCAGGGCCGCCGTCACGAACGTGCCCGAGAGGAAGACCGACCGCAGCGGCACCTCCGCGCCGCCCGACCCCACCTCCACCGCCCCCGCGCGGCGGCCCACGCGCGGTGCCCACGGACCCTCCGCGCCCTTCACCGCCCATGCCGCCGCCCACAGCAGCCCGGCGAGCCCCACCGCTCCGAAGGCCCACCGCCAGCCGAAGTGGGAGATCACCGCGCCCAGGGCCGGCGCGGCCACCGCGACCCCCGTCGCCGCGCCCACCATGAGGACGGCCGTCGGCAGGGCGCGCTCCCGCTGCTCGAACCAGCCGTGCACGTGATGGGTCGCCACCGGCGCGGCCGGCCCCTCGGCGAAGCCGAGCAGCACCCTCGTCGCGACGAGCGTCCCGAAGCCCGCCGCGGCGAACAGCATCGGCAACTGGGCGACCGACCACACCAGGCCCATCAGCAGGAGCAGCACCGAGGTGCGCACCGCGCGGGTCAGGAACGACACGGCCAGCGCGGACAGCGAGAACAGGGCGAAGAACGCGGCCTGGGCCGCACCGAACTCCTGGCGGTCGAGACCGAACTCCTTCATGATCTCCGGGCCGGCCAGCCCCAGGACGGCCTTGTCGGCGAAGTTGACGAGCATGAAGGCCAGCAGCAGCCAGGTGGTCGTCCAGGCTCCCCGCCCGGCGGGCGCCGCGCCCTGCGGACCGGCGGGGTCCGCCTGTGCGGCCCGGGTCAGCGCCACCGTCACATCCCTTGCCGCGCGCTGCCGTCGGCGGGCGTGCCGCATCCGCAGTCGTCGTCGACGACCCCCACGCTGATGGCACCCGCCGCCCGACGGCGTCCGGCGTCGCTGCGCGTGAGTTCGGTGGCCAGGTCCGTGTCCCCGGCGACGGCGGCCGATTCGGCGGCCGCCCAGTGGAAGATGCCGCGCGCCATCGTCGAGGTCTCCCGCTCGGCCCGGCGGGTGTACACCTCGGCCCGGACGCGGGCCACCTCCCGGTCCGCGGGCGCGGCCAGCGCGGCGGTCTCGGCCAGGTGCGCCGCCAGCCGCAGTTCCCCGCGTTCGAGCAACCGCTCGGCCCGGTCCGCCAGCGCGCGTGCGCCACCGGCCGCGTCGGCGAGTTCCGCGGCCAGCGCCGCCTCGGGGGACGGCTTGAGGTTCGCCGGGTTCTGGTCGTACCAGCCGCCCCACAGCCGCCAGAGGTTGCGGACGACGAACTCCGGCTCGTCGTAGGCGGGATGCAGGTACGGCTTCTCCAGCAGGCCCGGCGGGACCTTCACCCCGTGCAGCACCTCGTCGAGGCGCGCACCCGCGTTCATCAGGTCCCGTGTCTGGGTGCACAGCGACTCCAGCAGCTCGGCCGTGTCCCCGAGCGCCTGCCGGATGCGGTCGGCGCCGACGATCGGCACGCCGTGACCGGGAAGCAGCACCTCGGCGCCCAGTTCCCGCATGGCGCGCAGCGCCTGTGCCCACTCGACCGGATAGCGCTGCACCTTCTGCGGGTTGCCCGCGTTCGGCGCGTTCCAGATGAACAGGTCGCCGGTGCACAGGGTGCGCAGCTCGGGGATCCACACGTAGGTGTGGTCGTCCGTCTCACCGCGGGCGTGCACCAGCTCGAAGGTCAGCGCTCCCCGGCGGACGGTGTGCCGCTGCCGGTAGGTCGTGTCGGGATAGCGGTACTCCGTCGGCCACTGCAAGGTGGGGACGCCGAACTGGCGGCGGTTGATCCAGGTGTTGTACCCGGCGGTCTCCCGGTAGCGGTCGAAGCGCGCCGCCACCGCCTCGTGCGCGAACACCTCGGGGCGCGCGGTCCCGGTGTCCGCCGCCTCCCGGTCGAAGGGGGCCACACCGAAGACGTGGTCCACGTGGCCGTGGGTGTAGACGACGGCCGTCACCGCGTCCGGGGAGTGCCCGCGCACGGAGGCGTGCAGTTGGGCGGCCGTACGGAAGTCTCCCGAGTCGACCAGCACCAGACCGTCACCGGTGTCGAACACGGCGACGTTCGCGAACGCCGGGAAGAACAGGGTGCGTTCACCGACCTCGACGAGGCCGCCGTCGGTGAACGCACCCGTGAAGTGGGCCAACAACGTCTCCTCGCCGGACCAGACCCGGTCCGCGTACGCCATGTAGCCGCCGGCATTGTGTTCCGTCATAGGTCCAGCTCCTCGGCCGTCTCGTCCGGGGTCGCCGTCCCGGCCCCGGTGGCGACCCGCTGATGTCGGTAGTCTGCGCCGGGAGCGGTGGGGGAGACATCCGTCGCCCTCACAGTCACGGGCGGCTCGACCTGTGATCCGTCACAGGTGCGTCGGGCCATCCAAGGGAGGGGCGGGACGGAAATGCGGAGAGGAGAACCGGTGTCGAGCGACCCGCAGCCGCAGTGCCCGGCGCCGCGTCCCGAGCGCGAACACCGCGCGTCGTACCCGGTGCTGTCCACCACCGCGCGGGCGCTGGCCGCGCGGTGCGAGAGCCGTGTCAACGAGCTCGCCCGCCGGATGGCGCGCGACGACTTCGAACGGCTGCCCGGCTACGCGGAGCTTCCCGACGACGTGAAGGACGTGGAGGTCGCCGCCACGGTCCGGCACGGCCTGCGTCTCTTCCTGCGCCGCGTCCAGGAACCACGGGGACGCCCCGGGGACTACACCCTCTTCCGGGAACGTGCCGCCCAGCGCGCCGAGGAGGGCATGCCCCTGCACACGCTGCTGCGCAGTCACTCCGCTGCGGTCTACGTCCTGTGGCAGGCCCTGCGGGACGAGGCCACCGACCAGGAGTCGGGAGCGCTGATCGAGCTCGTCGACTTTCTTCTGCGCGGCCACGAGGCCGTCATCGGCGCCGTCACCGAGACGTACGTCGCCGAGCAGGCCACCCTCTCGGCCGAGCGCAGCGAACACCAACGTGCCCTGGTGCGGGGGCTGTTGGACGGTTCCCTGCCGCCGGAGCGTGCCTTCGAGGAACTGGGTCTGGAAGGCCCGTGCCTCGTCGTGCACCTGCGGCTGGGCCTTCCGCCACGGGACGGCGCGGCGATCACGAACGTCGCCGGACGTCGGCTGGTCCGCCGTGTCCAGGCCGCGGTCGACCGGGACTGCGGCCCCGGGGCCGTCTCCCTGCTCGACACCGACGGAGGGCATGTGATCCTCACGCGGCGGGCCGGGGACCAGGACGACCTCCGCGCCTGCGAGCAACTACGCGCCGCGCTGCGGAAGTTCTGCGGGGAGGACGTCCGCCTGGCAGCGGTCACCGCGGACACCGCGCAGGACGTGCCGACGGCCGCCCGCACCGGGCGCGACATCGTCCGCGTCGCCCGCGCCGGCGGCCGTCCCCCGGGACTCCACCTCATGGACGACGTGCTGCTGGAGTACCACCTGTCCCAGCGCGACGAGAGCAGCGACCGCATCGTCGCGCTCCTTCGACCCATCGAGGACCGGCCCGATCTCGTCGAGACCCTGCGCGTCCACCTCGAACAGCGCCAGGACCGCCGAAGTACCGCCCGCCGCCTCGGCCTTCACCCCAACACCGTGGACAACCGGCTCGCGCGGATCGCCGAGCTCACCGGCCTCGACATCGCCTCGCCCCGGGGCAGTGCCCTGGCACTCGCGGCGCTGCTGCTGCGCGACAGCGCCTGCGACGGAGGGTGACAGAGGCCCGGCGACCGGGGAGCCGGGGCGGGGGGGTGCGTGCCGGCCGGGGGACATGACGCGTTCCCCGGCCGGTGTCGCGCCCCCGAGGGGGCCGCGGTCGCGGGCGTCGGCCGTCAGTGTCCGGTCAGGTCGTGCACGGTCCCGCCCGCCACGGCACGCGCCGCGTCGCCGACGACGTTGCCGTTCGAGCAGTTGTTGACGTGGTCGCTCACGTAGTCGCCGAGCACCGGCACCACCGCCACCTCCTGGAGGCAGACCGCGGCCGCGGTGAAGTTCCAGTTGTTGGTGGCGTTGACGCCACCACCGAAGTTGCTGTCGTTGTCGGCGAAGGCGGGCGAGGCCCCGGCCGTCGCGATCGCGGTCACGGCCGCGGCGGCCATCGCACCATGCATGATCATCTTTCTCATGCCTGGGCCAACGACGGACCGTCGGACAGGACACCCCTCGTCGGCCCCGAGCGCCCGTTTGCCGCGACGGTCCCACCGGACGCACGGTCTCCGGTGCGGTTCCGCCGAGCCGTCCCCGCCGCCTCCGTCGCCCGCGGCTGTCACCGTCGCGGAGCGGCCCCGCACGGCAGCACACCGCCGGGCGCGCGGGGGGCCGTGACGTCGGGCGGAAGTGGCCGCTCGCGCACGGCAGTTGTACGCGCGCGGCCGGACGGGGTACAGAACGCCCCGAATGGGCACCCGCAGGCATGAACAGGGAAAGTGAGGCGACAGACGCGGACATGAACACCATGGACGGCAAGGACAAGTCCCCCAACGCGGCCCGCAGCGCCGAAGAAACGTTCACCCTGCGCGGCAGGACGAAAATAGCGGAGGCCCGTGCACTGGCGGCCGGCTTCCTGGCACAGGCGGCGAAGACCCACCGCATCCGGGTGCGGCCGAGCACGGTCGAGACCACCCTTCTGGTGGTCAGCGAACTGGCCACCAACGCCCGCAAGTTCGCGTACGGCGTGGCCCTCCTGCATCTGCAGGTCGACGACGAGATGGTACGGGTCACCCTGTGGGACCAGGATCCGGAGCTGCCCCGCACCGGGGACACCGATCCGGAGCGGCCCGGCCAGCACGGACTGGAGATCGTGACGGCCGTCGTGCAGAAGGTCGAGATTCACCAGGAGGCTCTGGGCAAGCGCGTCACCGGCCACATCGCCTGCGCCTGACGGTCGCCTGCGCCTGACGGCACTGCCCGGGACATCGCGATCTCCGAACCGCCAGTGCCGCGCCGGTGTCGGAGGCGGCGGACGGTGGCCGCCACGGCCTGCCACCGCTCGGGCGGGGCCACGCGCGATGCCGCCTGCTCGCGGCGCAGTTCCTCCAAGGAGTCCCGTTGCCGCCGCGCCCGGTCCCCGGTCGAGGAGACCATCGAGCTCATCCAGGTCGAGTCGGTCGTCGCGTCCGGCGACGATGTGGCGGGTTTCCCACGCGGCGGCGCGCGGGAATCCCGAGCCGCCGCATGACGCGGACACCGCCCGTCCCGCTCGCTGGGCCGGCCCGCGCGCATCAGGGGCCGGCGGCGGACCAGGGACTCCCGTACCGCCGGACCAGGCGATACGGGCGAACCCATCTGTCGTCCCCCGCGCGTCACTTGACGCGAAAGCGCCTCGATTGCCTTGTCCAGCACTCCAGTTGAGGCGACGGAAGGACTATCGTGCCCGCAACTGGTTACGCAATGGCCGACGTTCCTTCACGGGAACGCCGCGTTACCACCCGCGATTCAGTCCGGCGCGCTGAAGGACAGGGGCTCCCATGGCGATCCGTACGACCGAACCGGTCTCACCCGTCCGGGCGAAGGAGGGCAAACGCGCCAAGGGGCGGGTGATCGTCACCTGGCTCAGCACGACGGACCACAAGAAGATCGGTCACCTGTACCTGATCACGTCGTTCGTCTTCTTCCTGATCGCCGGTGCGCTGGCCCTGCTGATGCGGGCCGAACTCGCCCGCCCGGGGCTCCAGATCCTCTCGACGGAGCAGTACAACCAGGCGTTCACGATGCACGGCACCCTGATGCTGCTGCTGTTCGCCACGCCCACCTTCGCCGGGTTCGCCAACGCGATCATGCCGTTGCAGATCGGCTCGCCCGACGTCGCGTTCCCCCGGCTGAACATGCTCTCGTACTGGCTGTTCCTCTTCGGCGGCCTCATCGTCCTGGGCAGCTTCCTCACCCCCGGAGGCGCGGCCGACTTCGGCTGGACCGCCTACACGCCGCTCAGCGGTCCGATCCACTCCACCAACGTGGGCGGCGACCTGTGGATCATGGGCCTCGCGCTTTCGGGGTTCGGCACCATCCTGGGCGCCGTCAACTTCATCACCACCATCATCTGCATGCGCGCACCCGGAATGACCATGTTCCGGATGCCGATCTTCACCTGGAACATCCTGCTGACCTCCGTACTCGTCCTGCTCGCCTTCCCCGTGCTCGCGGCGTCGCTCCTGGTGCTGGAGGCCGACCGGCGCTTCGAGGCAAGGGTGTTCGACGCGGAGAACGGCGGGGCGCTGCTGTGGCAGCACCTCTTCTGGTTCTTCGGGCATCCGGAGGTCTACATCCTGGCCCTGCCGTTCTTCGGGGTCATCAGCGAGATCATCCCGGTCTTCTCCCGCAAGCCGATCTTCGGCTACATCAGCCTGATCGGCGCCACCATCACCATCACCGGCCTGTCCGTGACGGTGTGGGCACACCACATGTTCGCGACGGGCGCGGTGCTGCTGCCGTTCTTCTCGTTCATGAGTTTCCTGATCGCCGTGCCGACGGGCGTGAAGTTCTTCAACTGGATCGGCACCATGTGGCGCGGGAGCCTGTCCTTCGAACCCCCGATGCTGTGGGCGTCCGGCTTCCTGGTGACCTTCCTCTTCGGTGGACTGACCGGCGTGCTGCTGGCCTCTCCCCCGCTGGACTTCCACGTCACCGACAGCTATTTCGTCGTCGCGCACTTCCACTACGTGCTCTTCGGGACGATCGTCTTCGCGATGTTCGGCGGATTCAGCTTCTGGTGGCCGAAGATGACGGGCACGATGCTGGACATGCGTCTGGAGAGGATTCACTTCTGGACACTGTTCGTCGGCTTCCACACCACGTTCCTGGTGCAGCACTGGCTGGGCGCCGAGGGCATGCCGCGCCGCTACGCCGACTATCTGGCCGCCGACGGCTTCACCGCCCTGAACACGATCTCCTCCATCGGCGCCTTCCTGCTCGGCCTCTCCACGCTGCCGTTCCTCTACAACGTGTGGAAGACGGCGCGGAAGGGCGAACGCGTCGACGTGGACGACCCCTGGGGGTACGGGCGTTCGCTGGAGTGGGCGACCTCGTGTCCGCCTCCCCGGCACAACTTCTCGACCCTGCCGCGGATCCGCTCCGAGTCACCGGCCTTCGACCTGCACCATCCCGAGCTGGTCCGCCACGACCAGGCGGAGAACAGCGGACAGCGCGACGTGCTGGACCCGGAGGGCCACAAGGGCGAGCGGTCCTGACAGGGGCGCGGGCCGACGCGGCACGAAGCCGGAAGCCGGAAGCCGGCTGAGGACGCAACCGGCGGGAGGGCGGGCGCGGTTGAGGGGTGGGACGGAAGCCGTCCCACCCCTCGGCCGTGCGGACTCCGGCTGGTCAGACGGCCGGAGTGAAGCGGTCCCAGGCGCGGTGTTCGCCGAGGAGCGTGGTCACGGTATCCAGCACCGCGGTGCCGGTCTCGCCGGTGACCAGTCCGGCGGCGTCGGCGGGCAGGCCCGCCGCCTGGACGGCGTCGACACCCGTGCCCCAGGCGCCGACGGCCTTGCCGTGGCGGAACGCCTCGGTGAGCAGGAGCAGCACCCGGGGGTCGACTCCGGTGACCGCCGTGGCGGTGTCGTCCACCTTGGCGTCGCGCGCTCCGTACGCGTCGGCGCCCGGTGCGGGCGAACCGGCAACGAGGACGGCGTCGAACTCGATGGAGCGGGCGGTCGCGAAGGTCCGCTGGACGGTGACGGGGTCGCCCTCCGCGTCCAGCTTGCCGCCCGCCGGCGCGACGACGAGGGGGACCATGCCGGCTTCCAGAACCGCCCGGCGCACCTGCCGCACGCCGTCCAGGTCGTCGGAGCCGTCGGTCACGATGCCGATGATCCGCCCGTCGACCGGCCAGGTCCCGCCGAGCTGCGACAACGCGGGGCTCGGCTCGACGGCCGGGACGGCGACGGACGCCTGCGGTGCGGGCAGACCGAGCCCGGCCGCGACCTGGGCGCACAGTTCGCCGTCGATGTTCGCGAGCACGAGCAGTGCGCGCTCCTTGATCGCCTGCTCCCAGCACTTGTTCAGCTCGAACGTGTACGCGGCGACGATGTGCTCGCGCTCCGTCGGGGTCATGCTCAGCCAGAACAGCCTGGCCTGGCTGAAGTGGTCGTCGAAGGAGGCGGCGGCGTCGCGCACCTTGCGGCCTGCGGGCACCACGGCGGGCACCTCGATGTAGGCACCCGTGTCGGCCCCGGCCAGGAACGGGCAGCCCCCGTCGAGGGAGTTGGGGCGGTACGGGGCGACACCGCGGTGGACGGCCGTCTGGTGCATGCCGTCGCGCAGCATGTCGTTGACGGGCGCGTGCGTGCGGTTGATCGGGAGCTGACCGAAGTTGGGTCCGCCGAGACGGGTGATCTGGGTGTCGAGGTAGGAGAACAGCCGCCCCTGGAGCAGCGGGTCGTTGGTGACGTCGATGCCGGGTACCAAGTGGCCGACGTGGAAGGCCACTTGCTCGGTCTCGGCGAAGTAGTTGGACGGATTGGCGTTGAGGGTCATCAGGCCGATGGGCTGGACCGGTGCGAGTTCCTCGGGCACGATCTTCGTCGGGTCGAGGAGGTCGATGCCCTCGAACATCTGGTCCTCGGTGTCGGGGAAGGTCTGCACGCCGAGTTCCCACTGCGGGAACGCCCCTGCCTCGATGGCGTCCGCGAGGTCGCGGCGGTGGAAGTCCGGGTCCATGCCGGCGGTGATCTGCGCCTCCTCCCAGACCTGGGAGTGCACGCCGAGCTTGGGCTTCCAGTGGAACTTGACCAGCGTGGTGGCGCCCTCGGCGTTGACGAGGCGGAAGGTGTGGACGCCGAAGCCCTCCATCATCCGGTAGGAGCGCGGGATGCCCCGGTCGGACATGTTCCACAGGGTGTGGTGGGTGGCCTCGGTGTGCAGGGTGACGAAGTCCCAGAACGTGTCGTGCGCGCTCTGCGCCTGCGGGATCTCCCGGTCGGGGTGGGGCTTGCCCGCGTGGATCACGTCCGGGAACTTGATCGCGTCCTGGATGAAGAACACGGGGATGTTGTTGCCGACCAGGTCGAAGACGCCCTCGTCGGTGTAGAACTTCGTCGCGAAGCCGCGGGTGTCGCGCACCGTGTCCGCGGAACCGCGCGAGCCGAGCACCGTGGAGAACCGGACGAACACCGGGGTCTCCGCGCCGTCGGCCAGGAACGCCGCCTTGGTGATCTGCGCGGCCGTTCCGTAGCCCTGGAAGACGCCGTGCGCCGCGGCGCCGCGGGCGTGCACGACCCGCTCCGGGATGCGCTCGTGGTCGAAGTGGGTGATCTTCTCCCGCAGATGGTGGTCCTGCAGCAGGACCGGGCCGCGCGGGCCCGCCTTCAGCGAGTGGTCGGTGTCGTACAGGCGCGCGCCCTGGGCGGTCGTGAGCCGCTCGCCGCCCTGCGCGACCTTCTCCTGCGCGGTACGGGTCGGCTGGCCGGTCGGGCTGTACGTGTCCGGACCCGTCTGGTCCGGCTTGGGCGGCAGCGGACCGGTCGGATCGGTCGGCTCCTCCACGGGAACCGGCTTGGCGGCGGGGGCTCCGGGGATCTCGTTGCCGCGGCCGGTGGCCTGCTGCACCGCGTCCACCACCTTCTCCGCCGCCGACGCCACCGGGTTCTTCTTCTCGCTCATGGGTCTCCGTTCGCTGAACCGACACCCGGTAAACGCAGATGTCACCACCAACCGGGCGTAGTGGGACATTGTGCGGTGACGGGTACCCCGAAGCGCGGGCCGGGAACAACCACACTGCGCCGACCGGCGGTACGCGACGCGCACCGCCGCCGGGCGCGGAGAGCACCGTGCGGGTGCCGCCGTAACTTTTCGGCCCCGCGGTGTGTGTAGGACCGGCTCCATTACTCTTACGCACAGCCCCGTCCACCCTCACCGCGCAGGGAACGACTACGGAAAGGTGTTGTCCTCGACAGGCCAACTCGTGCTCGGCCCCGTGCCCGTCCCGGCTGATCCTGTAGCGGCTGCCGCGGCTTGCGGCCCCCAGGAATCCACGTGCCGTACGACGGACGTCGCAGCGTCGGAACACCACGACCCCTATACGGGCAGCCCCTGTCACGATGCCGGTCGGACGAGTTCCGTCCGGCACGTTCCCAGAGCCCGAGCAACCAGAAACGAGGAATGGCGCGTGGCGGAGAATGCGCTCCCCGACGAGGCTGCCGGGCCGCCCTGGCTGCCCACGGCGCTGCTGGACGCACGCGTCGGCGTCTACGCGGTCGACAGCCGGGGGAACCTCGTCTGGGCAAACCCCCGCGCCCTCGAACTGCTGGGCCGCGTCGAGGACGAGGTCTTCGGCGAGGACGCGCACGATCTGCTGCACCGGGACGCCGAGGGCCGTCCCGTGGACAGGAACACCTGCGTCCTGTCCCGCGTCCCCGAGTCCCGTGGCGAGTCTCCCGTGGGGCATGCGTGGTTTCCCCGTGGCGACGGTTCCGTGGTGCCCGTGCGGTGGTTCGCCCTGCCGCTCTCCCCCGGCCGCTCGGACGTGGCCGCCCTGATCGCCTTCGACCCCGCGGAGCCGGCGGACATCGCCCCGCCGCGGAAGACGGACACCGGCGCCCGCACGCTGTCCAGGGGCGAGCGGCTGGCCCTGCTGGCGGACACCACCGCCCAGCTCATCTACAGCATCGACGTCCAGGAGTTCCTGGACGGGGTGGTGCGGCTGTTGCTGCCGCGTCTCGCGGACTGGGCCGTCATCGACCTGATCACCGAGGCGGACGCCGTCACCAGGTCCCTCGTCGTCCACGCGGACAACGGCACGCTCACCGCCCACCACGAGCTTCAGGGCCCCCTGCCGCCGGTGGCCGAGAGCTCCACCATGCCCCTGTCCAAGGCGCTTCGGGGCGCGGCCGCCGCGCTCATCGGACCCGAGACCTACGACGTTCCCCCCGACACCGGCATCGCCGTCGAGCAGCGAAAACTGTTCCGGGCGACCGGCATACGCAGCGCCGCCGTCGCTCCCCTGCGGGGGCCGCGCGAGGTACTCGGTGCCATCACGCTGGGGCGCACCGACGCCGACGAGCCCTTCACCCCGCGCGACCTGAACCTCCTGGAGGACATCGCGCGGCGCATCGGCATCGCCCTGGAGAACGCGCGTCACCACCAGCGTCAACGCCAGGTCGCCGAGACCATGCAGCGCTATCTCCTGCCCCAGCTCCCGCAACTGCCCGGCGTGGAGATGACGGCCCGGTACCTGGCCGCCCCGGACGCCTCCGACGTCGGCGGCGACTGGTACGACGCCTTCACCCTCCCCGGCCACGACACCGCCCTGGTCATCGGCGACGTCGTCGGACACGACCTTCAGGCGGCCGCGGGCATGGCCCAGTTGCGCAACATGCTGCGCGCCTACGCGTGGTCGCAGGACCAGCCTCCGGGGCAGGTCGTCCAGCGGCTCGACCAGGCCATGGCCCACATCACGGACGTCCGCATGGCCACCCTGATCCTGGCCCGGCTGTCCCTCGACGCCGACGGAGGCTGGACCCTGTGCTGGACCAACGCGGGCCACCTCCCCCCGCTGCTGGTCGAACCCGGGGGCGCCGCGAGCCACCTCGGCGACGGCCACGGTCTGCTCCTCGGCCTCGCTTCCCACCGGGTGCGCACCGACGCTCGGATCGCCCTGCCGCCGGGGTCGACGCTCGTCCTCTACACCGACGGCCTGGTGGAGAGCCGCAGCACGCCACTGGACGTCTCCCTCGCCCGCATGCGTGACCACGCGGCCGCCCTGGCCCACGAGTCGCTGCCCGACTTCGCCGACGGCCTGCTGAAGCGAACCCGCCCCGACGACAACGGCGACGACGCCGCACTGCTCGCCCTGCGCATCCCCGCCCCGCGCGAACATCGTGACCGCACCTGCGCATGACGGCTGCGCCCGCCGTCGTCGCCGGTCATCCGGCCTGTGCCGCGGACGGCAGGCCGGTGGCCCCGCGGTCCGGACAGGGCGGCCCCACCGGGGAGCGACAGCCGCTGCGACAGGCCGTCCACCCGCGGGCAGTGACCCAGGAGTACGCCGTGGCCGACGACGCTTGCCAGGGCGAGCCGCCGGGACCGCGTCAACGTCGTCCGGCGCGACCGCCGGTGCCGCACGCGCGTCAGCGTCCGCGTTCGAGGCACTTCCTGACGGCCTGTCGCACGATGTTCGCAGCTGCGAGGTGGTTGCGACGGTGCACAGGGGGTACCCACCGAGACGATCGTCGTCCGGTGGCGGCAGTCTTCCGGTGCGTCGATGGGAAAGAGGTCGGCCCGGCACCTGGCGAGGCGCGACGCCGGTGACTGGACCCGACCGGAGGTTTCGTTGACAACCGCTGCCGCTCGCCCGCGCCCCGTGTGCGGGGAACACCGCTGCGGATGCTGACGTCCACGGCGTCCGTGTGCCGGACCTGTGCATGGGTGGCTCGATACCGGTACACGCCGGCAGCGCCCGCAACGAAAGGAGAGCAG
The DNA here is from genome assembly GCF_042956945.1 of Streptomyces sp. NPDC008150. NCBI lineage: Bacteria > Bacillati > Actinomycetota > Actinomycetes > Kitasatosporales > Streptomycetaceae > Streptomyces > Streptomyces sp. NPDC008150. The sequence goes on along the minus strand of NZ_JBIBHJ010000006.1, from coordinate 130,058 downwards.
CGATGAGCGACACTCTGCGCGTGACCGTGCGAGACGAGGGCCGGCTCGCGGTAGTGGGCATCTCAGGAGAACTCGACGAGGCGACCGCCGGGTCCCTGCACACCGAGATCGTCGAACTGCTGGAGACCCACACCGACCTCGTGCTCGACATGTCCGCGGTGACGTTCTGCGACTCCTCGGGCTTCAACGCGCTGTTGCGCATCCGGCGTCGGACCTCGGAGGCAGGAGGCTGGCTCGCACTCGCCGGGCCGCCGCCCCAGGTGAGCCAACTGCTGGCGCTCATCAGCGGGGACGAGCCGCTGTTCGACGTCCATCCCAGCCTGGACCGGGCGCTGACCGCCTACAAGAGCCGGTAGACGCTCTCCAAGCAGCGCCCCGCGAAGGGCAGTCGCTGCGGGTCGCCCGTGCCGGGGCCGGGCGACCCGGGCGCACACCGCCGGGCCCGGTCGACCAAGATCAGGACGTCAATGGCGCGCTCGATTCACCGTTGTTCGCGGATCTCGTCGGCCACGCCTGCGACCGCCTCGCTCGTCCGGCATCCGGAACCGCCGTCAGCCGGCGTCCACTCCCGGCGGTGGATCTCAGCAGCCCGCGGACTCACTCGGCGGCCGTCGCCACCTTGACCGACAGTTCCGTGGCCCCCTTCAGGGGCAGCGACAGGGACCTGAAACCCCTCGCCGGATCGCGCACGAAGTCGAGGTAGTCCTCCTCGGCGTTGTCATTCATCACCACGGCTCCGACCCGCAGTTGGGGCGCCACGATCTCCAGCACCTCGCGCGCCAGCGTGGGCTTCCCGGCACCGGGCCAGCCGTCCACGAGGGCGAAGTCGACCGGACCTCCGAGATCCAACAGGGTCTTTCGGGCGTCGCCCACACGAAGATCGACGAACTCCTCCAGACCGGCCTCGGCCAGATTGCGCCTCGCGACATCTGCCTTCTGGGGCACGAGCTCCGAGCCGATCACCAATCCCCCGCCGTTGTCGCGGACGGCGGCGGCGAAGTAAAGAGTCGACATGCCGACCGAACTGGCGAAGTCGACGACCCGCCGGGCCCCCAGGGCACGGCAGAGCAGATAGATCAGGTCACCCTGGTCGGGCTGGATGGAGAAGCCGTAGTCCGCGAAGTCGTGGGGGTCGCGTCGCTCCCTCTCCTCACGAGTGTTTCCGCTCGGGGGCCTGCGTCGCTCCGCGCAGAGCCGGTCGACGACCCGGAGGACCCGAGGGTCGAGAAGGGGGCCTCGCGACGGATGGGCCTCGGACATGTCAGTCTCCCAAATATCGCCGAACGTCATCGATATATCGTAGACGAGTCGTCAAGGGTCGGGCAGCCGCCTCCCCCAAGGACCGGGCCGTCCGTCGAAGGCCCCGGCGGACCACTCTGCGCATCGCGGCCCAGCGTGTCACCGTGGAAGGAAGGGCCGACGGGGTGCGGCCGGAACTGCGGCACCGGCGGTCGGACGGACATCCGCGCACGACACGGCGAGGACGCCCCCGTGCCCGGCAGACCCCTGTCGGAGCCCGGCACGGCATGCTCGCGCGCCCTGACCCACACCTTCGTCGTCCCGTGGCGCTCGTCCCCGGCGGACCGGGGGTTGCTCGCCGCTCGTCGTCGGTGGCCGGTGGCCGGTGGTCCGCCCGACGGTGAGCGGCGCACGGACGAGGAGAGCCGGGATGACGGGCTGGGCCTGGGAGTACGAGGGATACGAGCCGTCTCAGGAGCGTCTGCGGGAGTCGCTGTGCACGCTGGGCAACGGCCGCTTCGCCACCCGCGGAGCGCTCCCGGAGTGCCGCGCGGACGACGTGCACCAGCCGGGCACCTATGTCGCCGGGTGCTACGACCGGCTGGTCTCGGAGATCGCGGGCCGACAGGTCGAGAACGAGGACATCGTCAACGTCCCGAACTGGCTTCCCCTGCGTTTCCGCCTGCGCGGAGGGGACTGGATCACCCCTGACCGGACCACGGTCCTCGACCACCACCTGACCCTGGACACAGCCTCGGGAGTCCTGGACAGACACACCCGCTTCGGGCTGGGCGACGGCCGCTGCCTCGTCGTGCGGCAACAACGCCTGGTGCACATGGCCGACACGCGTCTGGCCGCGCTGCGGACCGAGTTCACCGCCGAGGGCTTCGCCGATGAGCTGGAGGTCGAGGCAGCGCTGGACGGGACCGTCACCAACACCGGAGTCGAGCGGTACCGGGCCCTCGACGGACGCCACCTCTCCCACGTGCACACCGGCACGGCGGGGCCCGACACGGTGTGGCTGCGCTGCCGGACCCGGAACTCCGACGTCCGCATCTGCCTGGCGGCGAGGCTCCGCACGGACACGGACACGATTGCCACGACGTCCGCAGCCGACGCGATGGACACGGCGGACACGGACACCGCGCAGGCGGCCGGTGCGGACCCCTCCCGCGCCGTCCAACGGCTGCTGCTGACGCTGACGCCCGGAGCTCCCGCCACGGTCGACAAGACGGTGGCGCTCCACACCTCCCGGGACACCGCCATCAGCGACCCCCTGGGCGCGGCGGTCGCCGCCGCGCGCGAAGCCCCCTCCTTCGACGACCTGCGCGGCTCCCACACCGCGGCCTGGGAGCACATCTGGCGACGAGCCGAACTGGAGGTCCCCGGTGAGGCCGGCCACGTGCTGCGCCTGCACCTCTTCCACCTCCTTCAGACGCTCTCGCCGCACACGGCCGACCTCGACGTCGGAGTACCGGCCCGCGGACTGCACGGCGAGGCGTACCGGGGCCACATCTTCTGGGACGAACTCTTCGTCCTCCCCTACCTGAACGTGCACTTCCCCGAGGTCTCGCGCGCCCTGCTCCGCTACCGGCACCGGCGGCTCGGGAAGGCGCGCGCGGCTGCCCGCGCCGCCGGCCGCCGCGGGGCGCTCTACCCGTGGCAGAGCGGCAGTGACGGCCGCGAGGAGACACAGGAGCTCCACCTGAACCCGCGCTCGGGACACTGGCTGCCGGACGACTCCCGGCTCCAGCACCATGTGAACTCCGCGATCGCCCACAACGTCTGGCGGTACTGCGAGGCGAGCGGCGACACCGAGTTCCTGTACGGCGAGGGCGCGGAGATGCTCCTCCAGATCGCCCGCTACTGGGCCGACGCGGCGGAGTACGACTCGGTGCGGGGCCGGTACCACGTCCTCGGGGTCGTGGGCCCGGACGAGTACCACGACGCCTACCCGGAGGCGGTCCGACCCGGGCTCGACGACAACGCGTACACCAACGTCACCGCGGCGTGGGTCCTCGAACGTGCCCTGGAACTCGTGGACCTCCTGCCCGCGCCCCGGCACCGTGAACTCGTCGAGCGCATCGGGCTCGACACCGGGGAACTGGAACGCTGGCGGGACGTGGCGCACCAGTTCTACGTGCCGTTCCACGACGGGGTGATCAGCCAGTTCGAGGGCTACGGCGACCTCGCCGAACTCGACTGGCCCCGCTACCGCGAGCGGTACGGCGACATCAGGCGCCTGGACCGGATCCTCGAGGCGGAGGGCGACACGACCAACCGCTACCAGGCGTCGAAGCAGGCCGACGTCCTGATGCTGGGCTACCTCTTCCCTCCGGCCGAACTCCGTTCCCTGTTCGGGAGGTTGGGCTACCAACTCGACGAGGCGACCTGGCAGCGAACCGTCGACCACTACCTCGCCCGGACGAGCCACGGCTCGACACTGAGCGGTCTGGTACACGCCTGGGTGCTCGCGAGGAGCCGGCGCGCCGACACGTGGCGGTACTGCCTGGAGTCACTGCGGGGCGACGTGGCGGACCTCCAGGGCGGGACGACCGGCGAGGGCATTCACCTCGGGGCGATGGCCGGGACGGTGGACTTCGTCCAACGCGGCCTGACCGGGCTGGAGATCCGTGACGGCGCCCTGTGGCTCGACCCGGTGCCCCTGCCGGAGCTGTCCACGTACGCGTTCACCCTCCACTACCGGGGGCACTGGGGCGTACAACTGCGCCTCGAACACGGCGTCCTGCGGATCGAGGTACCGCCGTACGGCCGCGCCCCGGTCACGGTGCGGCTTCCGAAACACACGCTCGACCTGCGGCCCGGAGAGTTCTACAGGCTGCCGCTCCCCGAGTGAGCCGGTCCCCGGGAGGACGCGGGGAAGGCGTGGGCGGGCCCGGTCCGTCCAGTCTCCTCCGACCCGTTGTCGGGGGGTGGGCCTAGCGTGCGAGGTCGAACGAGTTCAGCGTCCATCGTCCATCGCGGACAACGTCAGCCAGGGGAGATCATGACCACATTGGCGAACCGTCCGAACACCGCGCTCCTCGTCGTCGACGTGCAGAACGACGTCGTCGCGGGGGCCCACGAACGCGACACGGTCGTCGCGAACATCCGCAGCCTCGTCGAGAAGGCGCGTCGCGAACACGTGCCCGTCGTCTGGGTCCAGCACTCGGACGACGGGCTCGCCAGAGGCAGCGACGGCTGGCGGATCGTCCCCGAACTGACCCCGGACGAGACCGAGACAGTCATCGAGAAGAACTACGGCGACTCCTTCGAGGACACCGCCCTGGAGAGCACGCTGTCCGGCCTCGCGGTCGGGCGGCTGGTCGTCGTCGGAGCGGAGACCGACGCGTGCATCCGCTCGACGCTGCACGGCGCCTTCACCAGGGGCTACGACGCGACACTCGTCGGCGACGCCCACACCGCCGGCGACAAGTCGGCGTGGGGCGCGCCGCCGGTGGACCAGGTCGTGGCACACACCAACCTCTACTGGTCCTACCAGACGGCGCCGGGACGGACGGCCGGGACGGCCAGTACCAAGGACGTCGACTTCGGCGACGCATCCTGACGCGACCCACACGGATCCGACCCGGAGGACGAGCGCCTTGTCCCGGCCACCCGGCCGGGACAAGGCGCTCGTCGCGCACGGGCCCGGAGCGGACCGCGGGTCGCGAACTCCCGTGCGAACAGCCGACGTTCGGCGCCTGTGTCTCCCTCCTTCTTCGGAGAGCGGGAGGTCCGTCGGCGGGGGTGACGGTTCCCGCTTCGCGTCTCGGCGTCTCCGGCTACCGGCTGTCGACATCAGGGTGAATCATCACTTGCTGAGCGCATGAGGGTTCACTGATGCGTACCATCGCTGGATCCGTCCTTTTTCGGCCACCGCTCACGGTGGAACCGTCGGCCCCGGCACCTCGGCGACGCCCGGAAAAGGGAGAGCCAACCCCCGAAGCGAGGCCACCCCATGCCCACCACGCAGACCCCTGTCACCAGCGTCACCTCGCACTACGCGGCCCAGGTCACCCAGGACCTGGAGAAGAACGCCGCGGAACAGGAACGGATCTCGGCGGACATCACCGCCCTGCAGGAACAGCTCGACGTCCTCCAGAACGACCAAAAGGTGCTGCGGGACGTCTACAAGGCCGTGTCCGGCGGCTCGGCGTCGGTTCCCACTCCCCCGCCGTCCGGTTCCGCGACGCCGAAGCGGGGGCCCAAGTCCGCGACCGCCTCGGCCCCCACGGCGGCGTCCGCGGCGGCGGACAAGGCCACCGGAAAGCGGAAGAGCACGACCCCGAAGAACCGTCCGGACAAGAAGTCCACGGGCACCGCCCCCGGCGCGTCGACGGACAAGGCGCCCTCGCAGCCCACCCTGGTCGAACTCGTCCGGTCGTTCCTGAACCGGCAGACGCAGCCGTTGTCCGCCGCGGAGGTCACCGCCGACCTGGCCGCCAAACACCCGCAGCGGAACATCAAGGCGACGGTGGTCAGGACCACGCTCGAGAACCTGGTCGCCAAGACCCTGGTCCACCGCACGAAGCAGGGCTCGTCCGTGTTCTACACCGGCGCCGACGCCAAGGCGGCGGGTGAGCGGACACAGCAGGACGCCGCGACCTCGACGGCCTCGGCGAAGAAGGAGAGCTGACTCCCCGCCGGCTCCGCGGTAGGCGTCTTCCCGGCCGCCTTCACCCGGGTGTGCGGGAGTGCCCGGCGCCAAGCAGTGCGGACGCCGCCCGACCGTCTCGTGACGCTCGCCGTAGCGGGACGCCGCCTGTTCACGACTCCCGGTCGCCTCTCGCCTCCGTCGCCGTCGGCTGCGCCGCGCCCGTGCACCGGAGCAACTCCCCCTCGCCTGACGGGCGTTGCCGTCGTCGGCATCACGAACCTGAGCGTCTGACGGCTGCCGTCGGGTAGCCGGCCGGCACCTAGTCCAGCAGTCCCAGTGCCGTGTCGGGGCGGCAGACCTGGCAGGCGGGCACCTGGCGGGCGAGTGCCTCGACGGCCTGGGCCCGGGTGGCGGGGGCGTACAGGCGTCCCGGCGCCCAGCAGTCGCTGCGGTGCACGGTCACCGGGGCGCCGCCGCCCGGACCGCGCTCGAACAGCCAGTCCGACGGTGGAGGCCGCCGCTCCTCGGCACGGCGCCGGTCGGCTTCGCGTTCCTCCTCCTGCGCGATCCACCGGTCCAGTTGCGCGAGAGCGGCCGCCGTCTGCTGTTCCACCACGCGGCGGGTGAAGCGCAGCTTCTCCAGGCGGTTCGCTCCCTCGGTCACAGACTCGAACATATATCCGAATCCTGCTGGACGCGAATCCACCACGGGGCATCCCTCGTTCGGCCCCGTTCGATGGCTGGGCGAGGAACCTGGGGCAAGGGTGGTCCGTAAGACGCGGGCCGGGGCGCAGCGAGGTGCCGTCCCGGGCGCGGACCGGCTGGGAAGAGGCTCGTGTCGTGACGACTGATCAGGTGGACTTCGAGGACGGCGGCTACCCCGTCGAGCGGAGCGCGGCAGCCGCACGCCGTCGCCGTGACCTGCGCCGCGCTGTCGAGGCGTACCGCTTCTTCTACCCGACGGTGTCGCTGGAGGGGATCTTCAAGGGCACTCGGGACGCGGGCGCGGTCGACAACGAGACGGCACTGCTGTTCATCGCCCGGCCGCACCACGTCGGGTTCACGCTGAACTCGGACACCCCGTACTCGGGCGGCATCCTCGACCTGCGCAAGAGCGGCCCGATGGTGATCGAGCTGCCCGCGGGGCCGCTGATCGGTCTGGTGGACGACCACCACCACCGGTGGATCGTGGACGTGGGACTGCCCGGCGCGTACGGAGCACGGGGCGGCAAGCACCTGCTGCTGCCTCCCGGCTACGACGGGGACGTGCCCGGGAGCGGTTACGTCGTGGCCCGCAGCGACACCTGGACGGCGTTCTGCGCGCTGCGCGTTCTCCCGCTGGGCGGGGACGTCGCGACGGCGAACAAGCTGCTGTCGTCGGTGCGTTTCTATCCGCTGGACAGGAGCGGCGACCCGCCGCCGTACACCTTCACCGACCACAGTGACCACGCCATCGACTGCACCTGCCTGGCGTGGGAGGACAACCTCGACTTCTGGCGGGTCCTGCACGCGGTGATCGACTCCGAGCCCGCCGTCGAGGAGATGCGGCCGATGCTCGGGCTCCTCGCCGAACTGGGCATCGAGGCCGGCCGCCCCTTCGAACCCGACGAGCGGCAGGCCGCCCTGCTGACCGAGGCGGCGCGCACCGGGCGGGACGAACTGCTGGTCTCCGCCTTCGCCTCCGACCGGCCGGACCGGATGGTGTGGCCCGACCGGACCTGGGAGTGGGCGGGGCTGCGGCCGGAGAACGGCACCTTCGAACGCGAGGGGTCCCTGGACGTCGAGGCCAAGGACCGCTGGTTCGCCCAGGCGATCGTGAGCTCACCGGCGATGTTCCGCCGGGCCGTGGGACAGGGCTCGCTGTACTGGGTCGGCCTGCGGGACGACGGCGGCGCCTACCTCGACGGCGGGGCCACCTACCGGCTGACCGTTCCGCTGCCGGTGCCCGCCGGGCTGTTCTGGTCGGTGACCGCCTACGACGCCCGGACCCGCTCCGAAGTCGTCGCCGCGCAGGGCCGGGCGGCCCTGCGCTCCCTCTTCGACACGCTGGAGCCGGCCGACGGCGCGGACAGCGTGGACCTCTGCTTCGGGCCGGACGAACCCGCGGACGCGGGCGGACGGTGGATCCAGACCGTGCCGGGGCGTGGCTGGTTCGCGTACTTCCGCATCTACGGGCCGGAGGAGGCCGCGTTCGACGGAACGTGGAAACCGGGAGACTTCCGGCGGGTCGGGAACTGACCCACCGGCCCGCGATGTCGGGCCGCCAAGGTGCGGGGGCCCTGCGGCCGCGCGGCATACGGTGGCCGGCGAGTGGCCTGCCGCCGAACCCCGTCGGGCCTCAGTCACGGACGGACCGGAGAGCACGCATGAGAATCCACCTGACCAGTGTCTTGGTCGACGACCAGGCCAAGGCCCTGCACTTCTACACCGAGATCCTCGGCTTCGTGACGAAGCACGACGTCCCCCTGGGCGAGAAGGACCGATGGCTGACCGTCGTGTCCCCCGAGGAGCCCGGCGGCACCGAACTCCTGCTGGAGCCCCTCGGCCATCCGGCCGCACGGACCTACCGCGACACGCTCGTCGCCGACGGCATCCCCCTCGCCCAGTTCGCCGTCGACGACGTGCACGCGGAGTACGAACGCCTGCGCGGTCTCGGGGTCGTTTTCCCCCAGGAGCCGTTGGAGGCGGGGCCGGTCACCGTGGCGGTCTTCGACGACACCTGCGGCAACCTGATCCAGATCACCACGCAGCCGTGACACACCGCCGGTGCCCACCGCGGGGCCGCCCGGCGTCCGCCCACCTGTTCACCTCGCCGCGCGCCTTCGTCGACCGCGCGTTGAGGATGGTGCCGAGGATGCCGGCGCCTCGCGTGCGCACGCCGGGCAGAGGCATCCCCGCGCATGCTGCTCGCACAGCGGCCTCTCCGCCCGCTCGCGTCGGCGACGAGGGCGCACCCGCGGCTTCGATCACGAACGGGAAGAACGTTTGAAGATCGGAGCACGGAGCAGACGGCCGCTCGGAGGTTGATGAAATGGTTCCCCTGCTTCTCGTTCTTCTGTTGGCCCTGATCCTCTTCGGTGCGGGTTTCGCGCTGAAGGCCCTGTGGTGGATCGCGGTGATCGTGCTCATCGTGTGGCTGCTCGGCTTCGTGATCAAGCCGTCCGGCAGCGGCCGCAAGGGCCGTTGGTACCGGTGGTGACGTTCTCGATCGCCTTCGGCTGAACGACCGCGCGCCGACCGGTGCGTGAAGGGGTATGCCCGTCCGTGGGCACACCCCTTCTTCGTCGCCGGCCCCTCCCCTGTCCGCGAGCGGCAGGGTTCCGGGGAGTCGGTGGCGGGCTCAAGGACCTGCCGGCCTCGTGGGCGGCCCCGGCGGTGTACCGCGCCCGAGGGCCTGGGCGCGGAACACCGCCGGGGTCGCCCCGGTCCGCAGCCGGAAGAACTTGGTGAAGTCGCTCGCGTCCACGAAACCCAGCCTCCCGGCGACCTCCTTCGCCGAGAGACGGCTGTGCTGGAGGAGACGCTTGGCCTCCAGCAGGACCCGGTCGTCCACGAGCTGCTTCGCCCCGGCTCCCGTCACCGCGCGCGTCGCCCGGGTCAGGGTCCGGGGGCTGTAGCCGAGTGCCGCGGCGTAGTCCCCGACCCGCCGGGTCGTCGCGTGGTCGCGCTCCACCGCGTCGTGGAACCGCCGGAACACCTCGCTCACCGTGCCGGGCCGCGAGGCCGTGCCCCGTACGGTCGCGAGCCGCAGGACCAGCACGGACACCAGGTGGCGCAGCACCTCGACGTGCGAGTCGAGCGGCAGGGTGGCCATGGCGCCGTACTCGTACGTGAGATGGTCCAGCCCCCGGGCCAGGGCCTCCGCGTCCGTACCGGCGGGCAGCAGCGGCTCCTGCTGGTACGGGGGGTCCATGTGGGCGGCGGCGACGGTCGCCGGGGGCAGGAAGCCGCGCTGGAACAGAACGATCACTCCGTCCGCCGTCACCAGGTCCGGGCCGAAGCGCTGCACCTGGCCCGGCCGGATCCAGATCCAGGAACCGGGCGGCAGGACGTGTTCCACGAAGTCCACCGCCATGCGCAACGGGCGGCCACGGACCGCGATCAACTGGTGGAAGGCGGGGCGCAGCGGGGCGTACGGATCGTTGCCGTGCCGCAGGGACCGGTCGTACAGGCCGGCGAGTTCGACCAGTTCGACGCCGGTGGGGGCACCGACGCCGGCCGTGTAGTCGAGATCCCGTACCCCGCCAGGTTGTCCGTTTCTTCCCATCGTGAGTCCCGAGGGTACCGCCGCCCCGCACGAACTGGCTCCTAGCGTGGACTCAACCGACCGCGCGAACGTTCGCGCAGGTCACCGAGGTGCGGGGAGTGAGCGGTGCGTCTGATCGTGGGCATGACCGGAGCGACGGGGGCCGCGATCGGCGTGCGGTTGCTGGAGAACCTGGCGGAGCTGCGGGACGTGGAGACCCATCTCGTCCTGTCCCGTTGGGCGCGGGCGACGATCGAACTGGAGACGGGCCGGCCGGTCGCCGAGGTGACCGCGCTCGCGGACGTGACGCACAGCCCGGACGACCAGGGGGCGACCATCTCCTCCGGTTCGTTCCGCACCGACGGCATGGTGATCGTGCCGTGCTCCATGAAGACACTGGCGGGCATCCGCGTCGGTTACGCGGAGGGGCTGGTGGCGCGGGCCGCCGACGTCGTCCTCAAGGAGCGGCGCAGGCTGGTCCTGGTGCCGCGGGAGACGCCGCTGAGCGAGATCCACCTGGAGAACATGCTGGCCCTGGCCCGCACGGGCGTGCGGATCGTGCCGCCGATGCCCGCCTTCTACAACCACCCGCGCTCCGTGGACGACATCGTCGACCACATCACCGCCCGGGTTCTCGACCAGTTCGACCTGCCCGCCCCGGCCGCCCGGCGCTGGGAGGGCATGCGCGCCGCGCGCGCCACCGCGCGGACCGCTTCCTGAGGCCCGGCCCACCCCGGCACGGGGCGAGCCGAGCGTCCACGCGGCCTCCGGCCAGGCCCCCCGACAACTCACCGACAGAGCCCGGCACTTCGCACAACCTCCCCTTTCGCAGTCCTTCACCGACCACCACTTTTTGGAGCACCCATGGCCTACGACGACCTGCGCAGTTTCCTCGCGACCCTGGAGAAGGAGGGACAACTGCTGCGCATCGCCGAGGAGGTGCTGCCGGAACCGGATCTGGCGGCGGCCGCGAACGCCACGGGGCGCATCGGCGAGAACGCCCCGGCCCTCTACTTCGACCGGGTCGCCGGTTTCACCGACGCCCGGATCGCGATGAACGTGCACGGTTCCTGGGCCAACCACGCCCTCGCGCTCGGCCTGCCGAAGAACACTCCGGTCAAGGAACAGGTCGAGACGTTCGCCGCCCGCTGGGACGCCTTCCCGGTCGCCCCCGAACGCCGCGAGGACGCCCCCTGGCGCGAGAACACGCAGGAGGGCGCGGACGTCGACCTCTTCTCCGTGCTCCCGCTGTTCCGGCTCAACGACGGCGACGGCGGGTTCTACCTCGACAAGGCCGCCGTGGTGTCCCGCGACCCGGAGGACCCGGACGACTTCGGCAAGCAGAACGTCGGCACCTACCGCATCCAGGTCATCGGCGCCAACCAACTGGCCTTCCAGCCCGTGCCGATGCACGACATCGCCCAGCACCTTCTCAAGGCGGAGGAGAAGGGCGAGGACCTGCCGATCGCGATCACCCTCGGCAACGACCCGGTGATCACCGTGGTGGCGGGCATGCCGATGGCGTACGACCAGAGCGAGTACGAGATGGCGGGCGCCCTGCGCGGCGCACCGGCTCCCATCGCCACCGCTCCCCTGACCGGCTTCGACGTGCCGTGGGGCAGTGAGGTCGTCATCGAGGGAGTCATCGAGTCCCGCAAGCGCCAGATCGAGGGACCCTTCGGCGAGTTCACCGGTCACTACTCGGGCGGGCGCCGCATGCCGGTCATCCGTGTCGACCGCGTCTCCCACCGCACCGACCCCGTCTTCGAGTCCCTCTACCTGGGCATGCCGTGGACCGAGGTCGACTACCTCGTGGGTCCCAACACCTGCGTACCGCTGCTGAAGCAGTTGCGCGCCGAGTTCCCCGAGGTGCAGGCCGTCAACGCCATGTACACGCACGGGCTGATGGTCATCATCTCCACGGCCAAGCGGTACGGCGGTTTCGCCAAGGCCGTCGGCATGCGGGCGATGACCACGCCGCACGGCCTGGGATACGTGGCGCAGGTGGTTCTGGTGGACGAGGACGTCGACCCGTTCAACCTGCCCCAGGTCCTGTGGTCGATGTCGGCCAAGGTCAACCCCAAGGACGACGTGGTCATCATCCCGAACCTGTCCGTCCTGGAACTGGCTCCCGCCGCCCAGCCGGCCGGCATCACCAGCAAGATGATCATCGACGCGACGACGCCGGTCTCCCCCGACGTGCGCGGCAACTTCTCCACCCCCGCCAAGGACCTGCCGGAGACCAAGGAGTGGGCGGCGAAGCTCCAGAAGCTGATGGCCTCGCGCGGCTGACCAGCGCGGCCCCGCCTACCGCCGTATCCCCTCCCCCGAAAGGACCTGTCGTGAACTCGAACTCCCCACTCGTCTGCCCCCGTTGTGCCTTCGAGACGGTCGGCAAGCTCGCCACCTCGCCCGTGCCCGGCGTCTGGGACGTGCTCCAGTGCGGCCAGTGCCTGTACACCTGGCGCACCAGCGAACCGGCTCGCCGCACCGAGCGCGACTCCTACCCCGAGCAGTTCAGGATGACCCTCGCGGACATCGAGAACGCCATCGAGGTACCGACCGTCCCACCGCTGCGCACCGCCGGCTGAGCCTTGCCCGATGCCTGTGAGGCAGCCGTGGCGAGCGCCGCCCGAACACGCCCTCCGTGCTTCGTCTGCGCCCTGCCCGGCCGCACCGGGCGTGCGTAGCTTCGTGGTGCCACACCTCATCAGTTGGCTCGGCCGGGAGCGGTTGGCCGCCCGGGTCCTGCTGGGGGGTGCCGGGCTCTCCGGCGCTCCCGGCCCAACAAGATGAGGTGAGGTGGGCACATGGTGGCGACCGAGAGCGCGCCGTCCCGGAAGGGGTGGCTGCGCGAGGTGGTCGGACGCCTGGGAACCGCACTCGCGGCGCGCGCGGTGTGGAACCTGGTCGAACGGCTGCTCCACCATTGAGGGTGTGACGCCCTGGACGGCCCCCGGTGTATCCCCAGTCGCCGGGGGCGGTCCCCGCCCGAACTCCCGTCGCGGGCACGGCACTTCACGGCCCGAAGAGGCCCTGCGCGGGCTCGGCCGCGGCCGCACCCGAGCACGTACCGCGTCTTGTCCGCTCCCCCGCTCCCCCGGAACAGCACTCCGGGAGCAGAGTCAGGCGTGGCGTCGGACGGCGGCGCCGTCAGGCCTCGGGGATGGCGCGGCCGAAGGAGGCGAGGGTGACCGCCTCGGGCTCGGGGCCTCCGCGCCGGCCGGTCTCCAGTGCGTCGAGGGCGGCGAGTTCCTCGCCGGTGAGTTCGAAGTCGAAGACGTCGATGTTCTCGGCGATACGGTGCCGCTTGGTGGACTTGGGGATGACCGACCGGCCCTGCTGGATGCCCCAGCGCAGGAGCACCTGGGCCGGGCTCTTGCCGTGAGCCTCGGCGATGCCGGTGACGGCCAGGTCCTCCAGGACGCTCTTGCGGTGCTCGCCGTAGCCCGGGTAGAAGGTGATCCCGCCGATGGGGGACCACGCCTGGTTGAGGATGTGGTGCTCGTCGTCGAAGTCGAGGACGGCGCGCTGCTGGAAGTACGGGTGGATCTCCAACTGGTTCACGGCCGGCACGACGGAGGTGGCGTCGAGCAGTGCGGTGAGGTGGTCGGTCATGAAGTTGCTGACGCCGATCGCGCGGACCTTGCCGTCGGCCAGGAGCTTCTCCAGGGCACGGTAGGCGTCGAGGGTCCTGTCGAAGTCCGCTGGCAGAGCCTGGTGCAGGATCAGCAGGTCGATCCGGTCCACGCCGAGCTTGGCGGCGCTCTTGTCGAAACCGTGCAGGGTCTCGTCGTAGCCGTAGTCGCTGATCCAGATCTTGGTCTCGACGAAGACCTCGTCGCGGGGCACCCCGGAGTCGCGCAGTGCCTGGCCGACCTCGCGCTCGTTGCCGTAGGCCGCCGCGGTGTCGATGTGCCGGTAGCCGAGTTCGAGCGCGGCCTTCACGGCGTCCCGGGTCTCGTCGGGCGGGGTCTGGAAGACGCCGAGGCCGAGGGCGGGCATCTCGACGCCGTTGTTCAGGGTGAGGGTCTGCATTGCGGGACCTTTCCGTGCGGAGTGCCCGTGCGGGCACGAGAAGGGGCGGGGCCTTCACGAGGGGCCAGTACCCAGAGGATGGCGGAGGGACGGCGGAGCACAGGTCAGCGCCGCGCCCGAGCGTCGCGGAGACGGTCCCGGCGTGTCCGGCCCTCCGGGGCTTCTCCAGCTAACCGCGCACGGGCCCGCGGGTGGGAGTCACTGTTCTTCCAGGTACTGGCAGTACCTCGCAGGTGGCCGCCGGCCGACCTACGGTGGAGGGGCGGGACAGATCGCGAGGCAGGACAGGACCGCCACGCGGACCGCACACCAACGCAGAGGAGTTCCCCGTGTCACTGGCCCCCGCCGGAGCCGTATCGCGCACCGGGTGGTGCCGTCCGGCACCACCGCGCAACGCCCGCGCGAAGTCCGGCCGTGGCCATGTCTGACAAGAAGGGCCTGGCCGCCGAGATCCGGGAGTTCCTCGGCACGCGGCGGGCCCGGATCACCCCGGAACAGGCGGGCCTGCCGGTCTGGGGCGGCAATCGCCGCGTCGCGGGTCTGCGCCGCGAGGAGGTCGCCCTGCTCGCGGGCATGAGCGTGGACTACTACGTCCGGCTGGAGCGCGGGAACCTCGGCGGCGCCTCGGACTCCGTACTCGAAGCCCTGGCGCACGCCCTCCAGCTCAACGAGGCCGAGCGCACCCACCTCTACGACCTGGCGCGCGCCTCGACCCCGTCCGGCCGACGGCCCACGGTGACCTCCTCCCGGGTGCGGCCGACGATCCTGCGGCTGCTCGACTCGATGAGCGGCGTGCCGGCGTTCGTCCGCAACGCCCGGTTCGACACCGTGGCCGCCAACGCCCTGGGCCGGGCGCTGTACGCGCCGCTCTTCGACTCGCCGCTGTTCGCCCAGCGGGGGCCGGTCAACAGTGCCCGCTTCATGTTTCTCGACCCCGCGAGCCGGCGCTTCTGGGTGGACTGGGACCGGGGAGCCGACGACGCCGTCGCCTTCCTGCGCTCCGAGACGGGCAGGGCCCCGCACGACAAGGCGCTGACCGACCTGATCGGGGAACTGACGACCCGGAGCGACGACTTCGCCCGCCGGTGGGCGCGGCACGACGTGAAGTTCCACCGTTCCGGTGTGAAGAGGCTCCACCACCCGCTGGTCGGCGCTCTCGCCCTGCCCTACGAGGCCATGGAGCTGCCGTCCGACCCGGGGCTGCGCCTCAACTTCTACACCCCCGAGCCGGACTCCCCGGAGCGCGAGGCACTGGACCTGCTCGCGAGCTGGACGACCACCGGCACGGTCGTCTCCGCCGGGAACGACTGACCGTCCGCGTCCGTCCGTCCCCGGCGTCCCTCCCCACAGCGGGAGGGACGGACGGCCGCACCACCGACCACTCGAACGAACAAGGAGAACAGCGCATGCAGTACCGACCGCTCGGCCGTACCGGCGTCCACGTCAGCCCCCTGTGCCTGGGCGCGATGATGTTCGGTCCCTGGGGCAACGAGGACGAGGCCGACTCCGTACGGATCATCCACCGCGCCCTCGACGCCGGCATCAACTTCGTCGACACCGCCGACGTGTACTCCGCCGGGGTCTCGGAGGAGATCGTCGGCAAGGCCCTCGCGGGCCGCCGCGACGACGTCTTCCTCGCCACCAAGTTCTTCATGCCGATGAGCCAGGACGACCCCAACCAGCGTGGCGGCTCCCGGCGTTGGATCATCCGCGAGGTCGAGAACTCGCTCAGGCGCCTGGGCACCGACCACATCGACCTCTACCAGGTGCACCGCCCCAGCCCGGACACCGACGTCGCCGAGACCCTCGGCGCCCTCTCGGACCTCGTGCACCAGGGCAAGGTGCGGTACATCGGCTCCTCGTCCTACGCCGGTTCCCAGATCGCCGAGGCGCAGTTCGTCTCCCGGGAGCGCCACCTGGAGCGGTTCGTGACCGAGCAGCCGCCGTACTCGATCCTGGTCCGCGGCATCGAGGAGGACGTCCTGCCCACCGTGCGCCGCCACGGCATGGGCACGCTGACCTACAGCCCGCTCTCCGGCGGCTGGCTCTCGGGCCGCTACCGCAAGGACAACACCTCGGGCCCGGCCTCCGCGGCCCGCCCGCAGGCCCGCTTCGACATGAGCACCCCGGCCAACCGGCGCAAGCTGGACGCCGTCGAACAACTCGCGCTCCTCGCCGAGGAGGCCGGCCTCTCCCTGATCGAGCTGGCCGTCGCCTTCGTGATCAACCACCCCGGGGTCACCTCGGCGATCATCGGGCCGCGCACCATGGAGCAGCTCGAAGCGTTCCTGCCGACGGCCGACATCACGCTGAGCACCGACGTGCTCGACCGCATCGACGAGATCGTGGCTCCCGGCGTGACGGTCAACCCCGCCGACAACAGCTACGGCGACTTCGAACTCCGGGCCGAACAGCGCCGCCGCTGAGGCGCGTTGAGCCGAGCCGGCCGGGGCGGGGCGGGGCGTGCCGGCCTCGGCCGGACCGGCGGGGGCCGGAGGCGTTCCAGCGTCCGGTGACCTCGTGGCACCCTCGTCTTCCCACGGTCCGGCGACCGGCACAGGGGTGTCCCGGAAGGGATGCCCCGCGCCGTTGTCGGACCCTGTCCCTAGGCTGTCCCCACACTGCCAACGCGGCTGTCGAAGCCGCCAGTTGAGAAGAGGGGACTTTCGTGCGCGCAATGCCGAGGACCGACGAGGATTATCCGCCCATGCTGGTGGTCCGCACCGACCACCGGGACGATGCCGCATGGCAGCGCGTGCGGAACGCCCTCGACGAACCGTGGGTCTTCGACGCGCGCGACGAGGACAACGGCAGCCTCAAGGAGGAGATCCGCTTCGTCGACGATCCGGCGTGGGCGGACGCCTCCCCCGACGAGATCCTCGCCGCCCTCACCGCCTCCGAGGACGGTGAGGAGCCGGTCGAATGCGGCTGGGCGGTGGTGTTCCTCGCCGACCGCACCAGTATGGAGGGCCCGCGGCCGACGCTCCTCGCGGTGAGTACCGACCCCGAGGAGGAGACGCCGCCGTTCCGGATATCGGCGTCCGTCACTCCGCACGAGATGCACTGCAACCTGGCCATCGCCAACATGGACTTCGACGACTTCGAGGACTGGGACGACGCGTCCGCGATCCAGTGACGGCGTCAACCGGTCCACGGGGGCGGTGACTTGCCTGTTCATGACGGGCCGGTTCGGTCCGCCCCGCGCACCGCGCCTCCCCCACCGCCGACCTCAACTCATAGGCTGCGCACGTGACTTACAGTGAACTTGAGGCGGCCGTCCTCCGCCTCGTCGTGGAGGCCACCGAAGGTGGCGTGCGCGCCTTCGGGGAGGAGACGGTCACGCGTCTGGTGCGGCCGGACCTGCTCGTCGGCGCGACGGACGACGAACTCGGCGAAGAGGCCCTGACCGCACTCGGCGACGCCTGCGCGAACGTGCTGACCATCGGCGCGGCCGAACTGCACGACGCTCTCGCGACCGTCTACGACGGCATCCTGGTCGACGACGGCCTGGACCAGGGCGTCCTCACCGTCATCAGCGCCTTGGCGCACTGGCAGAGCTACTTGGAGCAGAACCGGCGCGGCGAGATCTACGAACTCGCCATCCGTTCCGTCGAGGACGTCGACCACGACGTCTCCGCCGACCTCGACGACTTCCTCGCCACACCCGAGATGGCCGCCGAGTACGCACGCATCCGCCGGCTGCTGACCCCCGGGGCGGGGCGGGAGACGTGACGGCGCTGCGACGCCGACGCCGATGCCGTCCGGCTGGAGGGGTGGGCCACCAACACCCGCGAACGCGCGCTTAGTTGGGGGGTGGCGCACCGTCGCCGGACGCCGGCAAGGTCGCTCCGCCTTCGCTCGGGGGGCGCGGGCCTCTGCGGCCGCCGTCTCCGGCTGGGCTGACCGGGGCATCGGCCGGTGCCCCGGTCAGCCCTACGGGACAGACAGGGCCGCGGGGCGGATCCGGCCGAAGGGACAGCGCGGGCACACGGCTACGGGGCCCGCGCCGTCCTTCCTTCGGAGGGATCTTCGGCGGGAGAGCCCCGCTGCCCTGAGTCGCTCAGTCCACGGTGAGCACGACGCGGCCCCGTACCTCGTGGTTCTCCAGCAGTCGGTGGGCCTCGGCGGCGTCCCGCAGGGGCATGACGTGTCGTTCCTTCAGCCGGAGACGGCCTTCGGCGAACAGCTTCAGCCCCTCGGCCACCGCGCCGGGCGCGCGGTCGGCGGTGGGCACCGACAGGGTGACGCCGTGCTTGGCGGCTTCGTGGTCCGAGAGGGTGATGACCCGCCGCGGTCCACCGGCCAGGGTGACGGCGTCGGCCAGAACTCCCGTGCCCGCGGCGTCGAAGACCGCGTCCACCGGCCCCAGGGCCCGCACGGCCTCGACGAGACCGGCGCCGTACCGGACCGGACGGGCCCCGATCTCCTCGGCGAACGCGTCGTCCCGCTGCCCGACGGCGCTGACGACCTCGACGCCCTGCGCCACCGCCAGTTGCGTGGCGATGGCTCCCACGGAACCGCCGCCGCCCACGATCAGCAGCCTTTCCCCGCCCTTCACGCCGAGTTGGCGCAGGACTCCGGCCGCCGCCTCCACCGAGCCGGGAATCGCTGCGGCGTCCGTCCACGAGACCGAGGCCGCCTTGGGCGCCCATGCGGAGGCCAGTGCGTACTCGGCGTAGCCCCCGCGGTCCATGAGCATGGCGGCGACCTCGTCGCCGGCGGAGGTTCCCGTCACGCCGGGGCCCACCGCGTCGACGACGCCCGCGACCTCGTAGCCCAGGACGGCGGGATCGCCCAAGGGGAAGCGAAGCTCCCCGGACCGGATCGCGAGATCGGTGGGGCTGACACCTGCGGCCTTGACCCGGATGCGGATCTCGCCCTCACCGGGCTCCACGAGGGGCACGTGGCTCCACCGGAGCACGTCCGGCGGCCCGTACCCGCTCATCACCATGGCGTTCGGCACTGCGCACTGCCTTTCTGTTCCGACGTCGGCCGACGCCACATCGGCGCCGCCGTCGACGTCTTCGGAGGAGAGGAGACCGCGAAGCGACGGTGCGAACCGTTCGGCACGTCGATGCCGTCGCCGGTGCGGAGGACCGGCACGCGGCGCGCCGGGCCCGACGCGTCAGGCCGCAGCACGCCGGGCGTCAAGCGTCAGGCGTCAGGCGTCAGGCGTCCGAGGCCGCGTCCCCACGGGTGTTGCGTTCGATGACCTGCTCGGCGATCTCGGCGAGCAGGGCGACCTGACCGGGTGTCAGGTGGTCGAGGAAGATACGGCGTACGTCCTCGATGTGGCGCGGGGCGGCGGCCTCGATGGCTTCGAGACCCTGCCGCGTCACCACCACCGTGGTACCGCGCCGGTCCTCGGCACAGGTCTCCCGCAGGACCAGGCCGCGGGACTCCATCCGGGCCAGGTGGTGGGAGAGCCGGCTGCTCTCCCACCCCAGCACCCGGACCAGTTCCTGGATCCGCAGGCGGCTGCCGGGGACGCGGGTGAGTTCGGCCAGTACGGAGTAGTCCGCGGCCGACAGGCCGAAGGCCGACTGGAGCGACCGGCCCGCACGGTTGACCAGGAGGTCGTGCATGCGGAGCACGCCGCGCCACGCCCTCTCCTCGGTGGGGGTGAGGGGGTCGGTCTCGCTGTCCATGGCAGTCACCCTAGGCGACTTCGTCCTGGCACCGGTGGCGGGGAGAGCCGGGTCCAAGGGCGCGGACGGCCGACCGGCCCGCCGGCGCGAGGACGGCGGGCCGGGGCCGCGGTCAGACCTGCTGGGCGCCACCGTCGACGAACAGCTCGGTCCCGGTGACGAAGCTCGCCGCGGGAGAGGCGAGGAAGGCGACCACGGACGCGACCTCGTCCGCCGCGCCCATGCGGCCGAGCGGAACGGTGCTCACCAGGTAGTCGCGCATCTGGGCGGCAGCGTCGTCGTCGGCCGCGAGACCGGCCAGACCGGGCGTCTCGATCGGCCCGGGGGCGACGACGTTGACGCGGATGCCGCGTCCCTTCAGCTCGTTGGCCCAGGTACGGGCGAACGAGCGCACGGCGGCCTTCGATGCGCCGTAGACACCGAACGCCTCGCCGCCCGCCGAGCCGGCGGTGGAGCCGGTCAGGATGACCGAGGCGCCGTCGTTGAGCAGGGGCAGTGCCTTCTGCACGGTGAAGAGGACGCCACGCACGTTGGAGCCGAAAGTGGTGTCGAAGTGCTCCTCGGTGACCTGCTCCAGGGTCGCGAACTCGCCTCCGCCCGCGTTGGCGAAGAGCACGTCGATCCGGTATCCGTCGGCGGCGACGGCCGCGTAGAGCCGGTCGAGGTCCGCCAGGTCGGAGCTGTCCGCCTGGATCCCGGTCACGTCACCGCCCACGGCGGCGACAGCCTCGTCCAGGGTCTCCTTGCGGCGGCCGGTGAGGTAGACGCGGGCGCCCTCGGCAGCGAACTTGCGTGCCGTCGCGAGGCCGATACCGGTGGTCCCGCCCGTGATCACGACGGTCTTGGTGTCGAACTGTCCCATGATCTTCTCGTTTCGCTTCTGGCGGTCTCGACGACCGCCGATCGTTGAAATATTTGACTCGTCATGTATTCCGGAGACTCTCACTCCGACTGCGAACCTTCGTCGACCCGAGGAGCCGCGACTCCTCGCGCAAGGCGGTCCAGCAAGGAAGCGCCCCACTTGGTCTCTGGTAACCGCGACATACCCTCATCCATTCCGGCGCCCGATCCGTGCCCGGGGCCCTGTCCGTGAGCCCGATCCTGCGGACTCACACCGACTCCAATCAATGACGTGTCATATAAATTCCCGTGCTCTGAAGCGAGATTCCCGGAGCTGACGCCGGGCTTCCGGAGCGGTCGAACCACGCGCGGCTCGTCGAAACGTCGTCGGCACGTGCCCTCCGAGCCGCCAGGCACCGCGGCACCGGCTTCACAGCTCGGAGCACGGTTCCTGTCGGACGCCGCGGACACGTCGGCGTCGGTCTCACCGACGGCCTCCGCCTCCGTGTCGGCCGCCCCCTCCGCCGGGCCGACCGGCGGCCCCGGAGGCGGGGGCGGGGCCCCGGGGGTCAAGGACGCCTTCGTGGGCGTGACCACGGACGGCACCGTGGTCGAGGATCTCTACAGCGTCCACCGGACCGGCGCGTCCACGGGGAAGGTCGTGGCCGCAGCCCGAGCGTGGTTCGCCTCCCTCACGGAGGCTCAGCGCCAGGCCGTCACGTTCCCCGTCAGCACGACCGACTACACCCAGGACCAGTGGCGCCTGTGGACCAACGTCGACGGCGACCGGGACGCCGGGCTGAGCCTTGCCGACATGACCGAGGCGCAGCGCGTCAGGGCGCTGGCGATCCTGAAGGCGGGCATGAGCGTCCGCGGGGTCGAGAACGCCGACAAGATGCGCCATCTCAACCTGTACGGCGGGCAGTTGGTGGACCTGACGGACCAGTTGGCTGGCAGTTCGAGGGCCACCACCTGGTGATCAACTATTTCGTCCTGGGTGACCAGGTCGTCATGACCCCGACCTTCATGGGGTCCGAGCCCCGCGTCGCCGACTACGGCATCGACAGCGAGTACGAGGGGACGAAGAGCTTCGAGGAGGAACTCGCCGCCGGCTTCGCGTTCCTCCGTTCACTGAGCGCCGGTCAGCGGAAGGTCGCGATCACCGCCGCATCCACCAGCGACAGGGACCTGACGGCCGGCGCCTACTCGGACAACGCGGTCATGCCCTACGAGGGCATCAGGGCCTCCGCCCTGAACCGACGTCAGGTCGCGAAGCTGTGGAGGATCGTCGAGCTGTTCGTCGGGCACGTCGACGAACCCCACGCCAGGGTCAGGATGGCCGAGATCAAGAAACACACGAACGAGACCCACTTCTCCTGGCACGGCCCCACCGACGACGACGCGCCGATGTACTACCGCGTCCATAGCCCTGTCGTGCTCATCGAGCTGGACTGCCAGGATCTCGGCCCCATCGGCAAGGCCGCGGGATGGGCGGCCGGGAGCAACCAGCGTCACATCCACTCCGTCATCCGCACCCCCAACGGCAACGACTACGGCAAGGATCTCCTCGCTCTGCACCTGGCTCTCGACCACTGAGTCGACGGACAGAAACAGAAGAGGCTCCCGTGCCTCCGGGCGTGACAGACCCCGGAGGCACGAGAGCCTCGCGCTTCGCCGAGAGCCCCGCGGCCGCTCAGCCCCGCCCTCGCTCCGGGGCGCCCGATGGCGCCCCAACGGCGGTCGGTTCTCAACCAGGTTGCTCTGTACGGTTTTTGGGTTCGGCCCAGAGCACGCGACGCGGTCGTCCGGGCCCCCACCCCGACCGGCGACCGAGGCGGGCGGGTCTCCGGTCCGGCGGTCGGTCGGATTCCCGCTTCCCGCGAACTCGCCGCCGCGACCGTCACCCGCGGTCCTCGCCGTCAGCGCCCCTCAGGCGGCCTGGACGAGCTCCGCGCGGCCGAAGAGCAGTGCGTAGCCGGACGGCAGCCGCCGCAGGAGCCGGGTGAGGAGGTCGGGGTCGACCAGGCCGGCGACGCTGGTGAGCACGGATCCCACGTCCCAGCGCATGACGGCGGGCGCCGTCCCGGTGCGGGTGGCAAGGGTCTTCACGAACGACCACCCGGTCATGGGGGCGGCGTGGTCCGTGGCGTCCCCGGCCAGGAGGCGGGCCGCCTCCTCGGGCAGGCTCGCGGCCAGTTCCTCCCGCTCGGAAGAGGGCAGTTGACGGCCGAGCTCCGCCAGGACCAGACGGACGGACTTCTCCGCCCGTTCACGCGTCGGGTAGGCGCCCGCGTAACGGACGGCTTCCAGCAGCCGCTCGTACGACGTGAGGACCGGGAGCCGAGTGGCCGCGAGGGTCGGGGACGAGGAGAGGGACATGACTGCGTTGGTTCCTTTCGTACTCGCGGGGTGCGTGCGGGAGAGCGGTCGTCCTCCCGGCGCGACATGTCCGGGGCGCGGCGCGCGCCTGACAACAGAGGGGAACGACGGCGGAGTTGGCGTGCCCTCCCCGTTCGCCCTACGGATTACGGATACCGGATGACGGACTACGGATCCTGGTTCGACCCGCGTCTCGTGGACCGCCGGATCAGCGCCCGAGCGGCCCGCCTGTTCCGCTCGGACCCGCACGGGAGAAATCCGCGGATTCACACATCACCCGTGACGGGTCGAGGGCCGCGGGCCCCCACCGGAGACGCCGCCTCCGCCGCCGCCCCTTGTCGTGCGGCGTCGGCGGGCGGCGCTCCGGTGGATGGGTTGCCACATGCCCGCAGGGCCGTCAGCCGTCGATCTCCTTGCGGTCGGCACGGCCGCCGACGGTGATCTTGCGGGGCTTCGCACGCTCGGCGATCGGGATGCGCAGCGTCAGCACGCCGGCGTCGTAGTCGGCCTGGATGCGCTCGGTGTCGAGGGTGTCGGCCAGCACGATCTGCCGGGTGAACACACCGAGCGGCCTCTCCGACAGTTCCATCTGGATGTCGTCCGCCTTGACGGTCGGCCGGCGCTCGGCGCTGACCGTCAGCATGTTGCGCTCGACGTCGATGTCGATCGCGTCGGCGCTGACGCCGGGAAGGTCGAAGGCGACGACGTACTCGTCCCCCACGCGGTAGGCGTCCATGGCCATCGTGGACGGCCGCGACCAGGTGGCCGGTCCCGTCAACTGCTGGGTCAGGCGGTCGAGTTCGCGGAACGGGTCGGTGCGCATCAACATCGCGAAACACCTCCATAAGGCTCGGGCAGTACCTGCCAATGCGCTGCACTGAAACTGTTGTACCATGTCATCCGATGGATGACAAACAGCGGCGTCATCGAACGGATGACAAAGCGGCAACGGCATGGCTGACATGCGGGAAAGGGGCTCCATGGCCACCGAACGGCCCGGCTCGCCCGGAGAGGACGCGCCCGGCAGCCCAGCCTCCTTCCGCGCGGCGGAGGCAGCCATCGAGGCCATCGACGAGACGATGCGCGCCGCGCGGCAGCGGCCGGCGGACACCGCGGAGCCGGGAGACACCGGCGGCACCGAGGAACAACAGGTCCTGGATTCGCTCCTGTTGCTGCGACAGGTACGTGAACGCCTCGCGGGCTGGGAGACCGGCCTGATCGAGACGGCTCGCGACCGGGGTGCCAGCTGGTCCGACCTCGCCCGTCCGCTGGGAGTCGCCAGTCGGCAAGCCGCCGAACGGCGCTACCTGCGCAACCGCCCGGGGCCCGCCGGATCCACCGGGGAACAGCGCGTCCAGGCCACCCGCGACCGTCGCGCGGCCGACCGCACGACCAGCGCCTGGGCACGCCGCAACGCCGGTGCGCTGCGCGGCATCGCCGGCCGGATCACCGCGCTCACCGACCTGGCCCCCGCAGCGCGCCGGCCCCTCGCCGATCTCGACGCCGCGCTCACCCTCGACGACCCGGCGGCCCTCGTCGAGCCGCTTCGGGCCGTCCGCCCCCACCTGACGCCGGACCACCCCGCCCTCGCCGAGCGTCTCGACGCCCTGACGGCCCGTACCGACGGCGACGACGACGCCACCGCACCCGACCCCGGGGGCGCCGACCCCGACGCCGGCCCCTGAGCCGAGTGCGGGCTACCGAGCGCGGAGGCGCTGTCAGGGGTAGGCGATGTGGCCGGTGATGCGTTTGCCGGTGGCGTCGGGGTGGATCTCGAAGCGCTGGACGAGGGCCTTGACGATCTCCAGGCCGTGCCGGCCGACCCGGCCGGGGTCGGCCGGGAGGGACTTGGGCAGGCCGGGCGCGGTGTCGCGGACCGTCACCTGCACGGTTCCCTCCGCGACCTTCAGGTGCACCAGGACGGGGCCGGGCGCGTACTTGCGGGCATTGGTGACCAGTTCGCTGACCACGAGTTGGGTGATCTCCACGGCGTGCGGGGGCACGGCGATGCCGTGCGAGCGGTGCAGGCGGGTGAGGAAGCGCTCGGCGCGGCGCCGGGCCTCGGAGATGGCGGCACCGTCACGGACGGTGAATGTCACTTCGGGCGCGTTGCCCGGCCGGCTGCCGCCCGGGTCGCCCGGCGATGCCCTCACATTGGTCCGCCTTCGCCGTTTCTCCCGGTTGCCGGGCGACGGGTACCCCGGGGGGAACGACCTGCACGCACCAGCACCCTCTTTCCTGTGAAGAGGGCCCCCGAGGCCGACCGGTGCGGGACTTCGCGCATAATGTGCGGTCGCAGTGTCCCCGTCGTCGACCAGAGTGAGTGGCAGCAATTCATCTTCCGGACAGCACCGAAGAGTTCTCGATCACCTGTCTCGACGCCGACGGCGTCGACGTGGTGGCCGTCGTCGGCGAGATCGACGGCGACACGGCCGAGCAGGTCCGCAGCGCGCTGCCGCACCCGCCGGGCCCGGCCGCCGCGCGCACCGTCGTGGACTTCAGCCGCACCACCTTCATGGACTCCAGCGGTGTCAACGTGCTCATCCGGGCCCACGGTTCCGTGCCGGACGGCGGGTGGCTCAGGATCGCCGGTGCCACGGGCGCCGTGCTGAGGGTCGTCGAACTCGTCGGCCTCGATCAGATGATCGACTGCTACCCCACCGTGCGGGAGGCCATCAGTGCCTCGGCGTGACCGCGAGGCGTGAGCGGATCGCGGCGGAACCCCGCCTGTCCACGCCGGTGTCGGGGTCGGTGGCGGCTGCGCGGCGGAGCCGGCGTGGCGGGCGACACTCGGGGCGAGTACCCGCCGTCCACTCCGATGGCCTAGATTTCCCAGGGGGGCCGTTCGGCCTTCCATGATGAGGGATGTGCCTGGTGGCCAGTAAGAGCGTCGCGAACCGGTTGGTCGGTCTGTTGTCGGTTCGAGGTGAGGATCTGGGTGCCGACTGGGCGGTCAGGGTCGCCGACTCGCTCGGCGGGCGGGTGAGCCGGGCCGAGGTGCACCAGGAACTGAGCGAGATCTACGCGGCGTTGGTGACCGCGCTCGGCAGCGGCAGCACGGACGGACACGACGAGGCGTTCGCCGAGGTCCGCGCGCTGCTCACCGAGCTGTCCCGCAACCGCGCGATGCGCGGGTTCACGCCCAGCGAGACCGCCGTGAGCGTGTTCGCCCTCAAGCAGGTCCTGGAACCGGTCATGATCGGCGAGGGAAGCGACCCCGAGGCGTACCTGCGCTTCGCCGCGCTGCTGGACACGCTGGGCCTGTTCACCATCGAGGTGTACACCGGCGCCCGCGAGGAACTGATCTCGGCGCAGGCCGAGCAGTTGATGGAGCTGTCCACGCCGGTCGTGAAGCTGTGGGACGGCGTGATCGGCGTTCCGCTGGTGGGAACCCTCGACTCCGCGCGCACGATGGTCGTGATGGAGAAGATGCTCCAGGCGCTGATCGACACCGGTTCCGAGCAGGCCATCATCGACATCACCGGGGTTCCGGCGGTGGACACCGAGGTCGCCCAGCACCTGCTGAAGACGGTGGTCGCGGCCCGGCTGATGGGGGCCGAGTGCACGATCTCCGGCATCCGTCCGCAGATCGCGCAGACGGTGGTCGCGCTGGGCATCGAGTTCGGCGACATCGTCACCAAGGCCACGCTGGCCGACGCGCTGCGGCACGCCCTGCGCCGTTCCGGCGTGGTGCTCTCCTCCTCGGCGGGTGTCCGTTGAGCGAGGGCGTGCCCGTTCTGCGGATCGGGCAGATTCTGCTGGTGTCCATCCAGGTGGACCTGGACGACCACTCGGTGCTGACGCTGCAGGACGACCTCGCGGCCAGGATCGTGGACACCGGTGCCCACGGTGTGATCATCGACATCACGGCTCTGGACATCGTGGACTCGTTCGTGGGCCGCATGCTTTCCACGATCGCGTCCATCTCGCGTCTGCTGGACGCGGAGACCGTCGTGGTGGGCATGCGTCCCGCCGTGGCCATCACCCTGGTCGAGCTCGGCCTGTCGCTGGGCGGGGTCAGGACCGCGCTGACGCTGGAGAAGGGGCTGCGCGTGTTGCAGCACGCGCACGCCGCTTCCACCGGTCAGGCCGTCGAGGGCTTCGTGCCGGATTCCGCGGCCGGCCTGTGACCGACAGCTCCGGCGGTCCCGACGCACTGGCGATCACCAACAGCGCGGGCGTGGTGCAGGCGCGCCAGGTCGTGCGCACCCTCGCCCAGGAGTGCCGGCTCTCCCTGGTGGAGCAGACCAAACTGATCACCGCCGCGAGCGAGCTGGCCCGCAACACCCTCATCCACGGTGGCGGCGGCTCCATGACGGCCCGCGTGGTGGAGGAGCGCGGCCGCCGCGGCGTCCGTGTGGTCTTCGCCGACCAGGGGGCCGGGATTCCCGACGTGGACCTCGCCCTGACCGACGGCTGGACCTCCGGCAGCGGCATGGGGCTGGGGCTGTCCGGCTCCAAGCGGCTCGTCGACGACTTCGTCCTGGACACCGCCGCCGGGCAGGGCACCACCGTGACCATCACGAAGTGGGCGCGATGACGCCCACCGGTACGCCTGTCCTGCTGGACTGCGAGGACGTGGCCCTGTTCCGGGACCGCTACGACGCCGCCCGTGGCGCCGCCGCCGCGCTGGGGCGCCGTGTCGGCCTGGGCGAGCAGCGCACCTCCCAACTGGTCCTGGCCGTCGCCGAACTGACGACCAACCTCACCAAGCACGCCGTGGACGGGTTCCTGCTCCTGCGGGCGCTGCGCAACGAGGCGGCGGCCGGCGTCGAGGTGCTGGCCGTGGACGGCGGCCCCGGGATGACGGACGTGCCCGCCGCGCTGCGCGACGGCATGTCCACCATCGGCACCCTGGGCATCGGCCTCGGAGCGGTCCAACGCCTGGCCGACGCCTTCGCCGTCCATTCCCTGCCGGGCATGGGGACCGTGCAACTCGCCCGCTTCTGGCCGCGTCCTCCGCAGCCCTTCATGGTCACGGAGCCGTTGGTGGGCGGCATCACCCGGCCGATCAGCGGTGAACAGGTGTGCGGCGACGCCTGGGCCGCCCGCGTGGATCCGGCCGGGCGGACGTCTCACCTTCCCCCCGCCCCGTCCTCGGGCGGAACGCAGCGGACGCCGTACGGCCACGCCTCCCCCGCACCGGCCGCCCGGCCGCCGCGTTCCGCGCCCGTGCTCGCGTCCGTCGTGGGACCGGGCCCGGGTGTGCTGGTCATGTCCTGCGACGGGCTGGGCCACGGCCCGATGGCCGCCACGGCCGCGCAGGCAGCCGTCCACGCCTTCCGGACGGAGGCGGCCCGCACTCCGGAACAGGCCATGGAGAACGTGCACCGGGCCCTGCGCAAGACCCGCGGCGCGGCGGTGGCCGTGGCCCGCCTGGAGCCGGACGGCCGACTGCTGTTCTGCGGCGTCGGCAACATCACCGCCGCACTGGTCACCGGCACCGCCCGCACCACCCTCGTCTCCCACCCCGGGATCGTCGGCCAGCAGATGCGCCACCTGCGCACCTACGAGCACCACCTGCCCGCGGGCGGAATCCTCGCGATGCACTCCGACGGCATCAGCGGACGCTGGCGGCACACCGATCTCGCGAGCTTCCTGCACCACCCGCCCGCCCTGATCGCGGCGGCCCTGCTGCGCCTGGCCGGAACGCGACGCGACGACGCGAGCGCCGTGATCGCCAAGGCCATGCTGTGAACGCACCCGGCCCCGGCGGCCCCGTCCCCCTGCTGGTCACCCCGATCAGCACCGAGGGCGACGTCTTCACCTTGCGGCGCCACGCCAAGACCATCGGCCAGGCCGTGTCCCTGGACGACCGCCACCAGGTACGCCTGGCCACCGCCCTGAGCGAACTGGGCCGCGACCTTCTGCGTTCCACCCCCATGACGGCCGCCTTCAGCCTGCTGCCGGAGCCCGCGGGCCTCCAGGCGCTCCTGCAGTGGAACGACGACCGCGCCCCCAGCGAAGAGTCGCTGACCGCCGTCACCCGGCTGCTCCCGTCGACCCGCTACCAGCCCGCCGACCACCCGCGCCGCCCCGACGGCGGGGGCGGACGGGTGGAGATCGTCTGTCCGCTTCCCAAGACCGTGGGCAGGGACCTCGCGGCGAAACGTGTCCTGGCGCTGCTGGAGTCGGACGGCCCGGCCACCGCGATCGACGACTTGCAGGCGCAGTCCCGCGACCTGATGGCGGCCCTTCAGGAGGCCCACGCCCAGCGCGACGAACTGGAACGCCTGAACGAGGAACTCACCGAGACCAACGTCGGCGTGATGGCCCTCTACGCCGAACTCACCGTCGAGCACAAGGACGTCGTCGAGCGCTTCGGACAGGAACACGAACTCGCCCTCACCCTGCAACGCACCTTCCTGCCGGCCACCCTGCCCCAGGCGGACGGCGTGGAACTGGCCGTCCGCTACCTCCCCGCCGCCACCACGACCGAGATCGGCGGGGACTTCTACGAGGCGGTCGCCACCAGGAACGGCCTGCTGCTCGCCGTCGGGGACGTCGTGGGCCACTCGTTCCAGGCGGCCGTCGTCATGGGCGAACTGCGCCACGCCCTGCGCGCCTACGCCGCCCAGAACCACGCCCCGCACGTCCTGCTGCAACACCTGGACCACCTGCTCGGCCTGCACCAGCCGGGGTGGACCGCCACCGTCTGCCTCGTCCTCGTGGACCCCGACAACGGGCATGTGCACGTCGCCAACGCCGGTCACCTGCCGCCCCTGCTGCTGGAGCCGGGCAAGGAGCCCCGTTACCTGACGCAGCACGGCCCCCTGCTGGGCCTGAACCTGCCGCAGCCGACGGCCGTCAGCCATCCCGTCGCCCCGGGGAGCCGGCTCGTCATGATCACCGACGGGCTCATCGAGACGCGGGACAGCGACCTGCGGGACCGCATGGACCTCCTGAGCGCGGTCACCGCGAACGGCCCCGGAGAGCCCGAGGCCCTGTGCACGGAACTGGTCGACACCTTCGGCACCGATCCCGAGGACGACATCATCGTCTTCACCGCGCGTATGCGGCCGCCCGGCTCACCCGGGTGAGCCACCGCGGCCTGTAGCGGCGGCGCTCGGGCCCGGTGGGCCCCACCGTCGGCGCGTCCCCGGGGAAGAGGCGAGCCGGGCGTCCGGCTCCTCGGCTCGTTCCGGCGACGGGTGCGTGACCGGCGCACGCGGGACGTGCCGTCCCGGAGACGGCGCCGCCGGGCGGATGTCCGGCGCTCCGCCCGGCACCTGCCCGGCCCGCCCTAGAGGGCGTTGTCCAGCGCCAGGGCGAGCTCGGCGATCCGCCAGCCCCCGTCGGACCGGCGCAGGCCGAACGTGTAGACCCCGGTCGAGATCGTCCGGGCGCTCTCGCCGTTGTTCTCCGTCTGCACCAGGCAGGCCCGCACCTCGGCGGTGGCGGCGTCCGTCGTCGTGACCGCGACATTGCCCAGGTGGTGCCGCACGCGTCCGGTCCGGGCCGCGTGCCCTTCGCGGACGAAGTCCAGCACCGCCGCACGTCCGGCGACCGGGCCGGGCACTCCCCGTCCGGGCATCGTGAAGGTCCAGGTGGTGTCCTCGGTCAGGACGGCCTCCAGCCCGGGCACGTCCAACTCGTCCAGGGCGTGGGCGTACTTCGCCACCGCCTGCTGGAGTTCGGCGATCACGAAGGCGATCACGAGGTCACCGTCAGCACGATCTTGCCCTGGATGTGGCCGCGTGCCGCTCGCGCGTGCGCGTCGGCCGCCTCGGACAGCGGGTAGGTGCTGTCCACCCCGACCCGGAGCTTGCCCTCGCTGAACAGGCGCCCGATCTCGGCGAGTTGGGGACCGCTGGAGCGCACCTGGATGTTCGAGACCGTGATGCCCAGACGCGCGGTCTCTTCCGGGTCGTACTCGGCGAAGAACACCGGGAGCATGGTGCCGCCGCGCCTGAGCACGGTCAGGAAGCGTGAGCTGTCCGGGCCGCCGACGGCGTCGACGACCAGGTCCACGCCGCTGACGACGTCCGCCGCCCGCTCCTTGGTGTAGTCGACGAACCCGTCGGCGCCGAGCTCCCGCAGGAACCGCTCGTGCCGTCCCGAGGCCACCGCGACGACGCGTGCTCCCTTCCACTTCGCCAGCTGCACGGCGAAGTGGCCCACCCCACCGGCGGCTCCGTTGACCAGCACGGTCGTCCCGGGCGTGATCGGCACCGGCCGGTGCACCTGTCCGGTGAAGGGAGAGGGCACGTCGTGCCCGAGATCCACCAGGAACTGCCAGGCCGTCAGCACGGCCATCGGCGCCCCGGCCGCCTGCACGTGGTCGAGGCCGGCCGGCTTGTGCGCCAGGTCCGAAGCCGGCGCGGCCACGTACTCGGCGTAGGTCCGGCCGTCGAATCCGGGGAAGCGCAGCATGCCGAAGACCTCGTCACCGACGGCGAATCCACGCACGTCCGGAGCGACCGCCTCGACCACGCCCGACATGTCCGTTCCGGGGATCAGGGGGTATTCCAGCACCGGCCTCATCTCGGCCGGCATGACCTTCATCCCCTCACGCAGGTACCAGTCCGGCGGGTTGACGCCCGTCGCGTGCACCCGGACGAGCACCTCGCCGGATCCGATCCCGGGAACCGGCACCTCGTCGTACCGCAGGACTTCCGGACCGCCCGCTTCGTGGAACTGGATCGCCTTCATCGCGCCTGTCACTTTCCTGGGAGAACGTTGCCCCCACAGTCAAGGCCCGGGGCGGTGCCGCCGTCCAAGACCCGTTCGGCAACCCGCTCATTCCGAAACGGCATGGCCGCGTACGCTGCACGAGTGAACGATCTCGGACAGGACCTGGAACTGCGACTGGTGCGCTACTTCACCGTGGTGGCCGCGCACCAGAACTTCGGCCGGGCCGCCGCCGAGCTGCACGTGGCCCAGCCCGCGCTGAGCCGCCAGATCCAACGGCTGGAGAAGTACCTCGGCGCACGTCTGCTGGACCGCACTCCCCGGGGCACCCGGCTCACTCCGGCGGGCCGCACGTTCCTGCCCCGGGCGCAGGCCGTGCTGCACGCCGCCCACCAGGCCGAGCTGGCCGTCCGCGAGCAGGCGGAGACCGAACGCATCGCCATCGGCTACGTCGAGGACCTGGTGATCACCACGGCCGTGCGGGAACTGCGCCGTCGCCATCCGGACGCCGAGATCGCCACCCGGTACCTGAGCTGCCGCGACGTCGGGGCGCTGTCCGACAAGCGCGTCGACGCCCTGATCGCGCGGGCCCCGCTGCCGTTCGCCGCCGACGACGTGGTGACCACCCCGCTGTACGAGGAGCCCCGGATGCTCGCGGTCCCCCACGGCCATCCCCTGGCCGGCCGCACGTCGGTGACCGTGGAGGAACTGGCCGGCGAGGAGGTGGCGCCCTGTGCGTTCGGGACCGCGGACTGGACGTCCTACCGGATCCTCGGGGCGGACGTGCCGCCGACCGAGAGCTACGAGGACAAGCTCGAACTCGTCGCGAGCGGCAGGGCGATCGCCGTGCTGCCGCTGGGCGACCGGCGCAGCTCACTGCGCCCCGACCTCGTCACCGTCCCGATCGAGGGCGCTCCCCCCAGCCAGGTCGTCCTGGTCAGCCGCAAGGGCGACCCGAATCCGATGATCGGGAACCTCCGGCTGGCGGCCGGCGCCACCCTGACCTCCCCGGCGGCCTGACCGGCAGCCGCCGAACCGCCCGGCGCCGAACGGCCTGGGCGCCCTCACAGCCGCACCCGTCGTCACCCCTCGGGTTCAAGGGTGACGACGCGACGTACGCCCTTCGCGTGTCCGGTGCGGCTCCGCACGAGGACGTGGACCACCGGCACGGCGGCCGGGTCACGCCTCGCGCACAGGCCCTACAGCTCCACGACGATCTTCCGTCCGCCGTGGAGGCCCTTCTCGAACCGGCGGTGTGCCTCGACTACGTCGGTGAGGGCGAACACCTCGTCGACGGCGGGCCGCAGCGCGCCGAGTCGGACACCCGCGTTCAGGAAGGCAGCCATGCGCCGCACCACCGCCGGGTCGAGGGTGTGCTCGAAACCCCGGTAGTTGATGACCGTGAGCTGCGGTGATTCCGGCGCGGGTGTGGGCCGGGGGTCGAGGAAGCCCGCGGCGACCAGCGTTCCGCCGGGGCGTCCCGCCCGGAGGAGCTCGAGCTGGCCCGGCCCTCGCACGAGGTCGAGGACGATGTCGGCGCCCGCTCCCCCGGTGTGGCGGTGGACGGCCTCGACGACGTTCTCCCGGTCGGTGGCGACGACGGCGGCGGCACCCGCGGCGAGCAGTTCGTCCCGGCGCGCGGCGTGCCGTGTCACGGCGATGGGCACGGCACCGATCTGCCGGGCGACCTGTATGGCCGCCCGTCCCACGGCGCCGGACGCGGCGGTGACGAGGACGTGGTCGCCGGGCCGCATCCCCGCCTTCTCGACGAGTGCGCCGTAGGCGGTGGAGAACGCGACCCAGATCGCCGCCGCGTCGGTGACGCCGAGGCCCGCCGGGCGGGGGAAGACCTGGTCGGTGGGGAGCGTGGTGTAGTCGGCGTAGCTGCCCCTGACGTGGGCGTCCGCGATGGCGGCGATGACGACCGGGTCGTCGACGCGCAGGCCGTCGGCCCCCGGGCCCAGCGCGTCGACGACGCCGGTCCCCTCGACGCCGAGCCGCGCGTGCGGCAGGGGGACCGGGGCGGGCGAGGCACCGGCGCGCATCATCTGGTCGAGCGGGTTGACGGCGAACGCCTCGATGCGCACCCGGACCTCACCGGCACCGGGCTCGGTGACCGGTTCCTCGACGACATGCATGACCTCCGGTCCGCCGAACTCGTCGAACACAACAATGCGCGGCATGGTGACTCCCTGGTTCTCGGTGGTGTTCAACGTGCGGCCGGTTTCCAGGGCCGGCCTCGTTGCCCACGAACGACGTTACGGAGGCGCCCGTTACCTTTTGGTACCTTCGATTTCCATGCAGCAAGAGACCGGTTCCGCCTTCCTGGCCGACTGCCCGACACGACTGGCCGTCGAGATCATCTCCGACAAATGGGCCGTTCTCGTCCTCTTCGGGCTCAGCCTGCGCCCCCGCAGGCACGGTGAACTCGTCGACCTCATCGGCGGCATCTCCCGCAAGGTCCTCACCCAGACACTGCGCAGGCTCCAGCAGTACGGCCTGGTGGAACACCGTGCCGAAACCCCGCACCGGGTCGAGTACGCCCTCACGGACCTCGGCCGCACCCTCGTCGAGCCCATCGAGGTCCTGACGGACTGGGCGAAGACGTACGGCGGCGCCATCGCCGACTTCCAGGAGGCCGCCGAAGCCGCTCCCTCACCGGGGGTCGGGGCAACGGACTGACCACCGGCGACGACCGCGCGCGTACCGGCGACTCGGGCACGGACTCACGCGGTGGGCCCGCACCGTCGCTCTCATGTCGTCGGCGGGACAAGGGCGTTGCTGCGGATGGCGTGCAGGCGGTGCAGCAGCTTGTCGTCGCCGGTGCCGAAGAGTTCGTGCAGTCGGCGGTACTCGGCGTAGAGGGCGTCGTAGACCGCCGTGCGGTCGGGGTCGGGGACGTAGGCCGCGGTCTGCTTGCTGCCCATGGCGGCTGCCGCCGTGCGGACATCGGGGTGGGCGCCGGCCGCGACGGCGGCGTGGATCGCGGCTCCGAGCGCGGCCGCCTGTTCGGACAGGCCCACGGAGACGGGGCGGGCGAGGACGTCCGCGTAGATCTGCATCAGCAGACTGTTCCTCTTCAGGCCGCCGCTGACGATGAACTCCGTGACGTGCAGACCGCCCGCCTCGAACGTCTCGGTGATGACGCGGGTCCCGAAGGCGGTGGCCTCCAGGAGGCAGCGGTAGAGGTCCTCGGGGCGCGTGGCCAGGGTGAGTCCGGCGACGACACCGGAGAGGCGGTGGTCGACGAGTACGGACCGGTTGCCGTTCATCCAGTCGAGTGCGACCAGGCCGTGGGCGCCGACCGGCTGGGCGGCTGCCTTGCGGGTCAGGAGCTGGTGGAGGTCCTCGCCGTGCGCCGCGGCCTCGGCCTCGTACTCGGGCGGGACACCCAGGCGGGTGCACCAGGCGAAGATGTCGCCCACCGCGCACTGTCCGGCCTCGTAGCCGTACGACCCGGCCACGATGCCTCCGTCGACGACGCCGCAGATCCCGGGCAGGTCGGGGGCGAGGATCTCGGCGTTGAGGAGCTGGCAGGTGGAGGTGCCGGTGATGGCCAGCATCTGCCCCGGGTCGAGGGCCTGGGAGGCGGGCGCTGTCACGTGGGCGTCGACGTTGCCCGCGGCGACGGTGACACCGGCGGGCAGGCCGGTCCAGGCGGCGGCCTGCGCGGTCAGGGCCCCGGCCCGCGCGCCGAGCGGCAGCAGGGGGTGTTCCAGGCGGGTGGCGGCGAAGTCGGCGAAGTCGGGGTGCAGCGCGGCGTGGAAGTCCCGGCCGGGGTAGGTGCCGTCCTGGTGGATGCCCTTGTAGCCGGCCGCGCAGGCGTTGCGGGTCTCCCTGCCGCACAGCTGCCACACGATCCAGTCGGATGCCTCGATCCAGCGGGCGGTCGCGGCGTAGACCTCGGGGGCTTCCTCAAGGACCTGGAGGGCCTTGGCGTACTGCCACTCGCTGGAGATCTTCCCGCCGTAGCGGCTGATCCACTGCTCTCCGCGGGCGTGGGCGAGTTCGTTGATGCGGTCGGCCTGCGGCTGGGCGGCGTGGTGCTTCCACAGTTTCGGCCAGGCGTGCGGGGTGCCGCCCCAGCGGGACGTCAGGGCCAGCGGCGTACCGTCCGCCTCGACGGGCAGCACCGTGCAGGCGGTGAAGTCGGTGCCGATACCGATCACTTGCTCCGGCCGCACCCCGGCGGCGGCAAGGGCCGCCGGCACGGCGGTCCGCAGGACGCGCAGCCAGTCCTGGGGGTGCTGGAGCGCCCAGTCGGGCGGCAATGCCTCACCGGTGACCGGCAGCGTGCCGTCGATGACGGCGTGCTCGTAGTCGTGGACGGCGGAACCGAGTTCGGTCCCGTCGTCGACCGCGACGACGACGGCACGTCCGGAGAGGGTGCCGAAGTCGACGCCCACCGTGACCCGGGGAAGGTTGTCTGTGCTCACGCGATTGCCTCCGGTACGGAGTGGTGCGGGCCGGGGTCGGCTCCTGGCCGGGGCAGGAAGCCTTCGTGCTGGGTCTTCCAGGTGCCGTCGCCGGGGAAACCCGGGCAGTTCGCGTGGCCGTCGGCACGGGGACGCTCCCACGAGCAGCGCGTCGGACGCCGAGGCCGTCGGTCCTTCCGACGCCACGTTCGACGGACCGCAGCGTCACGAGGAGGCCGATCACGCGGCACATCTCCGAGGCCGCCCGGCCGGCGACGGCGCGGACCGGCAAGCCCGGCGCCGTTCTCCGGCACGCCTTGCCGATCGTTCCGGCGCGAACTCCACGTCAGCGCAACGGAGTTGACGATCACAGAGGTCGCCACGGGGTGCGGCGGACGCGCACGGCGGTCGCGGCAGGCCGCACCGTGGTCATCGTGATCCGGGGTCGGTGGTGGCCTTCAGATGCGCGGTCAGGCGTGCGAGCAGGGGAAGCGCGGCGGCGAGCGTGCCACGTTCGGCGGGGTCGAGGGTGTCGTTGATCGCGGTGCCGAGGGTGTCCGCGCGCCCCTGGCGCTCCTGGGCCAGCCGGCCGCTTCCCGCCGGGGTGATGTGGAGCAGCAGTTTGCGTCCGTCGCTCGGGTGGGGTTCCGCGCGGACGAGACCCCGGGCCGAGAGTTCCTTGACCGCCTTGGCGGCCGACTGGTGGCTGACCCCGCGTTGCTGCGCCACGTCGGCCGTGGTCAGCGGGCCCTCGCGGTCCAGGTATCCCAGGACGGCGGCCTCACCGGGCGGCATCGTGTCGGCGGCGCGCACGACGCGCACGAGCTGCCCGACGGCCTGGCGGAGTTCCTCGGCAAGTTGATCGTCTTCCGTGCCCTTCATGGCACCAACCTACTCATCTTCGCCACCCGGGTTGTACACCCAGGTTGCACAGTCCGATCCGCCGCTGCGGGTCGACGAGTGGCCGCGACCGACCGCCGGAGCGGCACCCGGGAGACAGATCTACAACCAAGGTGTACAGTTTGGTTGTAGAAAACGTTCGGCCCCGAAAGGACCCGTTGTGCAGCTCACCAAGCACGCCCACGCCTGCGTCACGATCGAGAAGGACGGCACCCGCCTCGTCATCGACCCCGGAACCTTCACCCCGGACGCCGCCGAGGCGGTCGCCCACGCCGACGCCGTCCTGATCACCCACGAACACTTCGACCACTTCGACGAGAAGCTCGTCGCCGCCCAGCTCGCCGCGCGCCCCGCGCTGGAGGTCTACGGAACGCCGGCCGTCGCGGCCGCGCTCGGCGACCGGAACGGCCGCGTCCACGCCGTCGCCGCGGGCGATTCCTTCAGCGTCGGGCCCGTCGCCGTGACCGTTCACGGACATCGCCACGCACTGATCCACGCCGACATCCCGTGCCCGGACAACGTCGGCTACCTCCTCGACAACGGGACGCTGTACCACCCCGGCGACGCCTACTTCGCACCCGAAACGCCCGTCCGCACCCTGCTGCTGCCCACCAGCGGTCCGTGGACGAAGCTCGGCGAGGCCGCCGACTACGTCCGCGCGGTCAAGCCCGAGCGCGTCGTCCAGATCCACGAACTCATGCTCAGCGACCTCGGCCAGAACTCCACCGCCAACTTCCTGGGCGTCAACGGCCTGACAGGTGTCCCGTTCGAGCGCCTCGAACCCGGCACCACCGTCGAACTGTAGGTCTCCGGCTCCCGCCCCGCCGCCCTCGCCGGCCCGGACCCCCTCCGGCCGCAGGGCCGGGGCGCCGCCGACCGCCGCCCCCGGCCTCCCTGGAAGATCGAGCATGCGTTACGCGACTCTCCGCATCGACAACACCCTCACCGCGGCACGTATCGAAGGCGACCGTGCCGTCCTCGTCGACGCCGCCAACGCGGTCGACGCCTACCTGCGCCGCGACCACCTGACGGACACGGGCGAGGTGGACGCCCGCACCGCCCACTACGCCCGCGTCTCCCCCGCCCCGGCGCACATCCTCTGCATCGGCCTCAACTACCGCAGCCACATTGAGCAGTTGGGGCGCCCCACTCCCACCTACCCGACGTTCTTCGCCAAGTTCCCGTCCACACTCACCGGCCCCCGTGACGCGATCACCCTCCCCAGCGTCAGTGACCGCGTCGACGGCGAGGCGGAGTTGGCGGTCGTCGTCGGTCGACGCCTCCGCCGCGCCGACACGGACGAGGCCCGGGACGCCATCGCCGGCTACAGCGTGGCCAACGACATGTCCCTGCGCGACTGGCAGCACCGCACCACCGAGGCACTCCAGGGCAAGGTCTTCGACCGCTCCACCCCCCTCGGCCCGCTGCTGGTCACCCCCGACGAGGTGGACGACGCCCGCGACCTCGACGTCACCTTCACCGTCGACGGCGTCGCATGGCAGCGCGGCAACACCGGTGACCTCCTGTTCACACCGGCCGAACTCCTCGCCTACTGCAGCACCTTCCTCACTCTCGAACCCGGCGACGTCATCCTCACCGGCACGCCCGGAAAGACGTCCGCCGCCGCCGAGTCCCTCACCCCCGGACGCCAACTGATCACCGCCATCGAGGGGTTGGGAGCCGCGATCAACACCACGGTCGAGGACCCCCTGCCGGACACCCGGCCCCTCTGGCAGAAACAGACCCGAACATGAGCGCGCACTTCACGGACATCCCGGCCCCTCGCTCCGACGAGAGGACAGCGGCCGTCCACCCGGACGGCGAGTCACGCGCTCCCTACCCGGACGGGAAACCACGGGTTCCGCGCCCTCCGGCCGTCGTCGGCAGGGAGGTGGCCTCACCCGACACCCTGGGACTCTGGGCCTTCGCGGTCGGCACCTTCCTCGGCAACCTTCCGGACACCGGACTCGTCGGCCGCACCGGACTGACCATCACCGTGGCGGTCCTGCTCGGCGGACTCGCCCAACTCCTCGCCGGCGTCGAGGCATACCGGGCCGGCAGCGTCTTCGGCGCCACGTCGTTCACCGCCTTCGGCCTCTTCTGGATCACCATCGGCACGACGGACTGGCTCACCGCCCTGCACGTCCTCGCGCCCGTCGACCATGTCTCCCTCGGCTGGTACCTGGCCCTCTGGACGGTCTTCGCGGGCGTCCTGTTCGGCGCCACCCCCGCTCTCAACCGGGCCCTCGAAATCACCGTCGGACTGTCCTGCGCCGGGCTGTTCGCCAAGGCGGTGGG
This sequence comes from Streptomyces sp. NPDC008150, assembly GCF_042956945.1. Classification (NCBI taxonomy): domain Bacteria; kingdom Bacillati; phylum Actinomycetota; class Actinomycetes; order Kitasatosporales; family Streptomycetaceae; genus Streptomyces; species Streptomyces sp. NPDC008150. The sequence continues at coordinate 90,824 of NZ_JBIBHJ010000006.1, read as the reverse complement.
GTCCTTCACCGACGACATCCTCCTCACCCGGACCGGTGCCTGGCTTCTCGTCGCCTGCGCGGTCGCCGCCCTCTACACGACAGCCGCCGGCTTCTGGAACGCCGCCTACCGGCGGACCGTCCTGCCCCTGGGCGTGCCCGCCGGGCGGGCACGGTCGTAGTCGCCGGGGAGCAACCGCCGGATCGGCCGAAGCCCGGTTGACGTGACGCACCGGCCGAAGTCCCCTCCGCACATGCCGACTTCAGGGCCGCGGGCACGGCAACGCCGACCACTGAGCGAGGGCTTCGGGCCTGCCCGCCGCCTTCGTCGATCGCTTCCCTCTCGCTCTCGGTGACGCATGCGGAGGGCGATCGTTACGCACGTCATGATCGCTGGATTTGGCGCCGCCCCTCTTGCCGTCGCCGACACCGTCCCCACCGGTGACAGGGTGCGCGCGATGGTGCTGGACGAACTCGGCGCCTACCTGAGCACCGACTCCGGAGCGCTGTCCGCCCTGCACAGCCATGCCCTGCGGCCGGCGGGAAAGCTCCTCAGACCGCTGCTGGTGGTGCAGTCCGCGCTCGCCGTGGGCGGTTCGGCGCATCCGGTCCTGCCGGCGGCCCTGGGCCTGGAGCTCCTGCACGTGGGGAGCCTCGTGCACGACGACATCATCGACGGGGACACCGAACGGCGTGGGCGGCCCGCCGTCCATCAGCGTTTCGGCACGGACCGCGCGATCGTCGGCGCGGATGCCCTGTTCGTCCAGCCGTTCGCGCTGCTGGCCGCCTGCCGGCAGCGGGGCGTCCCGGACGAACGGATCGTCGCCGCGACGCAGTTGCTCGCCGAGGCGGGCCGGCAGTTGTGCCAGGGGGCGATGCTGGAACTCGACCAGGCCGGCACCTTCCCCACGACGCCCGACGAGTACTTCCGGATGGCCGGGCTCAAGACCTCGCCCCTGCTCAGCGGCGCCTGCCGGATCGGTGCGACGCTGGCGGGCGCATCGCCGGCCTCGACAGCGGCGCTGGGCCGGTACGGTCACGCTCTGGGACTGGCTTTCCAGGCGCGGGACGACCTGCTGCCCTACGACACTCCGCACGAGGCGGCGGGCAAACCCGCCGACAGCGATCTCGCCAATCAACGGCCCACCCTGCCCGTCCTGCTCGCCCATCGCCTCGCCGACGCCCGGGACCGCCGGCTCCTCGAAAGGCTGCTGGCCGAGGGCGCCAGAGGAAGCGACACCCGGGCACGGACGGACGCCGTGCTGCGGCGCACCGGAGCCTTCGACGCTGCCCACGCGCTCATCGAGGAACAGGTGCACGAGTGCGGCCGCGCACTGTCGGAACTGGCGCCGGGACCGGCCGTCACCGCCCTGGCCACCCTGGCCGAGGGGCTGCGGGACCGACCCGTCCCACCCACGACGGCACCCCTGCGGTGACCGGCGCCGTCCCGTACACCGACGACCCGTCAGGCCCCGGACGCCTGTCCGGTCACCTGGACACCCTGCGGCCCTACGACCTGGTCGCGCTGCCGCAGATCGGCGCGGCCGGCGCCGTACTGTGCGCCCACACCGCGGCGCCGGTGCGGGTCGTGCTGGCCGTCCTGGTCACCCTGAGCGCCTGCGCCGCCGCCCTGTACGCCGCTGACTACCTCACCCGCCACGACGACTTCACGACCAAGCCCCACCGGCCGATCCCCTCGGGACGGCTCCCCGGCACGACCGCCAGGCGCTGTGCCGCCCTCGCGGGAGTGGCCGCGCTCGGCGTCACGTGCGCGGTCAACTGGCACGGCCTGCTGTTCATCGCCCTCGCCGCCGCGGGCCAGGCGGCCTACGCGTGGCGGCTCAAAGGCAGCGGGTGGTGGGGCGACCTCGCGGTCGGCCTCTCGGGCTGGACCTGCACCCTGCTGACAGCGGCCACGTTCACCTCCGCGTGGCCGCCCCTCGCGCTGTGGCCGGCCGCGGCGGCGCTCGGTCTGCAAGGCGTCTTCAGCAACACCCTGCTGGCCCTCAGCGACGTCGACACCGACCGCGCCGCGGCCTGCCGCACCCTTCCCGTACGCGTCGGGTCCGAGGGCGCCGTCGCCTCGATGGCCGCCTGCGCCGTCGCCTGCTACGCCTTGAGTGCCGCCACGCCGACGGCGCTTCACCGCTCGCCGACTCCCGTGTTCTTCGGGCTGACCGCCTGCGGGGCTCTGCTCGCGCTCGGCTGCCTCGTCCTGGCCCGTACCCGTCACCGCGCCCGGCTGCGGGTGGCCACCGAACTCCACCTGTACGAGCGGGTCGCGCTGCCCGGGGCGCTGCTGGCCCTCGCAGGCCATACGCTGCCCGCCCTCGTCCTCGTCGCCACGGGGGCCTGCCTCCTGGCCCTCACCCCGCGCACCATGGTGGGGCAGTGAACGGCCCTCACACCGGTCCCCGGCTCGGCGGCGACGGACCGCCCGGCAACGGACCGGATCGGCAGAAGTCCCGTCACAGGAGCGGGAACCGGTACGCCGAAAGCCGCCCCAGTGCCATCGCCGTCCCCCTGGCCGGCGCTCTCGGCGGTCACGGTCGCCGTCCCGCCCTGCGGTAGTGCGGCCCGGCCCTGCCCAGCCGGGGCAGTACGCCTCCAGCCCCGACGCACCGCCCCCCGGCCACCGATACGGACGGCGCACGCACGACAGCCGGACCCGCGCAGGACCCGCACGCCGCACGGCACCGCCGTCCCGGCGGCGACCGGCCCACGTGTGCGCCGGTCCGGGTCCGTCGAGGACGTCAGAGGTCGATGACGATCTTGCCGCGCACATGCCGACCGGCCTGGATCTCGACCGCACGGCGGATCCGCTCGACCGGGAAGCTCTCCGCGACGGGCACGCGGAGTCGACCCTCCGCCACCAGCCGGGCAAGCTCTTCGAGGGCGCCGGGAACCGCGTTCGCGCCGTTGGCGCCGGTCACCCCGTCGACCTGCGCGGCGATCGTGCAGATGCGGTCGTCCGGGACACCCAGCTCCCGCGCGACGTGCACCGTCTCCACCCCGTGCAGGTCCATGGCGGCGGTGACACCGCCGGGGACGAGGGCCCGCACCCGGTCGGCCAGGCCGTCGCCGTAGGCGACCGGTTCGGCTCCGAGCTCGCGCAGGTAGTCGGCCGACGACGGCGACCCCGTTCCGATCACGCGCGCTCCGGCGATCCGGGCCAGCTGAACGGCGAACACCCCGACCCCGCCTCCCGCGCCGCCGATCAGCACGGTGTCGTCCGGGCCCACGGCGACCGCGGCGAGGGCGGCGGACGCCGTGCGGCCCGCGATCGTGAGCGTGGCGGCGACACGGTCGTCGACACCGTCGGGCGTGTGATGTGCCTCGTTCGCCGCGGTCCCCCCGTCCGCGTCGACCACCACGTAGTCGGCGACCGCGCGGGACAGGGCAGCGCCGAACACCCGGTCACCGGGCGCGAAGCCGTTCACTCCCTCGCCGACCTGATCCACGGTGCCCGCGTAATCGGTCCCGAACCCGGCGGGAAGGCTCAGCCCGAACCGGGCGGCGGTCTCCGCGTCGGCGGTCATGAACCAGTCCATCGGGTTCAGACCGGCCGCGGTGACCCGCACCCGGACCTGTCCCGGACCGGCCTGCGGCACCGGAACCTCGCGGACGGCCAGGACGTCGGGGCCGCCGAACGCGTCGAGCCTGACCGCCCTGCCCCGCCCGGCCGACGACTGAGTGCCCTGTTCCCGCATATCCGTCCAACTCCCCATGATCCGCACACCCAACGAAACGGACTATGCTCCGTTTACATGGATGACCGTAACACAAACGGAGCGCGATCCGTTTCGTCTGCCTCGGAGACACGCGTCCCACGGGCGGACGCGGCCCGCAACCGCGACCAGTTGCTCGCGGTGGCCACCCGCGTCTTCGCGTCGGCCGGCACCGAGCCCTCGATGCGCGCGATCGCCCGCGAGGCCGGGGTCGGCATCGCCACGCTCTACCGACACTTCCCCACCCGCGAGTCCCTGGTCGACGCGGTCTACCGGGACCAGGTCGTGCGACTGACGACCGGCGCGCGCGGACTGCTCGGCCGGACGACCCCGGCCGCGGCGATGCGACGCTGGATGGACCTGTTCGGGGACTGGATCGCGACCAAGAACGGCATGCTCGACACGCTGCTCGCGATGATCGAGACGGGCGAGATCGCTCACGCGCAGACCCGCACCGAACTGCTGACGGCCATCACCACGATCCTCGACGCCGGCCGCGAGACCGAGGACCTCCGCTCCGACGTCGCCGCCGAGGACATCGCCGCCTCCCTCATCGGCATCTTCACCGTGGCACCCCGACCGGAACGCGAAGCCCAGGCCGGCCGGCTCCTGGACCTCCTGATGGACGGCCTCCGGCCCACACCCCGCCCGGCCTGAGCCGGGACCGGCCACCACCCGCCTCCCCCGGCCGGCTCCGTCGCGCGGACACGGCCGCCGCGCCATCACCTCACCGGGGAGGGGCGGGAGCAGGGACAGAGACGGGGAAGCGCCCCGTATTGCCGCAGGGCGCGCGACGCATTTGTTCGGAAAGAGAAGGTTTCTAGGCTATTCGTTGTCCATGAGCGATCTCGACTACGCCGACAGGTCCGACTTCGACGACGCCGACCGGGGCTTCGTCGCCGCCCTCTCCCCCGCGGTCGTGCGCGCGGACGACGGGCGGGTGATCTGGGACGGGGACGCGTACGCGTTTCTCGACGGGGACTGCCCCGCCAGCGCGCACCCCAGCCTGTGGCGGCAGAGCCAACTGTGCAACAAGCAGGGCCTGTTCGAGGTCACCGAGGGGATCTACCAGGTCCGGAACCTGGACCTCTCGAACATGACGCTGGTCGAGGGCGACACCGGCGTCGTCGTCATCGACCCGTTGATCTCGGCGGAGACCGCGGCCGCCGCCCTCGCCCTGTACCGCGAGCACCGCGGCGACCGCCCGGTCACCGGCCTGATCTACACCCACTCGCACGGCGACCACTTCGGCGGCTCTCGCGGCGTTCTGCCGCACGGCCATGCCCCGGTGCCGGTGATCGCCCCGGCCGGATTCCTCGAACACGCGGTCGCGGAGAACGTGTACGCGGGCGGAGCGATGACCCGCCGCGCGGTCTACATGTACGGGGCGGAACTGGACAGGGGCCCCGCCGGGCACATCAGTGCCGGGCTCGGGATGACGACGTCCAAGGGCACGATCACTCTCGTTCCGCCGACCGTGGACATCACGCACACCGGCCAGGAGGAGACCGTCGACGGTGTGCGGATCGTCTTCCAGATGACGCCGGGCACCGAGGCACCCTCGGAGATGAACTTCTACTTCCCCGACCGACGCGCCCTGTGCATGGCGGAGAACGCCACGCACACCATGCACAACATCCTGACCCTGCGCGGGGCGGTCGTCCGCGACACCCGCATCTGGGCGCACTACCTGGGTGAGACGATCACGCTGTTCGGCAAGCAGGCCGAGGTCGCGTTCGCCTCGCACCACTGGCCCACCTGGGGTCAGGACCGCATCGTCGAGCACCTGGCCGGTCAACGCGACATGTGGGCCTACCTCCACGACCAGACCCTGCGCCTGGCCAACCAGGGACTGACCGGCATGGAGATCGCCGAACGGATGGAACTCCCGCCGGCGATCGCGAACCGGTGGGCCAACCGCGGCTACTACGGCTCCGTCAGCCACAACGTCAAGGCCATCTACCAGCGCTACATGGGCTGGTTCGACGGCAACCCCGCCCACCTGTGGGAGCACCCGCCCGTCGAGCAGGCGCAGCGGTTCGCCGCCGACTACGGCGGTGTGCCGGCACTGATCGCCAAGGGCGAGGAGTACGCCGCCTCCGGGGATCTGCGGTTCGCCGCCACCCTGCTGGGGCACGCGGTCTTCGCGGCCCCTACCGACGCGATCGCCAAGCAGGCCCTGGCCTCGGTGTACGAGAACCTCGGGTACGGCGCGGAGAACGGCACCTGGCGCAACTTCTACCTGATGGGCGCCCAGGAACTGCGCGGAACGGTCGCACACACGGCGCTGGAGACGACCAACCCCGAGATGGCGATGGCCCTCACGGTCGACATGCTCATCGACTCGCTCGCCATCCGCGTCGACGGCCCACGCGCGTGGGACGAGAGGCTCAGCATGACGTGGAACGTCACCGACGAGGGGCGCACCTGGCACCTGCTGCTCTCCAACGGCGCCCTCACCTACCGCAGCACCGACACCGTTCCGGAGACGAACGAGCCCCGCCAGGACTCCGACCTCACCCTGACCCTGACCAAACCGCAGCTGCTCGCAGTCCTGGCGGGCAAGGGCCTGGCCGACGTGCGCGCCCAGGGCGACCCCCAGGTCTTCGCGACCCTCGTGGGCCTGCTGGACACCCCCGACCCCGACTTCGCCATCGTCACGCCCTGACCACCGACGCCCCGTGCGCTCCGGGGGGGGGCGGCCGGGGGGGAGCGTCGGAGAGCAGGCTCGTGGGGTATTCGCTCGTCGATCGCGGGAGGACTTGTCACACTGCTCCGCATGAGCAACTCGTACGCGCAGGCGGTACTGAGGACGACGGATATCGCCGAGGCGCTGCGTGCGGCCGAGCGGCTGCTCGATCTCGCCGACACCGGTGAACTGGAGGTCGACTTCGAAGCACGGGTCTCCACGGCCTGCGAACTGGAACGGCTGAGCGGAGCGATGCCGGAGGCCGACTGGTGGTCCCTGGGGGCCGACGACCGGCACGGTTCCTCGCGTGCCGGTGACGTCCCGTCAGATTTCCTGCCCCTCTTCATGAGCAGATGGTGCATGCCCGCCGAGACCGTGGAGCCGTTCCTGGCCGCGGCGGGAACGGTGCCGGCCATGGTGCGCTGGGACTTCAGCGGTTGGCCCGAGGCTCCGGAGGCCGGCCTGGGCCGCGGGGGCACGAGGGGCGCCTACGTGACGGTGTGCGTGAACGCCCGCGACCTGTACCTCGAAGAGCCCGCCGCGGATCACACCCTGTACGTCCACGTGAAGCAGTCCGAGCCCGAGCGAGCCGTGTGGCTGGCGGCACAGGTCGGCCTGGAGGTCATGGGCGAGTTGCAGATGGCACCCCTGTGACCCGCTGCTCCGGCCTGTGCCGTGGCGCCCGGCGTGACTACTGCCGACTTCGCTTCTTCCGCACCCCGCAGGCCCTCTTCCTCCCCGTCCGGCAGGACACTGACGCGGCTATTCCACGTTCCGCGCCAGGATCCCGAGCGTCGCGCGAAGCCCCGCCTCGGGGATGACCGGGAAGATGCCCGCGTCCCGGTACCGCTCCTCGATCTCACTCCAGTCGTAGTACGAGGTGGCCAGTGTGCCGCCCTCGTCGGCCTCGAGCCGGTACCCGTAGAGATGCCGGATGGGAGGCTGCACCTGGCCCGAGATGGTCCATTCGATCAGCACGTCCTGCTCGAACTTCGTGATGATCACGGTGACGTCGTACTTGCCCAGCGGGTAGTCGTTCAACGCCTCGCGATCCATGTGCACGACGAACTCGTCGCCGACCGCGCGCACGGGTCGCCCCTCGGCGGACTGGAGCATCCCCGAGCTGTCGATCGCCACGTGTCCCGCGGGATCGCACAGCAACGCGAAGATCTTTTCCGGGGGCGCAGCCATCCGACGCCGCACTTCGAACCGTTCCGTCGTCATACGGGCCACCCTCGCACGATCCCCCGCCCCCGGCCCAGCCTGCCGCCCGGTCGCAGCCGCCACGGCACGTCACGCACGGGGGCGGGGCGGGGCGGGGCGGACCGACGGTGGGTGATTCCGGTGCCGGTTCCTCGAACGCAAGGGCATGCCCGGGTCCCTCTGGGTACCGGGCCGGCACGGATGAGTGCTGCTACTCAGGCGGTGGGCGGTCCCGGCAACGACGATGAAGGTCACCAGTACCGAGACCGGGAGACCGAACATGCTCAGCCGCCTCGCCGACTTCCTCGTGCCCGCCGTGGGCCGCCTGACGGTCACCGCCGACGCGGAGGCGGAACTCGCCCCCGGCAGCATCATCGTCGCCAACCACACCTCGCTCGCCGACCCGGCCGTCGTGCTTGCCGCGCTGCACCGCCTGGATGTCCGTCCGGTCGTCATGGCGGCCGCGGGACTGTGGCGTGTTCCCGTACTCGGCCCGGCGCTGGCCCGTGAGGGGCACATCCCCGTCCACCGTGGCGAACGGCGCGCGGCGGACGCCGTGGACGCGGCCGTCGAGGCGCTGCACCGCGGCCGCCTGGTTCTGATCTACGCCGAGGGAGGCCTCCCGCGCCGGACGGACGCCGCGGAGGCGGCCCCGGGGGCCTTCCGCAGTGGCGTGTCCCGGCTCGCTCAGCGAACGGGCGCTCCCGTGGTGCCTGTTGGGCAGGCCGGCGCCCGCCGGATCACCTCGGGGAGCACGGCCAAGCAGCTCGCGGGCCTGCTCACGGCGCCACTGCGCCGCCCGGAACTGCACGTGCACGTGGGCAAGCCCCTTCGGTCGACGGCGGACGTTCCCGCGCGGACCGAACGGACCCGCACAGCGGTGACGACGGCCTGGCGCACCGCCGCCGCCCACCTCGGGGAACCGGCCGCCCTCGCCGCGTAGCCGAGGACATCCGGGGGACGTCCGCCATGCCGTTCACCGGCAGTGCGGATCCATGCCTCCCCCGGTGCGGGACGCCGTGCGCCTACTCTGGCGCGATGCGACTGTTGCTGACCACGGACACCCATGTCCCCAAGCGCGCGCGGGAGCTCCCGGCCGAGCTGCTGACCGAGCTGACGCACGCGGATGTCGTCTTTCACGCCGGGGACTGGGTGGACAGCGCCACCCTCGACCTCTTCGAGGCCCGAAGCCGGACGCTCGTCGGTGTGTACGGCAACAACGACGGCGCGGACCTGCGTACCCGGCTGCCCGAGGTGGCCCGGGTGGAACTCGACGGGGTGCGCTTCGCCGTCGTCCACGAGACCGGCCCCGCCACGGGCAGGGAGGCTCGCTGCGCCGCCCGCTTCCCGGACACCGACGTACTCGTCTTCGGGCACAGTCACATCCCCTGGGACACCTCCGCGCCGGGCGGACCGCGACTGCTCAACCCCGGCTCGCCCACCGACCGACGCCGGATGCCCCACCGCACGTATATGACAGCTGAGTTGACCGAGGGCCGCCTCGGCGACGTCGTCCTGCACCGGCTGCCCGACCCCGGCGCCCCCGGGCCGTCCCGGTCACGCGGGTGACGGGCATCACGGGAGCACCCGGCGCGCAGGGAGGCAACGGGCTCCCCTGAACGCGCGTCTCCGCGCGTCCACCCACCCCTCGTCGACGAACAACGCGCGGCTCCCCGTTCCTGGCTTTGGTCGTCGACAGCAGGACGGGCCGAAGGGCGGGAGCAGACCATGTCTTCTTCGCAACACCTCAGCAGGAGAACCGAGTTCGGGTCGGCGGAACTCTCGCTCCGGGACCGGGCCCAGGCCGTCGTCCTCGCCTACGAGAGCGGCCTGATCAAGCCCGGCGAGACCGACCTCTGACGGACAGCCGTACCGTCACGCCGACGGCCACTGGCCAACCGGTCGGGCCGGCGGGCCGACGGGCCCTCGGGCGGGGAACCACAGAGCACCGACCTCCTCCGGCCCCCGTGCCGGTCACGCGTCCGTCGGCGGAAACAGCGCCTGGACGGTTTCGGTGGCCAGGTCGCGCAGCCAGGCGTGGGCCCGGTCGTCGTCGTAGCGCTGGTGCCACAGCAGGTACAACGGGACGTCGGGCAACGACAGGGGCAACGGCAGGGTGACCAGGCCGAGTTGGTCCCGGGCAGTGCGGGTGACCGCGTCGGGAAGGGTCACCACGAGGTCGCTGCCGAGGACAAGGTGCAGTGCGAAGACCGCTGTTGGGCCCGCGGCGACGACACGGCGTTCCAAGCCCTGTGCTGCCAGGGCGTCGTCGACGGGATCACGCAGACTTCCGCGCCGGGAAACCGTGATGTGTTCGGCGGCCGCGTAGCGCTCCACGGTCATCGGGCTCTCGGTGAGCGGATGCCCCGGGCGGACGGCGACGGCCAACCGGCCCTTCCCGACGAGGCGGTGGCGGATGTCGGGGAGTGTCGGCCTGCTGGAGCTGGATTCGAGGTCGATCTCGCCCCGGCGCAGTTCGGGGCCGTCCGTCCCGGGTTCGGCGGACAGCCGCAGCCGGACGCCGGGGGCCTGGCGGTGGGCGGCGGTGACCAGGGCGGTGCCGCACGCCGCGGTCAGGGCGTCGTGCCAGCGCACGGTGAACACCCGGTCCAGCAGCGCCAGGTCGAGTTCCTGGTCCGCGGACAGCAGGCGGTGCGCCTGCTGCACGAGGGCGTGCACCTCGGCCCGCATGGCCATGGCGCGGGTGGTGGGAGTCATGCTGCGACCGGTGCGCACGAGGATCTGGTCACCGGTGGCCTTGCGGATGCGGCCCAGGGAGCGGCTCATCGCCGGTGAAGTGACGTGGAGGCGAGCCGCGGCACCGGCGACGCTGCCCTCCTCCAGCAGTGCGTCCAGCGCTGTGAGCAGGTTCAAATCCAGTTGCATGCCAGTAACTCTACAAGTGAAAAGCATGCACTTGTTGTTAATGAAGCGGCGGCCTACCTTCGAGGTGCGGGACGGAACGGACCGCCCGCACCACAGATCGCAAGGAGCCTTCCCATGGCCGTGACCATGCCTTTCGACGCCGGGTCGACGCTGCTCGCAGAGGTGACCGCCGCGGTGGAGACCGCCGGCATAACCCTGCGCGACCGGTACACCCGCCAGGCCCGGGGCGTGAGTCTCGACGAGATCGTGGCGGAGATCCACGCCAACGACGACGCCGTGCTCGCCGTGCTCCGCGAACCGTTGCTGCGGGCCCGGCAGGGGTCGCAGTGGGCCCAGGACGAGTTGGCCGGTGGGGCGCTCCCGCCCGGGGAGTGGTGGGTCGTCGACCCCGCCGAAGGGAACATCAACCACGTGCACGGCATGGACGAATGGGCCGTCACGGCGACTCTGGTCCGCGACAACCGGCCGGTGCTCACCGTCGTCCACCTGCCGCTGACCGGCGACACCTACACCGCCGTCGCCGGCCGCGGGGCCCACCTCAACGGCCGGCCGCTGAAGGTGTCGGCGAAGACCGATCCGGGTGCCGCGCTCATCGGTACCGGGCAGGCCCGGCCCGGCGAGGACGAGCGGACCTTCCGGCGGATCGGCGACTCGGTCACCGCGATGCTCGTCAACGGCCTGGTCGTACGTGTGTCCGTTCCCGCCACCATGCAGCTCATCCACGTCGCCGCCGGACGTATGGACGCCTTCTGGCAGTTCTCCGACGTCCGCTCCGGCCTGGTCGCGGGCGCCCTGCTGGTCTCCGAGGCCGGGGGAACCGTCACCGACCTCGCGGGCGAGGCCTGGAACACGGGCAGCCGCGACTTCCTGGCCGCCGCCCCCGGTCTGCACGCCGCCGTCCTGAAGATCCTCTCGCCCATCGCCTGACGGGCATCCCGTACTTCCGCCGGACCCCCGGCAACTACCGCCCCCTACAAGGAGCTTCACCCCATGACGAACATCGGCATCCTGGGCGCGGGCCGCGTCGGCACCAACCTCGCCGACAAACTCGCCGCCGCCGGACACCACGTCACGCTCGGCAGCCGCAGCCCGCAGAGCGACGGCAACCGCCTCGCCGGGACCCCGCGCATCGTCCTCGCGGACCACCGCACCGCCGCCCGCACCGCGGACGTCGTCATCAACGCTACGCCGGGCGACACGTCCCTGGCCCGTATGGGCGAACTGCGCACCGAACTCTCCGGAAAGATCCTCGTCGACGTCTCCAACGCCACCCGCGACACAGCCGACGGCCTGCCCGGTGAGCTGTGCTATCCCGGCAGCAGCCTCGCCGAGAAGCTCCAGCAGGCGCTCCCCGACACCCACGTGGTCAAGACCCTCAACACGATGCTGTTCATGGTGATGACCGCCCCGGAGACCCTGGACACCGCTCCGACCGCCTACGTCTCAGGCGACGACGAGACCGCGAAGAAGACCGTCGTCGGCCTGCTCGCCGACCTCGGGTGGCAGTCCCGATGGATCGAGGACCTCGGGGGCATCGAAACGGCCCGAGCCACCGAGGCCATGATCCTGGTCGTCCCCCACGTCCTGCGGCGCCACGGCTTCAAGCCCTTCGCCGTCTCACTGTCCCGCTGAACCCTCCCCGGACCCACGTGTACGTCTGCGGCGAGGACGTGCCGCGCCGGGCGACGGACGCGACCTCGCCCACCGCCACCGCCACCGCCACGGGCGGGAACCGTGGGCGAGGTGGCCGTCCTCCGTTCCCGCGCAGGGACCATGGGCATTCCTCCGCCTCCACCTCCGCCGTCGCCCGCCCGCGCGACGTACTCGAAAAGGGTTTGCGCACGTATCCGCAGTCGGACAAACATGCCCTTGCGGGGCGCCGACCGCGTCCGACCCCGGAGTGGACGGGCGCCTTCAAGGGAGTGTGCCTCGACCGTGGAACGGAACGACCTCACCGTGCGTCCGATCACCGGGCGCGAAGAACTCGACCTTTTCTGCCGACTCCCCTACGTCCTCAACGCGGAACTGGCGGACGACCTCGCGCTCGGCCGACGGCGACCGGAATGGATGTGGGTCGCGCTGCGCGGCGACCGTCTGCTGGCCAGGGCCGCCTGGTGGGGCCGACCGGGCGGCGGCCCACCCGTCGCCCTGGACATCCTCGACATCGACGACGGCACAACACCGCACGACCACACGGACATTGGGGTACGACTTCTGCGGACCGCCATGGCCGCCACCCTGCCGGGCGGGTCGCTTCCACCCGAATACAGTCGTTTCGTACCGTCGGACTGGCGCGAGAACACGGTGTCCAGGCGGGCGGTTGAGGCTCGCATGGCCGTACTGGAGCGGACCGGTGCCCGGTTCTTCGTCGAACGGCTACGCCTGGAGTGGCGGCCCCACTCGCCAACTCCGATGCTGGACACGGGCCTTGTGTTCCGGCCGCCGGTCGATGCCGAGGAACTCGTGTCTCTCATGGCTGTTGCACTGGACGGCACGCTGGACGCGCACAGTCGCGACGACCTGACGCGGATGTCCGCCCGGGAGGCGGCCGTCAAGCACTACGAGGACGAACTCGCGCGCTACACCAGCCCGCGGGACTGGTGGCGGATCGCAACGCTGCCCCACGGAGCGCCAGTTGGATTCGTCCTGCCTGCCCACAACGGGTACAACGCGATCATCGCCTACATCGCGGTCCTTCCCGCCCACCGCGGCAACGGTTACGTCGACGGTCTCCTCGCCGAGGGCACCCGCATCCTGGCCGAGCAGAACGTCCGCCGAATCCGCGCCTCCACGGATCTCGCCAACGTCCCCATGGCGCAGGCCTTCCGACGCGCCGGGTACGTCAACTTCGAACGCCAGATCAACATGACCTGGAGCTGACACCGAGCGAACCTGTTTCCGGCACTCTGCCGACATGCGCGAGGTGTCTCTTCGACGGCGAGAAGGAACCGCGCGACGCGATGACCGCGGCGATCACGTCGGCGCAGAACACCGCACCGCCGCTGGCGCTCGTCCTGCGGGCGTAGTCGGCGGTACCCCTCTTCGTGGCGGGCCGGCACGTTGCGGTACGGCGGACCGCACGGCCGACCACCCAGGCGGGCGCCGCCGTCTTCGAGCGCGCGAGCCGCGCGTGGAACCCTCCGGGCCAACGGCACACGGCAACACGTGTCGTGGGCGCGAGGCGGACGGACCGGGGAGGGGTGCCGCCGATTGTGACGTCTAGGCTGGCGATCTCTACCGAGGGAGATCAAGCGTGTCCGTCCGCCGCAGCCTCTTGTTCGTGACCGACCTCGCCTACCAGGCCCGAGGACGGCGGTACTGCGACGAGGACATCTACCTGACCTCCCGGCTGCGCGAGACGTTCGACATCGCCCTGTGCCACCCCCTGGACGCCGCGGCGCTGATGCACGCGCACGACGCGGTGGTGGTCCGCAACAGCGGACCGGTGCTTCACTACCAGGCGCACTACGACGCGTTCCGGCGTGAGGCCCAAGCACGCGGCACCCGGGTCTACAACCCCCTGAACGGCCGGGGCGACATGGCGGGCAAGCAGTACCTGCTGGATCTGACCGCCGACGGGCATCCGGTCATCCCCACCGTCGACCGCCCCCAGGACCTGGCGGTGCTGCCCGATGCCACCAGCTACGCCGTCAAGCCCAAGGCGGGGGCGGACTCCATAGGTCTGCGCTTCGTGCCCAGGGGCGAACTCGGCGCCCTCGCCTACGGGGACATCCTGGTGCAGCCGGGCGTGGACTTCCGCTACGAAGTCTCCTTCTACTTCGTCGACGACGCCCCGCTGTACGCGCTCTACGCCCCCGACCCCGCGCGACGCTGGGCCCTTGAGCCCTACGAACCCACCGACGCCGACCTGCGCTTCGCCCGTCGCTTCATCGAATGGAACACCCTCGCCCACGGAATCCAACGGGTCGACGCCTGCCGCACCCAGGACGGCGACCTGCTCCTCGTCGAACTGGAGGACCTGAACCCCTACTTGTCGCTCGACAGCGTCCCCGACCGCACCCGCGACACCTTCGTGGCCGCGATGACGGACTCCCTCCACCGGTTCCTGGACGCCTCCCCCAGCGACTGACGCACAGGCTCGCGCCGGCACTCCCCCGGCCGGCGGTCGCGGGCGACGGCACAGACCGCCGTTCCCCGACCGACACGTCCCACCTCCAGGCCCCGGCGGCGCGAGCGTTCAGATCCACTCCCGCCGGACCGCCTGCGCCCCCGCCTGGAACCGGCTGGTGGCGCCCAGCCGCGCGGTCAGGTCGGCCACCTTGCGGCGCAACGTCCTCTCGCTGATGCCCAGTTGGCGCTGGACGGCCTCGTCCTTGAGTCCGGCGTTCAGCAGCCCGAGCAGTGCGCGCTCCTGCTCGGAGAGATCGGGGTGGCCGCCCCCACCGGGCAACGCGGTGGGGAAGACGGGCGTGGCCTGCACCCAGTACGCCTCGAAGAGTTCGCGGAGAGCGTCGCACAGCCGGGAGCGGCGGACCTGGGCGATGGTGGTCCGGGTGCCCTCCTCGCTGGCGGTCAGCGGCACGACCGCGTCGCGTCCGTCCACCATCACCATCTTCAGCGGGACCCGCGGCACCACTCGGGCCTGCTCCCCCATCCCGACGATGTGGCGGAGGCGGTCGGCGTGGTCCGGGAGGTCCAGCACCTCCGACTGGTACACGGCCCGGACGGCGACACCGCGCCGCAGCACCTCCTTCTCGGCGTCCGAGGCCCCGTCCGCGTTCACGTAGGGAGGCGCGTCGAAGGCCAGGACCTCGTGCTCGGCGCCCGCCAGGAGTTCGGCGATGCGGGAGTTGATGGCGCGCGGTCCCTCGACCACCTCGACCAGGCGCCGGGTGTCGGAGCGGAGCATGCGCTCGTGGTACTCGGCCACGTAGGCGTCGACGTCCTGGGCGGTCCGTTCCACCTCGTGCAGCCGGGCCCGGTGCAGCGCCGCCAGCCCCAGGCGCGGATCGGCGGCGCGGTAGCGCGCGGGATGGCCGCCGTCCACCGAGGCGAGGCCCGCTTTCACCAGGCGGTCCAGTCCGCGCCGCGCCCGGTCGTTGGAACAGCCGAGCCCGTCCGCGACCTCGGACGAGGTTCGCGGGGACTCGCGTATCAGCAGGCCGTAGACCTGCTCGGTGTGCGCGTCGATGCCCAGTGGCTCCAGCAACGAACGCCCTCTTCTCTCGGTTTGCGCCAACGGTCCGATTCTATCCAGTGGCCGGTTCCCGTTCCTGGCCGGTATCGGCCACCAAGATCCCTCCCGCTGACGTGGTCGCGCCTGCGACAGTCGCACTGCCTGCCCGGTACCACCCCTGCCGGTACGGCGAACCACGAGGAGGAAGCGTGCTGTTGCCCCCCACGAGACGAATACGCCTACTGGCGCCGGCCCTGCTGGCCGCCACCGCGCTCGGCGCGACCAGCCTGATGGCCGCGCCCGCGGCCGAGGCGGCCCCCGGCGGCGGATCCAAGGGTGTCGTCCGCCTGACGCCGTCCGCGCTCAAGAAGCT
Source organism: Streptomyces sp. NPDC008150 (assembly GCF_042956945.1). Classification (NCBI taxonomy): domain Bacteria; kingdom Bacillati; phylum Actinomycetota; class Actinomycetes; order Kitasatosporales; family Streptomycetaceae; genus Streptomyces; species Streptomyces sp. NPDC008150. The sequence goes on along the minus strand of NZ_JBIBHJ010000006.1, from coordinate 74,830 downwards.
GAGCGACCGATACAAGACCCGGGCCGACGGCACGGCGGGCCAGGTGGCCTCTGTCGGCGGCGACAACACCACCTCGGACACGGGCAACTCAAGCTCCGGCAAGACGAGTTCGGGTTCTGCCGACTCGGGCTCCGGCAGCACCGGCACCGACGGCTTCGGCCTGAAGCAGGACGGCCAGTGGGAGACCGCCCGCGGTGTCGCCTCCACCGTCACGCTCGGCTCGACCGGCGACTGGCTGAGCATCTACAGCTCCGGCAGCGTCACCCGGCTCAACGCCAAGGGCTCCCCGGTCTGGACCCGCACCAGCCACTCCCTGATGACCGACTGGGGCGTCAAGCCCAAGAGTTCGATACAGCCCGAGGAGTACGTGCCCGAGCTGTACGAGGGCTACGACCCGTACCAGCCCTCCAGCACCGGCCAAAGCCCCTACGCCACGGGCGACTTCAACCACGACGGCACCCCCGACCTCGCCGTCGCGTACAACGTCGGGTCCAATCCCGTCCGCGACTTCACGTCGCCGGGCTCCGACCTCGCGTCCGGCACCTTCGTGACCGTCCTCGACGGTCGCACCGGAGGCACCCTCTACAGCAAGCTGCTGCCGAGATACGTCGGTTCGCTGCTGGTGCAGAACGGCGAACTCGTCGTCGCCGACCGCACCGGCCCCGACTGGACGAACAACCCGGTCGCCGAGCAGGGCGACAGCCGCTCCAACCTGACCGCGTACACCTTCTCCTCCAACGGCAAGGGCAAGCTGGCCGGGCACGTCGCCTGGACGTACTCCACCGGTGCTCCCTGGGCCTACTGGGGCGACGTGACAACGCTGTCAGGAGGCCGTATCGCGGCCTCCTGGACCGACACCCCGATGGGTCTCGGCAATCCGCGCCCCGCCGCCGGCCACGTCCTCGTCCTCAACGGCAGCACCGGCAAGGCCACGGTCGACACCAAGACCCCCGGCTACCCGCGCATGCTCGCCGCCGAGCCCGGCTCGGACCGGGTCCTGGTCGTCGAGCAGAACGACCCCTACGACGCGGTCCGTTGGGACCTGACGGCGGTTGACGCGCACTCCGGAAAGCGCACCGTGCTCGCCTCGCGCGAGGGCACCGTCCCGGAGGACTTCGAGGTCAACACCGACGCCCACGGCGGCCAGGCCGCCTACGCCGTGGCCGAACTCGGCATCAACGCCGACCTGTCGGACGGCCAGAGCACCATCTCCGGCTGGGACGCCCACGGCAAGACCCTGTGGACCCGCACCACCCTCTCCACCGTCGGCAACGCCAACGCCCCCACCACGGGCCTGAAGTGGGAGAACAACGGCGGCGATGTCGTCGCCGCGATCTCCGACCCGGCCTACTGGAGCGCGGAGCGGCCCAACGGCCCCGAGCACACCCAGCTCACCGCCCTGGACGGCAAGAAGGGCACCGTCGCCTGGGCGCGGGACGGCGCTGTCACCGGTGACCGGATCACCGACTACCGCGGCGGCCTGCTGAGCGTCGGCTACGACGACACCGCGTACGTCACCGACCCCCGCAAGGGCACCACCACGTCCACCCTGCCGCTGCTCGGCGACGCGTACACGGCCGTCGCCGCCGACGTGAACGGCGACGGCGTCAAGGACCTCGTCGTCGGCGGTCAGAGCCGGGGCGTCTTCGCCCTCGACGGCCGCACCCTCGACGACGCCGTGCCCCACCAGCTCTGGCACGCCGCCGTCGGCGGCCCGGTCCGGCAGCTCCAGACCGCGACGCTGACCGACAGCCGCGGTCGCGGGACCGCGTCGCTGGTCGCGGCGACCTCGTCCGGCTTCGCCGTGCTGACCACCGCCACCGGTGCCGTCCGCACCGACAAGAACCTCGGCGGCGGTTTCGTGCCCACCGTCACCCTCACCAAGGACGGCCACGGCGGCACGGAGATCGTCGCCGCCGGCAGCCACGCCGTCGCCGCGTACGACGCCACCGGCAAGGCCCTGTGGACGTACACCCCGGCCGGCACGGCGGGCAGGACGCTGGTCTTCTCCAACGTCGCCTCCGACGCCGACGGCAACCTCTACCTCGAATACGGCGGCGTCCGGCCCACCCTCGCCAGCGGTGCGTCCGACCCCGCGCCCACCGAGCTGAGCCTGTCCCCGAGCGGCAAGTCCCGCTGGAGCGCCAAGCCGAACGACGCCGCGAACGCCGCCTGGGTCGTCCAGAACCAGGGCGTCTACGCCAGCGCCGACATCCCCGGCGCCGACGGACGGGGCGTGGCCTTCGCCTTCGGCGGTGACAAGCCGGGGGGCCTCAACATCACCCACCTCACGCAGGTCCTCGACTCCGCGGACGGCTCCGTCGCCTACAGCCACCACACCGTCGGCGTCGACACCGCCCTCGGGTTCGTCGCCTCCAAGGCCGACGGCCTGATCGAGCTGCACTTCAACGCGGTCACCGTCTACCCGGCCGACGGCAGCGCCCCCTACAACCTCACCATGGGGGTGCAGCCCTTCTCCGGAGTCATCGACGGCAACGACCACCTGATCACCGCCATCAACGGCATCTACGCCTACGACCTGCCCCTCGACCCGGCGGAGAGCTACCCCGATCCGGCCGCCGAGGACTTCGGCCTCAACGCCGGCCGCGTTCTCTCCGCCCACCTCGGCTCCGCGTCAACGCAGAACCTGATCGCCCTCACGGTCGACCAGCGCGGGCTCGCCATCTCCCTGCAGACCGGTGGCTTCGACTACTACGAGTCCGACTACTACCAGCACGGCATCACCGTCTACTCGGTGACCGGCGGCAGCGGAGGCAGCACCACGACCGCCGTCCCGAGCAGCCCGGCCGACACCGGTGCCACCACCGAGTTCGGCACCTCCGCGGACATCGTGGTCGCGGCTCCCCTCAAGGACCCCGGCCTGCCCAAGGGCACCGCGTCCCTGCCGCTGAAGATCAAGTCGTCGGTCAAGGTCACCGACCCGGACACCGCCCGGTCCAACGGCACCACCGACGTCACGGAGACCACCAAGGGCTACACCCCGCAGCAGATCCAGGCCCGGCTCGGGCTCACCGGAGACGGCACCGGCCAGACCGTGGCCATCGTCGACGCCTACGACTACCCGAACGCCAAGTCCGACCTGAACCACTTCGCCGCCCACTTCGGCCTGCCGCAGACCTGCGACAGCGTCGACAAGGGCACCGACTGCTTCGACTTCACCCAGGTCCACGCCGGGACCACCACCCCGGACGCGAACGCCAGTTGGGAGGAAGAGGAGGCCCTCGACATCGAGTGGGTCCACTCCGTCGCCCCGCACGCCCGCATCGTCCTGGTGGAGGCCACCGACGCCTCCGCCGCCGGTCTCTACCAGGCGGTCGACGTCGCGGAGACCTACCACCCGGCCGCCGTCAGCAACAGCTGGGGCATGTCGGAGTTCTCCGAGGAGTCCTTCTACGACGGCCACTGCAAGCTGACCGACTCGGTGTGCACGCAGTCCACCGGTGACGACGGCTACCCCGCCGGGTACTCCAGCACCGACCCGTACGCGCTGGCCGTCGGCGGCACCAACATGGTCCTCGACGAGTCCGGCGCCACCGAGTCGGAGACCGCCTGGAGTTCGACCGGCGGCGGCCTGAGCTACTTCGAGAAGCGCCCCGCGTACCAGGACGGCGTCCAGTCGTCCCCGTTCCGGGCCACCCCCGACGTCAGCTTCGTCGCGGACCCCGCCACCGGTGTGGCCGTCTACACCACCGCCCTGAGCGCCACGGGCACGGGCACCTGGCTGGAGGTGGGCGGCACCAGCCTCTCGGCTCCGTCCTGGGCGGGCATCCTGGCCGCAACCGACCAGCTCCGCGCGGCAAACGGCAAGGCCCACCTCGCCGCCGCCGGCCCTGACGGAGACACCGCCCACCGCGACGTCTACGCCCTGGGCAGCCACCTGTACGACGTCACCTCCGGCAGCAACGGCGTCTGCGGCACCGAGTGCACCGCGGCCTCGGGTTACGACACCGTGACCGGCCTCGGCTCCCCCCTCGCGGGCGTCGACAAGGCACTGTCCACGATGAAGTAGGAACCCGGACCGCCCCACCGCGCGGACGCCCCGACAGCCACCTGCTGTCGGGGCGTCCGCGCGGTCCCACTTGGACCTCTCTGCTGTCAGGAGTTGCAGCCAGTTGGAGGCCGCGAGCAGGCTCGCGGCGTCCCACGAACTCGCGCACCGCGAAGTGGTGCTGGCCATCTGCCGGTTCGGCTGTCGGTGTCTCCTGCCAGGATGCGCGGGTGACCTCAACTCACCCCCGCTCGAACGACCACGAGGACGCGGCGCGTTCCCGCCTTCTCCAAGTGGTCGGCGCCATCACTCCCTGGGACGACGTGGAGCGCACCCACCTGGAGACCGCCACGCGGTGGATCACCGGCGGCGCACCGCTCTACCGCGTACGCAAGCCGGACGTGCCACCGATGCACCTGGTGAGCTACTTCGTCGTCCGCGACCACGCGCGCGGGCGGCAACTGCTCGTGGCGCACCGCAAGGCGGGCCTGTGGCTGCCGGCCGGCGGACACGTCGAACCGGGTGAGGACCCGTGGGTCGCGGTCGTCCGCGAATGCCGTGAGGAGCTGGACATCGAGGCCACGGCGTCGTCGATCACGGGCGAGCACCCCCTGTTCCTCACCGTCACCGAGACCCGTGGACAGGGCCCGCACACCGACGTCTCGCTCTGGTACCTCCTCGACGCCGACGCCGACTCCGTCACCTCCTACGACCAACGCGAGTTCGACGCGATCCGGTGGCTGTCCGACGAGCAGGTGCTGGCGGAGCCGGTCGCGTCGCTCGACCCCCATATGCACCGCTTCACACACAAGTTGCGGGACGCGCGAACCGCGACGAACGTCAGCGGGTAGTCCAGCAGGGCGGCGCGGCCGTGCCGGGGTCAGTGGGCCGAGGCGGGTGCGTCGGGTGAGGTGGCGGCGGGTTCGTCCTGGCGCAGTTCGGCCAGGAGTTCGTTCCGGCCGGCGAGCAGTTCGGTGAGGATGCGTCGTGCGGCCCGCAGGAGGTCGGCCACGTCGCCGCCCGCCAGCGCGTAACTGACGGTCGATCCTTCCCGGAAGGAGACGACGATGCCGGAACGGCGCAGCACGGCGAGCTGCTGCGAGAGGTTGGAGGGCTCGATCTCGATGTCGGCGAGCAACTCCCGTACGGGGCGCGGGCCGTTCTGCAGCAGCTCCAGGATGCGGATACGGGCCGGATGACCGAGCATGCGGAAGAACTCGGCCTTGGCCTGGTAGAGGGGGACCTGCATGACACGCGCTCCCGGTAGTCACCGACGGCGACGGGAGGCCCCGAGAGGACCCGGGGCGCCCGGAGCCGGTCCGTCACGTCGATCCTGCCGTTCGGCGGCCGGTCAGTCCACACGATGAGCAGATGCGGATGTGACAACTTGAAGAAGTCTTCACATTGTGGGCATGCGAAAATGAGATCACACTGTCAACTGCTGCTCCACGCGCCTGAGTTGATGTCTGGCCATGGCGAGGTTGGAGTGCTCCTTGTCGAGGACGAGGTAGACGAACAGTCCCTGGCCGTGCTTGCCCGCGACCAGCCGGATCAGGTGGTACTGGCGGTCGAGCGTGATCAGGATGTCCTCGACGGCGGAGCCGAGGCCGACCTCGGCCATGGTGCGCATCTCCGCGCGCACCACGTCCGTGTTGCCTGCAGCGGCCACCAGCAGGTCCAGATCCGCACCGCCGCCGAGGGTTCCCAGCGCCATTCCGCTGGTGTAGTCCACGATGGCGCAGCCGACCGCCCCTTCGATGCCGGTCATCAGTTCCTTGAGCGAGGTATCGACACTGGCCATGGCACCACTCCCGGTTTCGCGGGGCCGGACCGGGATCGGTCAGCCCCTGCTGACGCCGACCCTAGGAGGCCGCGGCGCCGACCGTCCCCGCATGTCGCATTCGTGTCGCAACGTGCCTGATCCCGCTCGGAAGAGGGCACCAAAAGGCCACGACCGCAGGCCACTTGGACCGGCGGCGGGGCACCCGGGGCGGACCTGACCCACGTGACGTGCGGTGAACACGGCCGTCCGGCGCATGTGTTGACCCCTCCGTTCCGCACACGGCGCGAACAGTGCGTTACACGCATACAGATGTACGTATCCGGGCGTCCGTCCAATGCCGGGGCGTTCCGCGGCGGAATGCGGTGGGATGGCGGACACGAGGCGCACCACGGCCGGATCGGGGAGCGGTATGAGAGACGGAACGACTGCGCGAACCAGGGCGGCGGCTGCCGTGGCGTCGGAAACCAGGTGCGCGGCCTGCTCCGCGGACAGCACTCTCTTCCCCGGGGCGGGGACCGCGGAGGAGTTGTTCCGCGGCCTGATGGAGTCGGCCCCGGACGCGATGGTCATCGTCGACGACGCGGGGGCCATCGTCCTCGTGAACGCGCAGACCGAAGCCCTGTTCGGCTACAGCCGTAGCGAACTCCTGGGCCGCCCGGTGGAGTTACTGGTTCCCGAGCGCATGCGAGGCCGCCACACCGCGCATCGCGGCGCCTACACCCGCAGCGGGCAGCAGGTGCGGCCCATGGGCGCCGGCTTCGACCTGTACGGAGTGCGCAAGGACGGTACGGAGTTCCCGGTCGAGATCAGTCTCAGCCCGCTGCACACCGATGCCGGGCTGCTGGTCTCCGCGGCCGTCCGCGACGTGAGCGACCGCAAGGCCGCCGAGGCCGAACTCACCGCCCTGTACGAGCAGCAGAAGCACATCGCCCTCACCCTGCAACGCAGCCTGATGGGCACGCCGCCCGCCGTCGCGGGACTGGCGACCGCCAGCCGCTACCTCCCGGCCACCCAGGGGGCCGGTGTCGGCGGCGACTGGTTCGACCTGGTCCCCCTCGGCGGCGGCAGGGTGGGCGTCCTGGTCGGCGACGTCATGGGCCGCGGCTTGGAGGCCGCCGCGGTCATGGGGCAACTGCGGTCCGCGGCACACGCATTGGCGCAGACCGGCATGCAGCCCCAGCAGCTCATGCAGGCCCTCGACACCTTCGTCGCGGGCCTGCGGGTACCCGAACAACTGGTCACCTGCTGCTACTTGACCCTCTCCGCCGAGAACGCCGAGGTCACCGTCTGCTCGGCCGGCCACCTCCCGCCCCTCGTCACCTGCCGGAACCGCAGCTCCTGGGTGGACGCACCGGTCAACGGCCCGCTCGGACTCGGGGACGTCATCTACGAACAGCACACGCTCACCGTGGAACGCGGCGCCCTGCTCACCGTCTACACCGACGGGCTCGTCGAGACACCCGGCAGCGACATCGAGGAGCGGATCGCCCTGCTGGGGAGCCTGGTGAGCGCCACGGCCTCCTCGACCCCCGACCTGGAGAAGGTCGCCGACACCCTGCTCAACAGTCTGCTGCCCGACAACGACACGCACGACGACGTCACCCTGCTCCTCGTCCGGGTCCCCGACGCGCCCGTGGCCCGCACCTCGTGCGAACTGCCGGCCGAGACCTCGTCGGTGCCGGCGGGCCGGCGGTTCCTCAAGAACACCTTGCGGGACTGGGGACTTGAGGAACGGGCCGACGACGTCTGCCTCCTGCTGTCGGAGGTCCTCACCAACGCGGTCCGGTACGCGGCGGGCCCCGTCACCGTGAACGTGCGCCGTTCACTGCGTGATCTGACCGTCGAGATCGGCGACCAGGACCCGAGGCTCCCGCAACCCCGGCTCGCCGAGCCGGGCGACGAGTCCGGGCGTGGCCTCTTGCTGGTCAGCACCCTCTCCGACGAATGGGGCGCACGGCCCACCGGCGACGGCAAGACCACCTGGTTCACCCTGCGCGGCGTCTTCAGCTGAGCCTGGGCCCGCCCCGCGACCTGGATGCGCCTCGTCGATCCGTATGGGCCACCATGTGTGTGCCGGGCGGATCGTCAAGTGGGGCCGCCGGGCGGACGATTCGGCGGAAGGGGCGGGTTCGTGCGGCAGAGCGAGGGCCAGATACTGGCTGAGGAGCTTGCAGCTCTCGGCGGGGCGAGTGGTGGCACCGGCCGCCTGGTCGGTGTTGTGGCCAAGCTGATGAGGAACAACGTCCACGAGATCGATCTGCGTCTGCCTCTGCCCTTCGACGATGCGGTGGGGGTCGTCTCCGACGTCCTCGGGGCGGCGGGCCACCCGGTCGAAACCCCGCCGGTCGGCTCCGCCTCCGGCGGGGACGAGAGCCAAGGCGACAGGACGATCCGTGTCGTCGCCGATGGCGGTGCCGGCGGTCTGAATCCCGTGGTGGTGACGGCGCGCGTGCTCGGAGCCGACGAGGGCAGCTCGGAGGTCTGGCTTCGCGGAGCCGCCAAGGAGGGGCTGATCAAGCAGCGGGCCGGAGAGGAAGTCGTGGTCCGCCTCGCCGCTCTGCTCGCCACCGCGGCCGGAGCGACCGGAGCCGCCGGGCAAGGTGGGTGAGCGCGAGCACGACGGCGGTGCGGAGTGCCGGCCGGACCCGCGTGTCTAGGCGGATTCCAGCAGCTCCCGGAGCCGGTTCAGGTCGCCGGTGACGGTCTCGGCATCGCGCTCGAAGTCGGCGTCACTCATCTGCGGCTGCCGGCGAAGGGTGAACACGACCTCGCTCTCCTTGCCGTCGCCGATCACACGGACCGGGTTGTAGACGGTTTCTCCGGAGGGGAGCGTGACCTCGTGGTCCAGCACACCCAGATCGTTTCGCGGCACGAAGCTCACCACCACCCGTCCCAGGGGAGAGGAATCCGCGATCCACTGCCCGTCGACCCTCTCGATGGTTCCGCCCAGACCGCGCGCCCACTTGGGCAGGTTCTCCGGATCGGACGCGTAGGTGTAGACCTCGTCGACCGTGCGGGCGACGTGAACGCTGAGGTGACGTGATTGCTTGTCGGCGCTGTTCATGGCATCGAGGGTAGTGGGCCGACGTCCTCGCCTTCTTGAACGAATCGGACGTACCCGCCCTGTTGCCCCGGCCGTCCGGGACGCGGGTGCGCCTCTCGATCCAGCCTGGCAACAGCGCTCCGGCGGGGCCCCGGCCCGGCGCTTTGGTCGTTCGTCCCAGAGCCCGGCCCTCCGTTCGCTCAGGAGCACGCGCGGGCACCGGAGATGTCCGCGGCAGCACCCAAGGCGGCTACTCCGCAGGGGAGTTGAGGGGCCGGCCCGGCTGAGCCGGCGGCTCAGCCGAAAAGTTGTCACTCGCCGGGGGGCTGACGGACGTGGTTCCTGACCGACCTCTCGATCACGTACGCGGACGCGGTGAACGTCTCGATCTGCTCGGGAGTCAGGTCGCGGACGGTGATCTGCTCCAGGGTCCGCCACATGTCGGCGATGGGCGCCCGCAGCGCGCGGCCCTCGTCGGTGAGGCGGACGACCATGACGCGGCGGTCGTGCGGGGCCTGCTCCCGCGTGAGCAGCCCCGCCTCCTGCATGCGACGCAGGGACTTGGAGACGGTGGAGTGGTCGAGGCCGGCCTTCTCCAGGAGTTCGGCCTGGGTCTGACCATCCTTGTCGAACAGTTGCATGAGCAGGAGTTCCTGCCCCGGATGCAGGTTCATCGCGCGCAGCATCGCGGCGGCGTAACCGCGATGCGCACGGGCGAGCAGGAAAATGGCGAAGCTCAGGCTCCCCTCGCGCGCGGCGCTCGGCGGCTCGGGCGGGGTCTCGGACAATGCTGCTCCTTCGGCGTTCCGGGTAGAGGCGCACCGTCTACGCGACGGTGAGGACGATCTTCCCCCGGTTGTGGCCGCCGTCGCTGGCCTGCTGGGCCTTGGCCGCCTCGGCGAGCGGATAGGTGGCGCCGACCGTGGTCACCAACGCGCCGTCGGCAGCCTGCCGGGCCAGTTCGGCGAGGCGGGGTGCGGAGCGGCGCTGCGGGCCCTCGGCGAAGATGACGCCGAGTTCGGCGGCGCGGAAGTCGGCGGTGGTGACGATCCGGTCGGTCCCGCCGCGCAGGGTGATGGAGTCCTCCAGCGCGCCCTTGCCCGCCGCGTCGAAGACCGCGTCGACGCCCTCGGGAGCGACGGCCCGGACGCGCTCGACCAGGTTCTCCCCGTAGACCAGGGCGGTGGCGCCGAGCGAGGTCACGTACTCCTGGTTGGCGGGGCCGGCGGTGCCGATCACGCGGGCGCCGCGGGCGACGGCGAGTTGTACGGCGATGGTGCCGAGAGCGCCGGACGCGCCGTGGATCAGCAGCGTCTCGCCCGCCGTGACGTGCAGCAGGTCCAGCACTCGTTCGGCGCCGTCCGTCGCCACGGGCAGGGCGGCGGCGTGCGTCCAGTCCAGTCCGGCGGGCTTCGGGGCGAGGACGGCCGGGGAGGCCAGGGCGTACTGGGCGTAGGAACCGGTGTCGGACCAGCCCAGGACCTCGTCGCCCTCCTTCACGCCGTCGACTCCCTCACCGACGGCGTCGACCACACCCGCGATCTCACCACCGGGGACGGCGGGCAGGGTGGTCGGGAAGATGGCTTCCATGGCGCCGGACCGGATCTTGCCCTCGACCGGGTTGACGCCGACGGCCCGGACGCGGACGCGGACCTGACCGGGGCCGGGCTCGGGGGTCGCGAGCTGCGCCTCGTGCAGGACCTCGGTGCCGCCGAACGTGTCGAAAACGATGGCCTTCATGGCTGCTGTCTCCTTCGAGGGGGTAGGCCGACCACCTTTACGTGGCCAGCCACATAAAAGTAGCACCGATTATGTGGCTGGCCAAGTAATTGGCCGGAGGGTGGCCCGTACCTCCGTCGTACCGCCCCGCGGACCGCTGCGGCACGGAGTATTCGATGGCAGCCCACGCCTCCCGACTGAGAGGGTGCGGGGCATGAGTCCCGAGCCCAGCGGTGCGCCGGAGGTTTCCTGGCTGGGTGGGCCGATCGACGCGCGTGCGCTGTTCGCCCCGGAACTCGCCGCACTGGTCGCCACCCTGCGGGTCCTGACTCCCGCCGACTGGAGCAGGACCGCGACCGGACACTGGACGGTGCACGCCGTCGCCGCCCACGTGCTCGGCGACTGCCTCGGCCGCCTCGGCCACAACCACCGAGGAGGATTCGGCGAGGGGGAAACGGTCGAGGCGTTCATCCACCGCACGAATCAGCAATGGGTCGACCGGCACGCGGACACCAGCCCCGCTTCGCTCATCGACGACCTGGCGGCGGCGGGCGACCGGCTCGCCCGGCGCTTCGCCACCGCCGACCTCCACGAGACCGCCACGGGCGTGTCCTGGGCGGGCGTCGACCCCGCGCCGGCCTGGCTGGACATCGCGCGGGAGTTCACCGAGTACTGGACCCACCGCCAGCAGATCCGTCATGCCACGGGCCACACCACCGACCCGGAGCCACGCGCGCTGGACACGGCCCTCGACACCTTCATGCGGGCCCTCCCCCACACGCTCCGGTTCACGTCGGCACCCACCGGGACGCAGATCGACGTGATCGCCGAGGGTGCGGTCTCCGGCTCGTGGACCGCTACCGCGAGGGCCGACCGGTGGTCGCCGGCCGAGGCACCGAACGGCCGCCCCTCCGCAGTCGTGATGATGGACGCGGAAACCCTCTGGCGACTGGCCACACGCGACATCGATCCCGCGGACGCCCTTGCCCGAGCCCGGGTGCAGGGGGACCGGCGACTCGCCGCAGCCGCGTGCCAGATCGTGTCGATCGTCCCCTGACGACATCCGCTGGCCACCCCGGGCCCGGCATTCGCATCGGCGTCGGCGTCGGCAGTGCGGACACCAACGTCAACCGTCAACTCCGGTGCACGCAAAGCTACTTGCGGACCCCAAGCCCCAGAGCGCCGATCATCGCGCCGGACGGGGACCGCAGGGGGGGCGATCCGCCGCGCGTCACGTTTCGACGGCCACGGCGGCGAAGGCAGGGAAGACGGCGAAGGCGGTGAGGATCAGGCAAGCAGCACCGGCAGGACGACCGCTTCCACGTAGGAGCGGAAGAAGGCCTGGTCCGGCGGGCGCTGGTCGATGAGTTCGCGGCACATCACAGCGCCGATCATCATGTGCATCACGTAGTCGAGGGCCGCGTTGTCCGCCGACACCTCGCCGCGGGCGATCGCTCGCCGCAGCATGGTCTGCACGTACTCCTGCTCGGGGGCGATGATCTGGTCGCGCAGCGCGTGCAGGAGTTCGGGGTTGGTGATGGCGGCCTGGGCGAGGCTCCGCATCAGGTCGGCGTCGGCCTTGACCGTTTCGTCGTCGAAGTGGGCGACTCCGGCCTCCAGGTCGCCCCTCAGCGATCCGGTGTCGACGCGCGTCTTGGCGTGCTTGGTGCGGGCGAGCGCGAACGCCACCAGCTCCGCCTTGCCCTTCCACAGCCGGTAGAGCGTGGCCTTGCTGACTCGGGCACGGGAAGCCACGGCGTCCATGGTGAGTGACTCGTAGCCGACCTCGCGCAGCAACGCGAGTGTCGTCCCGCCCAGTTCGTCCATGCGCTCGGAGGTCAGTCTGCTCTTGACCGAGCGTGTAGCCGCAACCACCGGCACGTCCTTCCGTCAGGCCCCGTTACCCACGGTCCAGAGTACGTGCCCCCGCTGGGGAACGAAACGGTTCTGTACTGCACGGCCTCTTGCGGCGCGGAGGGCCGTTAGAACTCCTGTACAGTGGGCGAACGAAACGGTTTCGTACCGTTGAATGACGCCCAAGCCTCCGGAGAGCTTCCCCATGAGTCAAGACCTCCAAGACCGTCCCCCGGGCGGGACGGATCACGTCGCGCGGGGCGCAGGTGATCACAGCGACCCCGACCACGCCAGGCGCTGGTGGGTCCTGACCGTGATCGCTCTTGCCCAGCTGATGGTGGTGCTCGACGCCACCATCGTGAACATCGCCCTTCCGTCCGCCCAGACGGCCCTGGGCTTCAGCGACGGCAACCGGCAGTGGATCATCACGGCCTACGCCCTCGCCTTCGGCGGTCTGCTGCTGCTCGGCGGCCGGCTCGCCGACCTGGTCGGCCGCAAGATCGTCTTCCTGATAGGCGTCGTCGGCTTCGCCGGCGCGTCCGCGCTGGCCGGCGCCGCACAGAACTTCGAGGTGCTCGTCACCGGCCGCGCCCTGCAGGGCGTCTTCGGCGCACTGCTGGCCCCGGCCGCGCTCGCGCTGCTCAACACCACCTTCACCCACGCCAAGGAACGCGCGAAGGCGTTCGGCATCTTCGGCGCCATCGCCGGCGCGGGCGGCGGTATCGGCCTGCTCCTCGGCGGCCTGCTCACCGAGCACCTCAGCTGGCGCTGGACCCTCTACGTCAACCTGATCTTCGCGGTGCTCGCGTTCGCCGGCGGCATCGTCCTGCTGAAGGGCGGCCGTCCCGCCGAGCGCCCGAAGCTGGACATCCCCGGCACGGTCCTCGCCACGGCCGGCCTGTTCGGTCTGGTCTACGGGTTCTCCAACGCCGAGAGCCACCACTGGTCGTCGCCGATGACCTGGGGCTTCCTGATCGCCGCCGCCGTACTGCTGGTCGCCTTCACCGTGTGGCAGACGAAGGCGAAGCACCCGCTGCTCCCGCTCCGGGTGCTCGCCGACCGCAATCGCGGCGCCTCGTTCATCGTGGTGGCGGTCAGCGGCGCGGGCATGTTCGGCGTCTTCCTCTTCCTGACCTACTACCTCCAGGCGACCCTCGGCTTCAGCCCGGTGCAGACCGGTCTCGCGTTCCTGCCGATGATCGGCATCCTGATGGTCGCGGCCCAGTTGTCCACCATCAAGCTGGTGCCCAGCTACGGGCCCAAGTACGTGGTGCCCATCGGCGCCCTGATCGGCGCCGTCGGCCTGGCCATGCTCACCCGCCTGGAGGTGGACAGCACCTACGCGGCGAACATCCTGCCCTGGCTGCTGGTGATGGGCGTGGGCATCGGCCTGGTCATGCCGCCCGCCATGAGCCTGGCCATCAACGGTGTCCTGCCGGAGGACGCCGGAGTCGGCTCCGCGACCGTCAACACCATGCAGCAGATCGGTGGCGCCATCGGCACCGCGCTGCTGAACACGCTGGCCGCCAGCGCCGCCACCAACTACCTGAAGGGGAAGAAGCCCACCGAGCAGGCCCTGGTCGAGGCGCAGCTGCACAGCTACTCCACGGCCTACTGGTGGTCCGCGGGCATCTTCCTGCTGGGCGCCGTCATCACGGTGTTCATGTACCGGAAGGGCCGCGTCGTCACGGGTGACGACGACGCCCCGGTCGTGCACATGTGATCGTGCTGGAACCGCTGCCGGTTCCAAAAGCGGCTGCCCCACCTCCATGTCGTGGAGGCGGGGCAGCCGCTTTTTGGCCTGTCGCGGCGCCCGACGTCGACGGCTCGGCGGCGCAGAACCGCCGCGCCGTCAGCGGAACTCGGCGACGCGGTCCGCCGTCCACTCGGCGAACGTGCGGCCGGGGCGGCCGAGAATGCGCTCCAGGTCCGGGGAGACCGGGGTCGGCGTCTCCACGCACGACGCGAAGTAGCGCAGCAGGGAGTCGGCGATCTCCTCGGTCATCCAGGGCCCGGAGAGCATCGCGTCACGGGCAGCAGCGTGCGGGATCTCCCGGTAGCGCAGGGGGCGTCCGAGGGTCGCACCGAGAATGCCGACCTGCTCCGTGAAGCTCAGCGGTTGGGGTCCGGTCAGTACCGGCGCCTCGCCCGACGGGATCGATCCCGTCAGGGCACGGGCGGCGACGGCGGCCAGGTCGTCCTCGTGGACCGGGGCGGTGACGGCGTGAGCGTAGGGACCCACGACCGTGTCGCCGGTCCTCACCTGGCCGATCCACTGCCGGGCGTTGGCGGCGAAGGCGTCCGGCCGCAGGTGGACGAACTCAGGGGCGGCGGCCTCGGCGGCGGCTTCCAGCTCGCGGTGGCGGTTGGCCACCGCGTGGTCGCTGTCGCCGGTGAGGACGGACGAGGACGACAGCGTGACCACGCGCGTCACCGGCGGCCCTGGCCGCGTCGAACAGGGTCCGCTCGCTCCGCCACAGAGCCGCCGGGTTCACGAACACGGACGTGACGCCGTCGAGGTCGGGATGCGCGCTGTCGCAGGACTCGACACCCGCCGGAAAGGTGGCGGTGCGAGGGGAGCGGGTGAGCGCGCGGACGGGATGGCCGGCGGCGGCGAGGTCCGCCACGAGGGGGCGGCCGACGGTGCCGGTGGCTCCGGTGACAAGGATCAAGGCTCTCTCCGTTCTGAGTACCGGGTCCAACGTCAACCATCCGGTTGAATTTTGTCAACCAACCAGTTGATTGACGCTCCGGCCCTCGTCGATATCCTTGGCCCCATGAACCCGCCCGCCCGTCGCCGGGCCGCCGACGCCGCGGCCCCCGCGCCCGAGGACTCCCGGAGCCGTCTGCTGGAGACCGCGAAGGACGTCTTCGCCGAGAAGGGGTACGCCGGGGCCCGGGTGCAGGAGATCGCCGACCGGGCAGGCGTCAACAAGCAGCTGATCAACTACTATTTCGGCGGCAAGAGCGGGATCTACGCCGAGCTGGGCCGCCAGTGGCTGACGAACGAGACCGAGCTCCAGGACCCCGAACTCCCCTACGAAGAGCTGGTCCTCGGCTACCTGCGCACCAACTTCGCGGACCCGCGCGGCATCCGGCTGAAGGCATGGTCGGAACTGACGGGCCGCCCCGACGACTCCGAGCCGAACGCGGAGGACCTGGCCGACATCGAACGTCGGCAGGCCGAGGGCGAGTTGAGCGACACAATCAGCCCCGCCATGGTCATGCTGCTGTCCCAGGCGCTCGTCATGGCCCCGCACCTCATGCCGGACACGGTGCGCGGCATCTTCGGCAGCGACCCTGCCGACCCGGACTTCCAGCGGGCCTACGCCGAACAACTGGCGCGCACGCTGCGCCTGTTGCGCGCCTGACCCACCCTCCGACTCCTCCGACGAAACGCTGCGGGGCGTGCGGGTCCGTCCACGGCGGGACCCTTGCCCGGCGAAGCCCGGCCACCGAGGGGCGCCCCCTTGAGAGGGATGCCGCGCACGGCCTCCGGGCGTGGTGATCATCGCGCGGCGCCCACGGGGAGCGCGGTCCGTCAGGAAGCAACGCCTACCGGCCGAAGGCGACGACAGCCCTGTCGGCGGCGCCGGGGGAACGACGCCGGGCCGGGAAGCAGAGTCACGGAGCCTGGCTCGGGAGCACAGGGGCTCGGAGGCGCCCGCGCGAGGTCGCCGACGTGGCGCTCACGGCGCCCCGGGGTACTCATGACAGATGCAGACATTCCTGCCCTTCCCGGATTTCAGGGCATCCGCCGCCGCCCTCGACACCCGACGCCTGGGCAAGCAGCGGGTGGAGACCCTCCAGGTGCTTCGCGGGCTGACGGTTCCCGGCTACGGGTGGCGGCACCATCCGGCTGTCCGCATGTGGACCGGCTACGAGGAGGCACTGGTCCGCTACGGCCTGGAGATCTGCGGTACCTGGACGGCGGGTGGGCGTACGGACACCTGTGCCGCGTCCCTGATGGCCGACTTCACCGGTCACCGGCCCGGCGCGCGGGTTCGCACGCAGTCGATGCTGGCCGCGGCCGGCGAACTGCCGCCCTGGCTGGGAGACGCCGGCTTCCACCGCAGCCACCGCTCGGCTCTGCGGCGCAAGGACCCCGATCACTACGGCCCCTTGTTCACCGACGTCCCGGACGACCTGCCCTACATCTGGCCCGCGTCGGACCGGGATCCCTCACGGGCCGGGAACGGGCAGCCGTGACGCCCACGCCGGCCGGTGACGCGACGGTGCGCTCGGCGGCCGGAACCGGGCGGACGCCCCCGCCGACCCACGTGCGGACGCCTCGGCGAAGAGGCCGACCTAAAGGTGCACAGGCAACCGGTGGCTCGCACGACCTCCGCACGCACGGCGCACCGCGCCCCCGCAGACGGTCCCGTCCCGTGCCGCTGGCCGCTGGCCGCTCCGCACCCGGCCGGCTCAGGGCGTCAGCACGATCCTTCCGAACACCGTGCCCGCGTCCATCTTGCGATGGGCGGCCTCCGCCTGATCCAACGGCAGCGTCGCGTGCACCACGGTACGGAGGTCCCCGCGTGCGGCGGCCTTGAACTGGGAGGACCGCACGGCCTGCCGCTCGGGGGCGGGCACGGTGTCGGTGCTGAGAGTGGAGAACGACAGCGATCTGCGGAAGGCGTCCATGAGATGCGTGCCGAAGTCCGCCGGTGGCTGACCGCCGACCACGCCGACGGCCACGTATCGCCCGTTGGGCTTCAACTTGTCCAGGAAGAGCGGCAGTTGAGGACCTGCCACAACGTCGATCACCACGTCGAAGCCGACGGGCGCGTCCGGGCCGTCGCCGGAACGGTCGAGAACGTGCGTGGCGCCCAGCTCCCGCAGGCGAGTGCCGCGCTCGGCCGAGGACGTGGTGACCGCCACCGCACCCGCACCACCCCGCGCCGCGAGCTGGAGCGCCGTGATGCCGATGCTGCCCGCGGCGCCCCGCAGCAGCACCTTCTCGCCGGGTGCGAACCGGGCACGTTCGAGAGCGAAGTGGGCGACCACGCCGGAGCCCCCGAGAGTCACGGCGTCGGCACCGGTCAGACCGTCGGGCAGCGGCAGGAGATCCCCGACCGCCGCGACGGTCTGCTCCGCGTAGCCACCGGACAGACCGGTGAACGCCCACACCCTCCGCCCGACCCACGAGCCGTCCACGCCGTCACCCACCGCGGTGACGAGGCCCGCGACCTCGCTGCCGAGCAGATGCCCCTCCCGGAAACCGTAGGCGGCGAGCGCGCCCCGGCGGATCACCGCGTCCACCCCTCCCACCCCGATCGCCTCCGTGGTGATCCGTACCTGTCCGGGCGCCGGGACGGGCTCGGGTAGGTCCCGGACCTCCAGGCCCGCGGGGTCTCCGAACTTCCTGATGACAACGGCTTTCACTGCGACTCCTCGGGTCAGTGCGGGACAGGCAGCCCCACGCCGGCCGTGATCGGCGGGCCGGCGCCTTCGGAACGTAACGGACGCTCCCGTCCGTTTGGCTAAAGTGAGACACGATGCCCAGCCAATTGCCTCACACCGCGCGTTCCGACGCCCGCGACAACCGCGACCGCCTCTTGCGCGCCGCTCGCACCGTGTTCGGCGAGAAGGGTCTGAGCGCGCCCGTGCGGGAGGTGGCACGGCAGGCCGATGTCGGTCCCGCGACGCTTTACCGGCACTTCCCGACCAAGCAGGACCTGATCACCGAGACTTTCGCCGAGCAACGGCACGCCTGTCACGCCATCGTTCGTGATGCTCTCGTGGACCCGGACCCCTGGCGCGGCTTCCGGATTCTGATCGAGCGGATCTGCGAACTCCACGCCGACAGCAGGGGATTCGCCGACGCGTTCATGGCTGCCTTCCCCGAGGCCATGGACTTCGCCGCCGACCGTGAGCGCACCCTGCGCGCGGTGGCCGAACTGGCCCACCTGGCCAAGAAGTCGGGACGGCTGCGGCCAGGCTTCGTCGTCGACGACCTGGTCCTCATGCTCATGGCCCACCGAGGGGTCCAGGAACTCCCGCGTGCCGACCGGCTCGCGGCATCCCGTCGTTTCGCCGCGTACATGATTGAGGCGTTCCGCGCCGTTCCGGAGCCGGGGACGCCGGACGTTCTGGAGAGACGCCCCTGACCGATCGACGCTCGCGGTCACAGCCGCGGCGGACGCGGTACGGCCACCGGTCGCACGCCACGCCGCAGACTGTGCGCAGCCCACTTGGGCCTCTGAGACGGCGGGCCCCGTCGTCGTGTCACAACGAGGGTCGGCTGCCCGGGTGGACGTCGACCAGAAGCGAGCGACACGCCGGGTCTTGCTCCCCCTCCCCCACGGACCCTTCCGGTCGGCCGAGTTGAGCACTCCGGGTCACGAAGGACGCCCGCCGAACTGCCAGTTGTGCACCTCGACATCGGCGTACCGCGCAGAGGTCAGGATGGCGCGTGCCGCGTACGGGTCGGGAGCGCGGAGCAGAACCGCCGTGCCCAGCCAGGTCGTACCGTCGTCGGACAGCAGTGGTCCGTAGGCGATCAGGTCGTCCCGGTCGTCGGGTACCGTGAGATCCACCGCCTCTCCCGTGCCGAAGCCGAGCACGAGGTACCGGTTTCCGCCGGTGCGCCCGCCCGGGAAGTCCCACATGGTGCGCCCCAGCACGTTGCGCCACCGTCGCAGCAGCACGTCTCTGTAGGCGCCGGCCTGGTAGTTCGGTTCCTCGAAGGCGAACGCGCGGGCAGCGGTCGGATCGGGCAGATCGACGATGTGCACACTTCCGGTGGCCGTGTCGCCGTCGTCGGCGAGGGTCGGCCCCCGGGCGATCATTTCCTTCGCGTACTGATCCATGTAGGACCAGTGCTCTTCCAGCAAATCGTCTCGCAACGCCGCGGAATCGGAACGATCGCGGTGGTAGCTAGGAAACTCCATGCCCAGAGGGTCCTTCACAGGGGTGGCAGGGTCGAGTGACTTTCCCGGGCGGTCGGATCAGGATTGCGCGGTCCGGAAGGCGACGTACCTGCTGAAGGCCGCGTGGCTGTCCGGGGTGAAGCGCCACTCCGCCAGGGCCGACCTCAACTCCGGCTCGCTCAGCCAGCCGTACCAGGCGACCTCATCGGGATCGGCGACCAAGACGCTCGGCAGCACGGCTTCGTGCACGCCGAGCCAATGGGGGCTCAGACCGCTGCGATTGAGGAACGTGAACAGCAGGCGCGGCAGCACACGGACACCCAGCTCTTCGGCCAACTCCCGCCTGGCGGCGCGCTCATAGGACTCGCCGACGCCCACAGCGCCACCGGCCACGACTTCGTGGAACCCGGGGAAGCGCGACAACTGCCCCGACCGCCGGTGAACGAGGATCCGTCCCCGCTCGTCGCGGCACACCGTCACGGCGACCCGGTGCAGCCAGCCTTCATGAACTGCCTGCCGCCTGCTGACCACCCCCAGGACACGATCCTGACCGTCGACACGCTCCACCAGTTCGTCCACGACGCCCACCCTGGCAGAACCCACCGACAACGCCGGCGACGCCGATTCCCGGTGACCGGCGTGACCGGTGGAGACCGACCCGAGGCGAACCTGGGCCAAGGGGCCGCCGGCACGCGGACAGCGACTGAAGTGGGGGCCGGTCCGCCGGAGTTGGCGGACCGGCCCTTGATGGTCAGGTGGTCCCGGGTGTCAGCTCGCGGTGCATACCAGTGTGGGTGTGCCCGCCCCGCCGGGTGCGGCGCCGAAGCCGAACGATGTCGACGCTCCGGCGGCGACGGCGCCGTTGTGGTCGGCGTTGTGTGCCGTGACCGCCTTGCCGGTCTGCGTGTAGGAGGCGTTCCACATGCTGCTGATGGTCTGGCTTCCGGGCCAGTTCCAGGTGACCTGCCACGTCTTGGTCGGCGACGTACCGGTGTTGGTGACGGTGACGTCGGCGTTGAAGCCGCTGCCCCAGTCGCTGCTCACCTTGTAGGTGGCCGTGCAGCCGGAGGAGGTGCCGCCCGAGCCGGACGTGGTCCCGGTGACCGACGCCGAGGCCGGCGAGGTGTTGCCCGCCGCGTCGCGCGCTCGCACGGTGTACCCGTAACCGGTGCCGGCGGTGAGGCCGGTGTCGGTGTAGGAAGTGCCGGTCACGGACCCGACCTTGGCGGTGCCGCGGTAGATGTCGTAGGCCGTGACGGCGGTGTCGTCGGTGGACGCCGTCCAGGAGAGGGAGACACTCGTGGACGTCGTGCCGGTCACCTTGAGTCCGGCCGGCGCGGTCGGCGCGGTGGTGTCGCCGCCGGTTCCCCCGCCGCCACCGCCGCTGAAGGACGGTGACTTGATGGACGCCAGGTAGCCGTCCTTGACGGTGTCCACGGTCTGCCAGTCGTCCTTGAGGATGCCGCCCGTGTCACCGGAGTTGGGGTTCCACGACCAGAAGGTCCAGTTGAAGCTGTCGGCGCCGTAGGTTCCGGTGGGACGCAGGTAGTCGACGAGCGCCGCGAGCCACTTCTGGTCGATCGTGGACTGGAGGGTGGTGCCGAACTCCCCGAGCCACACGGGCGCGATGTTCTGCTTGAAGATGTATCCCCAGTTCTTGTCCCACACGGCGGGCATGTTGGCGGGGAACGACGGGTCGCTGAACCACGGTTGCTGCGCGACGCTCGTCGCGTAGTCGTGGGCCGAGTAGACGACACGGTTCGCGACGTCCAGCCGCACCGGGGCCGTGGCCACGCCTGCCAGGTTGCCGCCCCACCAGGTCGACTGGCCGTTCACGGTCTGTACGCCCTCGACGAAGATCAGGAGCTGGGGGTTGACGGACAGGACGGCGTTGCCACCCCGTTCAGCGGCCAGCCGCCAGTCGATGCTCGTGTCCCCGCATCCCCAACAGGCCGGGTCGTGCGGCTCGTTGTGCAGGTCGATGCCGACCACGGCGCTGTTGCCCAGGTAACGGGTGGCGAGGGCCTTCAGGTTCGTGATCCACGTGGTCTCCGGCACCGCCGCGGTGTACCAGAGCGCCGACTGGCCCGAGGCGTCCGGGCGGTGACGATCGAGGACGACCTTGAGGCCGATCGTCCCCGCGTAGCCGACGATCTTGTCCATGACCTGAAGGGAGTTGAGGCCCTGGAGGTCGGCGTTGAGACCGCCGGAGTAGTTGACGCTGTCGGGCGCGGTGTTCTTGAAGATGTCGTCGCTGTAGGGCAGCCGGATCGTGTTGTAACCGAGCGACTTCATCTGGTCCATCATCGACTTGTAGTCGCGTGACCAGAGCCCGTGAGCGACGTAGCTGGAGGTCTCGAACCCGAACCAGTTGATTCCCGCCATCCGGACCGGCTGGTTCTGTTCGTCGAGGATGCGGCGTCCGCTGGTGTGCCAGTACCCGGAGCCCGCCGACGCGGTCGCCGTCGTGACGGTCGAGGCAGGGCCGGGCGACGCCTGCGCGGGCGGCGCGGCGAGCGACACAAGTGTGATCACGGCGCCGGCAACCAGGGTGACCAGGGTGTTTCTCAGCCGGCGGAGCGGCTCGGTTCTCATGGGGGGTCCTCTCGGAGGGAGAAGCGAGAGCGTGGGAGCGCTCCCATATTGCGAAGCAGGCATGCGGATGACGTGAGGGCGGCTGGGCCGTCCCGGCAGCGACCGCTCCCACGAGCCGCCCGGGGTGTCCCTCCCGTGCGACCCGCTCGTCGAAGCCGTGACCGCGCCCATGGAAGCCACTTGGCGTACATGCGTCAATACCCCGCGCAACGATCGGGTCCCGGAGAGCGAAAATTTCCCCACGCGACCGGCCCCGACGCGGGGCGGCGGAAACAACGCGGCGGCCACTACCGGGCGATCGCCGTAGGCGCGGCGCGAGATCCCCCGTCCCGTCGCCGCCACGGTCCTCACGACGGCGGCGGCACCCAATGGCGTCCGCGCCCCGGGCCTCCTCCAACTCCCCCGGCCGTCGCCCGCCCGCCGGTCACGCAGGCGGTCCGACCACTCCCGAGCTGCGACAACAGCCACCCGTTGCCCTAACTGCCGCCGTACGGCGCACCGTTGCTCGGCATGATCCCGAACAACCCATCTGACGCGGGGGTGTTGACAGGTTCGATTCCGTGACCGCACGCTGCGGGAGCGCTCCCAAGCTCAACGCACCGTCCGCCGGCCCCTCTTGGAGCCGAATCGAAGAGACAACCGGCGGCCGGTGTTCGGCACCCAGCTCCGCGGCAGGGGACCACAGCCGCGATGCGAAAACCCCCAGGCAGGCCCACCCCCGACCCCCTGAAATTCCCGCCTGAAAGCCTCACGGCCCCCGTCCGGAAGCGCCCGGCGCGTTCCCGCACCGGCGCTTCACCGCAGGACCGCAGCATCCGCAGAGCCGCACCACCCGCAGAGCCGCATCGCCGTAGAGCCGCACCACCCGCAGAGCCGCACCACCGCAGAGCCGGCACGGCCCCTCGCGCATCACGACTCAGCAGATCGTGACGCGCCGGTCCGGGCTGCCCGCCATCCGGTTCGCCGGACGACGGGAGCGCCCTTCCGGACCGCACCGGAGAGGCGAACTCGCCCTGCCTGTAACCCCGTTCCCCCGTTGCTCACAGGAGAGACCATGCGCTTGCGCTTGTTCAGACCTGCCCGCTCCGCACGTTCACGTG
Organism: Streptomyces sp. NPDC008150; assembly: GCF_042956945.1. Classification (NCBI taxonomy): domain Bacteria; kingdom Bacillati; phylum Actinomycetota; class Actinomycetes; order Kitasatosporales; family Streptomycetaceae; genus Streptomyces; species Streptomyces sp. NPDC008150. Next base: position 51,855 of record NZ_JBIBHJ010000006.1, on the reverse strand, counting down.
CCCCGAGACGAACCGCCGCCCTCGCGTCGGCCGCCCTCGTCGGCGCACTGTCGCTGACGGCCCTGCCGCAGACCGCCAGCGCCGCGGCGAAGCTCGACAACCCGTACGTCGGGGCCAAGACCTACGTGAACCCCGACTGGTCCGCCAAGGCCGCGGCCGAGCCCGGTGGTTCGGCCATCGCGAACCAGCCGACCTTCGTGTGGCTGGACCGCATCGCCGCGATCCAGGGCACGGCGGACGCCCGAGGTCTGAAGGCCCACCTCGACGCCGCCAAGGCGCAGGGCGCCAACCTCGTGCAACTGGTCATCTACGACCTCCCGGGCCGTGACTGCGCGGCCCTGGCGTCCAACGGCGAACTGGGTCCGACCGACCTCGCCAAGTACGAGTCCGACTACATCGACCCCATCGCCGCCATCCTCGCCGACCCCGCCTACGCGAGCCTGCGCATCGTCAACCTCATCGAGCCGGACTCCCTGCCCAACCTGGTCACCAACGCCGGCGGTACCGCGGGCTCGACCACCCAGTGCGCCACGATGAAGGCGAACGGCAACTACGAGAACGGCGTCGGCTACGCCCTGCACAAGCTGGGCGCGCTGTCGAACTCCTACAACTACATCGACGCCGGCCACCACGGCTGGCTCGGCTGGGACAGCAACCTCGTCCCGGCCGCCCAGGAGTTCAAGAAGGCCGCCACCACGAACGGCGCGACCGTCAACGACGTGACCGGCTTCATCGTCAACACCGCCAACTACTCGGCCACCAAAGAGCCTTACGTCAAGATCACCGACACGGTGAACGGCACGACGGTGCGCCAGTCGAAGTGGATCGACTGGAACCAGTACAACGACGAGACCACCTACGCGCAGGGGCTGCGCACCGCACTCGTCGCCCAGGGCTTCGACAGCGGTATCGGCATGCTCATCGACACCTCCCGCAACGGGTGGGGCGGCAGCTCCCGGCCCACCGGCCCCGGCCCGACGACCAGTGTCGACGCCTACGTGGACGGCGGACGCATCGACCGGCGCATCCACGCCGGCAACTGGTGCAACCAGAGCGGTGCCGGCATCGGTGAACGTCCGGCCACCGCTCCCGACACCGGGATCGACGCCTACGTATGGGCCAAGCCCCCGGGCGAGTCGGACGGCGCGAGCCAGGCCATCGCCAATGACGAGGGCAAGGGCTTCGACCAGATGTGCGACCCCACGTACACCGGCAACGCCCGCAACGGGAACAACCTCACCGGCGCACTGCCCAACGCGCCGCTCGCAGGCCACTGGTTCTCCGCCCAGTTCCAGCAGCTGCTCGCCAACGCCAACCCGCCGTTGAGCGGCACCGGCGGAGGCGGCACCAGTGACACCCAGGCCCCCACCGTTCCGGGCGGGCTCACGGTGTCGGCCACGACCAGTGACAGCGCCTCCCTGACGTGGACGGCGTCGACGGACAACACCGCCGTCACCGGCTACGACGTCTACCGGAACGGCACGAAGGTCGGCAGCGCCACCGCCACGTCCTTCACCGACACCGGTCTCTCCGCGTCCACCAGCTACACCTACACGGTCAAGGCCAAGGACGCGGCGGGCAACGTCTCGGCCGCTTCCACGGCGGCGACCGCCGTCACCAAGGCGACCAGCGGCGGCGGGGGCGGCAGCACCTCCGGTCTGAAGGCGCAGTACAAGAACAACGACTCCTCCGCCACGGACAACGGGATCCGGCCGGGCCTGCAACTGGTCAACGGCGGCACCGCGGCCGTCGACCTGTCGAAGGTCACCGTCCGCTACTGGTTCACCGGGGAGTCCTCCTCCGCCGGCTACCAGAGCTTCTGCGACTGGGCCCAAATCGGTTGCTCCACGGTGAAGTTGTCGACAACCGCACTGCCCCAGGCCCGGACCGGCGCCGACCACTACCTGGAGGTCGGCTTCAGCAGCGGCTCGCTGGCGGCCGGCGCGAACAGCGGCGATCTCCAGCTCCGCCTGGCCAAGTCGGACTGGTCGAACTTCAACGAGGCCGACGACTACAGCCGGGGCACCAACACCTCCTACGCCGACGCTCCCAAGGTCACCGTCTACGTCGGAGGAACCCTGGTGTGGGGCTCGGAGCCGTAAACCGCTACCCACCACTGGCGGCACGGCGCTCGCGCCCACCGCACGACACGGCGGTCGGAGCCGGCCGAGGTGCGGGATACACCGGTGCCCCAGTGACCCGGTGACATCTCCCACCCGGCAGCCCCGACCGGGAGCCCCGGAGGCATTTCGCCTCCGGGGCTCCCGGTGTGCGCGGGCACGCTCACCGGAGAGCGGCATCCCACCGCGAAGCCCCGGCGCGGACGAGCGGATACGTCCCTTCGAGCCGCCGCCCGGCAGTCCCACCCACCAACTCCGTTTCCCAACAGGTCGGTTCGTGGGAGGCCGCGTGCCGAACGGCTAGCTGCTCGGGGCCCGGTCGTGGGAGGCGGGCGTGCCGCCTCCCTGCCATTCGTAGTAGTCGCCCGTGCCGCTGTCGAGACCGACGAAGCTCAGCAGTCGGGCGGCGAACTCCTCGTCCATCTCCGCAACGGTTCGCGGGGTGTTGTAGTAGGTCGGGATCATCGGGTAGACGATCGCGCCCGCCTCCGTCACCTGGGTCATGTTGCGCAGGTGGATGAGGTTGAACGGAGTCTCGCGCACGCACAGCAGCAGAGGGCGTCGTTCCTTGAGGCACACGTCGGCCGCCCGCTCCACAAGGGTGTCGGACTGGCCCTGCGCGATGCGGCTCATCACGCCCATCGCGCACGGAAGGACGATCATTCCCCAACTGCGGTAGCTGCCCGACGCGGGCGGCCCGGCGAAGTCCGACTCCGGGTGCAGGACGGTGACCTTGTCCGACGGCGCACCCAGCAGGCGCTCGACGGGATCGTCCTGTTCGTCTCCTCCGAGTTCGTGGGCGATGAGCCGCCGCCCGTTCGCCGACACCAACAGGTCGACGTGACTTACCTGTTGATGAGCCGTCAGGTCGGCGAGGACCCGGCCGGCCAGCCGGGTGCCGCCCGCTCCGGTGACGGCCATGATGACGCGGCGCTGCTCGGGCACGGTGTCTCCTTCGATGCCTTCGGGGGTGGGGGCGACCGGGCGGTCAGTCGTGCTGACTGCTCTTGCCGCGGGTCGACGACGCGCGGCGCGGGCTGTCGTCACCGCTCTCCGCGTCGGGGCCGGCGGTGCCGGCCGCGTCCGGGAACAGCTCGGGTGCCCACAGGCTCGGGTCGACCTCGCGGAACTGAGCGCGCACGAAGTCGTCCCGCAGGGCGTACGGGGCGGTGGCGTCGAAGATCGTTTTGGCGGTGACTCCCTTGGTGGGCAGCCGGGGGTCGTACTCGGGTGTCTGCGACGGATCCAGGACGTGACCGGCGATGCCGGGGACGATGATGATGTCCATGTCCCCCTGCATCCGGGTCTGCATCGCCCAGAGCACGTCGTCGGTGTCGAAGATGTCGACGTCCTCGTCGACCAGGATGATGTTCTTCACCTCGGCGTAGGTGCCGAGCGCGACCAGCGCGGCCTGACGTGCGCGGCCGTCGTCGAAGGCGCTGGTCTTCTTCACCTTGATGACGGCGAGGAACTTCCCACCGCCCGCCGAGTGCGCGTAGACCTCGGTGACGAAGCCGGGCATGGCGGCGTCGCAGGCGTTGTAGATGCTCGCCTCGGTCGGGATGCCGACCAGGCTCACGTGCTCCTCACCGGGGCCGACCAGGGTCTGGAGAACGGGGTCGCGCCGGGTGGTGATGGCCGTGACCTTCATGACGGGCAGGGCGGAGTTGGCGGGTCCGTCGTAGCCGGGGAACTCGGGCATGGCGTGGCCGGTGTGGGTGTTCTGGTCCTCGGCCTGGCGGACGTCCGGCAGGATCTCGCCCTCGATGACGACCTCGGCGGCGGCGATGCACTTCTCCCCGACGGTGAGGCAGTCGACCAGTTCCACCGGCCTGCCGCGCAGCCCGCCAGCGATGGCCAACTCGTCGTAGCCGTACGGAGTCGTGGGTGCTTCGAAGCAGGCGCCGATGTGGATGGCCGGATCGAGGCCCATGTTGACCGAGACGGCCAGGGGTTTGCCCTGCGCCTCGGCCTTCTTCCGGAAGGCGTCGATGTGCCGACCGGGGGCGAAGAAGATCGTCATCTCGTCCTTGCCCTGCACGCAGAGCCGGTGGATGGTGACGTCCGTGCCCTTCTCGCCCTCGGGGTCACTGCTCAGCACCAGCCCGAGGCAGAAGTACGGCCCCGCGTCCTTCTCGGTGTTGGTGGGGGCGGGCAGGATCTTGCGGAGATCGAAGCCGGGGTCGTCGGCCCGGTGGACGACCTCCTGGCACCGCGCCTTCTCCGGACCGACGTCGACGGGGCTGATCGCGTCGCGGATCGCCTGCCCCATGTGCTGGGTCAGGCGGCGGGGCGGGGCGTCCAGGAGCAGGCCCACCCGCTCGCGGCTGGCCATCAGTCCCACCAGGACCCGGGCGTCGGGATACCCCGTGACGTTGTTGAACATCATCGCGGGACCGATCCGTGTGGGCCGCACCACGGTGCCTCCGGCGCCGACGTACCGGTACACGCCGGCCAGTTCCGCGATCGGATCGACAGCACGATCCGTCTCGATCAGCTGTCCCGGGTTCTCACGCAGGCGTTCCAGCGCGGACCGCAGATCGTGAACGCCGTCCTGCTGCTGCGAGGACACCATCAGAGGCTTCCTTACCGTCACTCCAACCCGACCGGAGAGTCGATTTGAGCACGAATGCGGCCATTTTCACCTCAAGGGGCTGTGTGCGTCGGCATCTCGGCCCAGAAGGCGGCCGAAAAAGTTGCAGGCCGTTGTCGATCTGCCGGTGTCTCGTTCGACGTCATGACGGGCGGCTCCTGCCGCCCGTCATGAGCGACAGGATCGGACAAGGGAAAACGTGCAACAACTACTGAGAGTCATGAATTTCAATGTCTCCGCCGACGGAGTCGCCGCCGGTGAGGACCAGAGTCTCGCCAGGCCGTTCGGTTTCGACCGTCCCGAGAGACTGTTCTCCTGGGCAGGAGCGACCGCGAGCTGGCCCATGCGCACGGACTCCGGCGGAAGCAGGGGGATCGACGACTACTTCACGCGGGACTTCGCGCGCAACATCGGTGCCGAGATCATGGGCCGCAACAAGTTCGGGCCTCAGCGCGGCCCCTGGACGGACCACGACTGGCGCGGCTGGTGGGGTGACGAACCCCCCTTCCACACACCGGTGTTCGTCATGACCCACCACACGCGTCCGTCGTTCGCGCTCTCCGACACCACGTTCCACTTCGTCGACGGCGACCCGGCGGCGGTCCTCGCACAGGCGCGGGAAGCGGCCCAGGGCATGGACGTCCGACTCGGCGGCGGAGTGACCACCGTCCGGCAGTTCCTCGACGCCGACCTCGTCGACACCCTGCACGTGGCGGTCTCGCCCATCGAACTGGGGGCGGGGCTTCGGCTCTGGGAGTCCCCCGACGAACTGCTCGACCGGTTCCACCTGGAGGTCGTGCCCAGCCCGAGCGGCGTGACGCACCACCTGTTCTGGCGAAGGTGACGTAAGGAGGATCGCTTCCAGGTCGGAGCGCGGGGCAGGCACGGCACCGGCGCCGTGCCGTGCCGTGCCTGCCCGCACCGGGAGCAGCTCGCTCGACGGTTCCTCGTCGCCCGACACGCCTCGATCTGCTCCGACCCGGCTTCGTGTCCGATCCTGCGACGCCGGGCCGGGCAGGCCCTCGCGGCGCCGCCGATCCGCCCACCCCACCGGTGCGGAGATCCAGACGGCCCGTGCGGTACCCGGCCGGGCCGGGCTCCGACCCGGCTCTGGGCACGCCCCTGGTCAGTCCAGGACCGTCGCCGCCTGCCAGGCGCCGGGGCGCATGCCCGTCGCGTTCCGGAAGAAGAGCGAGAAGTTCGACGGGTCCGGGAAGCCGAGCTCGCGTGCGCAGTGTGCCGCGGTGACGCGTTCGTGGGCGAGCAGGCGCTTCGCCTCCAGCACGATCCGGTCCACGATGTACGCCTTCGCGGTCCGGCCGGTGACCTGCTGCACCGCTCTCGTCAGGGTGCGCGGGGCGAACCCGAGCGCACGGGCGTAGTAACCGGCGTCGTGGTGGGTGCGGAAGTGGGCCTCGACGCTCGACCGGAACAGCTGAAACGTCGGATTCGCCGAGCGCGCCTGCGCGTGCGGGGGCTCGACGCGGGTGAGCAGCGCGGACAGCAGGATGTCGGGCAGCTCGGTCGACGCGTCCTCGGCGAGGGCCGCCGCTTCGAGGACGAGATGCCCGCGCGCCGCGTCGACGAACGGCCAGTCCTCGGCGGGAATGGGCCACCGGGCGACGAGATCGGGCGAGGCGACCAGTTCCCGTGTGCGGTGGGTCACCGGCGCGGTCGGGACGAACAGCACCAGGTGCCCCGTGAGGCGGGCGATGTCGTCCCAGCGGTGCACCGCGCCGGGCGAGATCCACACCGCTGTGCGCGCCGTGAGCGAGTGGGCGACGAAGTCGACCGTCACCCTGCCGTCGCCGTCGTCCACGAGGGCCAGTACGTGGAAGTCGGCGCGCTGCGTGCCCCCGTCGTTCATCTCCCTCAGCCGCTCGAACGTCATCACTTCGACCGACGACGCCCCACGGTCGACAGGCTGGTAGGTCATCTGCCGGATCGTTGCCACGAGTCCAGTTTTCACCATCGGCCGTCCAGTCACGCCGATGCCCCTCCCGGCGTGCGGCGGTCCAATGGAAACAAGGCGAAAGCAGCCGGTGAGCACAATCGGAGGACCTCCGCATGACCAGCACGCGACAGCTCGCACTGCCCACATACGACCACCGGACAGGCGCCGGTCCGACCCTGGTGTTCCTGCACTACTGGGGAGGATCCGCCCGCACCTGGGACCTGGTCGTGGACCGTCTGCCGGGCCGGGACACCCTCGCCGTCGACTTCCGCGGATGGAGCCGTTCGAACGCCCTGCCCGGTCCCTACACGCTCACGCGTCTCGCCGACGACACCGTCGCCGTCCTGGCCGACGCCCGGATCGACGACTACGTCCTCGTCGGACACTCCATGGGCGGCAAGGTCGCACAGCTCGTCGCCGCGAAGCGTCCCACCGGTCTGCGGGGGATCGTTCTCGTCGGATCCGGACCGGCCAGGCCGGCGGCTGAAATCACCGCCGAATACCGCGAGTTCCTCTCCCGCGCCTACGACACCGAGGAATCCACCGCGGCCGCGCGGGACACCGTGCTGACCGCCACCGCGTTGCCGGCGCCGATCAAGGCGCAGATCAGCAGGGACTCCCGGGCCGGCGTCGGCGCGGCCCGCACGGAATGGCCGTTGCACGGCATCGCCGAGGACATCACCGAACACACCCGCATGATCAACGTCCCGGCCCTCGTCGTGGCCGGCGAGCACGACCGCGTCGAACCCGTTGACGTGCTGCGCCGGAACCTCGTCCCGTACCTCTCCGGGGCGCAGTTCGCGGTGATGCCGAACACCGGGCACCTCATCCCGCTCGAAGCAGCCGCCGAACTCGCCGACGCCATCACGGCGTTCGCGCCGGCCGCCTGACCTACCGGCCGCATCCGTACCCACCACGCCCCGCGCCGCGCCGCCTTCAAGCGATCCGCTCAACGGCGGCAGCGGCGGTGCGTCGCACGAACCGACTCCGCTCCATCCGAAGGGGAAAGGCACCACCATGACGACAACGCCCGCCGACAGGCCCACCATCGTCCTCGTCCACGGCGCGTTCGCGGACGCGTCCGGCTTCAACGGACTGATCTCCGCCCTGGAGGCCGACGGCCACACCGTGGTCGCCCCGCCCAACCCGTTGCGCGCTCTCGCATCCGACGCGGCATCGATCCGCACCCGTGTCGCCGCCGTCGACGGCCCCGTGGTGCTCGTCGGCCACTCCTACGGAGGCGCCGTCATCGGCCACGCCGCGGACGGCCTCGACAACGTGACCGGCCTGGTCTACCTCGCCGCGTTCGGCCTCGACGTCGGCGAGAGCTGCCTCAGCGCCCAGGAGGGGTACGAGCCCTCGCTGCTCGGCACCGAGAACGCGCCCACCCCCTACGACGCCCCCGGCGCCCCTGGTGGCCCCGACCTCTACATCAACCCCGGCCGATTCCGTGAGGTCTTCTGCGGCGACTCCTCCGACGAGCTGGCCCGCACGATGTACGCGACCCAACGGCCTTTGTCCGCAGCCGCGTTCACGGAAGCCGCAACGGTCCGCGGATGGGACCGGAAGCCGAGCTGGTACCTGGTCTCCAACGACGACAACTCCATCCCGCCGCAGCTCCAACGGGACATGGCCGCACGCATGCACGCCCACACCGAAGACATCGACGCCTCCCACACCGCGTTCGTCGCACACCCGAAGCGGGTCGCCGACTTCGTCGGGCGCGCCGCCAAGGACTTCGCGAAGGCTGTTTGACCGTCGAGGGGGAGCGGGTCGGCAGGGGCGCAGCACGCAGCCCCTGCCGGCCCGCTCCCGACAGAGGTTCGTCCGACGGGGCGGGAGGGATTCAACGGCAGGGTGCCGTCGGCAGCGGGGAGCTCAGTCCGTGGTGAAGCCCGCGAACGCCTCGGTCGTGAGTTCCTGGAGCTCGGTGGGCGGGACGTCGCGGAGACGCTGGGTGAGCCCCCACCGGTGGCCGAAGGGGTCGAGCAGTTGGCCTTCCCGTTCGCCCCAATAGGCGTCACTCAACGGGCGGATCACTGTTGCCCCGGCCCCGACGGCCCGTTCCCAGGCGCTGTCGGCATCGTCGACGTGCAGGTAGAGGGCACCGTAGGTGCCGCCGAAGTGCCGCGGCCCGAACGAGTTCATCTCGGGGAACTCGTCGGCAAGCATCAGGGTGAGCGTCCCGATGCGGACCTGGACATGGATCAGCCTGCCGCCGGGCACCACCAGCCTGGTCAACTCCGATGCTCCGAAGGCTTGTTGATACCAGGTGGATGCCTCGTCCGCGCCGTGCACGGTGAGGTGCAGGGTGTGGGAACGGGCAGGGGAAACGAAGTTGGTGTCGGTGTCGGTGTCGGTGTCGGGGTCTGGGTTGAAAGACATCGGTGCTCCCTCTTCAGGACCTGAGTGCCGCCGTACGCCTCAATTGCTCCATGACCGCAGCTTGTCCGGGTTGCGCATCGCCCAGATGCGCCGGATGCGCGAGTCGTCGATGTCGAAGGCGTACACCGTGAGCACCTGGCTTCCGCTCACCGCCACGAGGCCCGGCTGGCCGTTGACGGTGCGTTCGAGGAGGTCGAGCCGGCCCGCGAGGCCCGCCAGGTGTACGAGGAACTCCGCGACCCGGACGTGGCCGTGGACCGGCTCCGGCGAGGCTGCCGCCCGGCCACCGCCGTCGGCGACGGCGACAACCGACGGGTCGAGGAGCCGCACCAGCGCGTCCACGTCCTTGGCCTGCCACGCCTGCCGGAACTCACCGACGACCGCGGACCGCCGCCGCGCTCCCGCGCCGCCGGCTCCGGTGCGCGCTGCGGCCACGCGTCGACGGCCCGACGAGGCGAGCTCGCGGCAGGCACCCGGCGTGCGGCCGACGATCTCCGCGACCTCGTTGAACGGCACCCGGAACACGTCGTGCAGCATGAAGGCGACACGCTCGGCCGGCGTCATCGAGTCGAGCACGACCAGGAACGCCATCTCGACGGACTCGTCCAACGTGATGTGATCGGCGGGATCTCCCTCCCTCGATCCGTGGGAGAGCGCGCTCCACTCGGCCCGCGCCGGCAACGGCTCCGGAATCCACTCACCGACGTACCGCTCCCGGCGCACGCGTGCCGAACGCAGCTGGTCCATGCAGATCCTGCTCACGACCGTCGTCAGCCAGGCAGCCGGATTCGCGACGGCGGACCGGTGGTCGGCGGGTTGCGCGAACCAACGGGCGTACGCCTCCTGCACGGCGTCCTCCGACTCGGACAGCGAACCGAGCAGTCGGTAGGCGAGGTTGGCGAGGCCGCGCCGCTGGGACAGCAACGGGTCGTCCTCGGGACGCGTCGAAGCATCTTCGTTTCCGCCGGTGTCGTCCATTCGGTCAGCGCCTCTCACTCGCCACGTACGCATCCTTCCGCGGAGTACGACGAGCCGGGCCCCCTCGATGTCAGGGGGCAACGACCGCGGCCCCTGCGGCACGCTCGCCCGAGGCGGGCGCGGGCGGGGGCGCCGGACGCCCTAGGATCGTGCCCTGATGACTGCCACTCTCGTAGCCAAGGGCCTCACCGCAGGTCATGGGGAACGCCTGCTCTTCTCCGACCTCGACCTCGTCGTCGCTCCCGGCGACGTGATCGGGCTGGTCGGCGCCAACGGCGCGGGCAAATCAACCCTGTTGCGCATGCTCGCGGGCCTCTCCGTCCCGGAAGAGGGGGAGCTGCGCCTCTCCCCCGCCGGCGCCACCGTCGGTCACCTCCCCCAGGAGCCCGAGCGGCGCCCCGGCGAAAGCGTCGCGGAGTTCCTCGCCCGGCGCACGGGCGTGGCCGACGCCCAGTTCGCCATGGACGTCGCGACCCAGGGGCTCGTCGACGGAACGCCCGGCGCCGACGACGCCTACGCGGCGAGCCTGGAACGGTGGCTCGCCCTCGGCGGGGCGGACCTCGACGAGCGCGCCGAGGAGATCACCGCGCAGCTCGGCCTGCGCGTCGGCCTCGACCAGAGCATGACGTCCCTGTCCGGCGGGCAGGCCGCCCGCGCCGGACTCGCCTCCCTGCTGCTCTCCCGCTACGACGTCTTCCTCCTCGACGAGCCGACCAACGATCTCGACCTGGACGGCCTGGAACGCCTGGAGGCCTTCGTCAGCGGTCTGCGCGCGGGCACCGTCGTCGTCAGTCACGACCGTGAGTTCCTCTCCCGCACGGTCACGCAGGTCCTCGAACTCGACCTCGCGCAGCAGCAGACCCGCCTCTACGGCGGCGGGTACGACGCCTACCTCGAAGAGCGCGACATCGCCCGGCGGCACGCCCGCGAGGAGTACGAGGAGTACGCCGGCAAGCGGGAGGCGCTCCAGGGCCGCGCCCAGATGCAGCGCTCCTGGATGGACAAGGGCGTGAAGAACGCGCGCCGGAAGGCGACCGACAACGACAAGCTCGGCCGCAAGTTCCGCAGCGAGGCCAGCGAGAAGCAGGCCGCCAAGGCGCGGCAGACCCAGCGCATGATCGAGCGTCTGGATGTGGTGGACGAACCGCGCAAGGAGTGGGAGCTGCGCATGGAGATCGCGGCCGCCCCTCGGTCGGGTGCCGTCGTGGCCTCCCTCAACCAGGCCGAACTGCGGCGCGGGGACTTCCGGTTCGGCCCTGTGACCCTCCAGATCGACTGGGCGGACCGTGTCGCCATCACCGGCGCGAACGGCTCCGGCAAGTCGACGCTGCTCGCCGCTCTCCTCGGTCGCCTCCCCCTCGACGCGGGACACGCGACCCTCGGTTCGGGTGTCGTGGTCGGTGAGGTGGACCAGGCCCGCGCGCTCTTCCACGGGCCGCAGACGCTGCTGGACGCCTTCGGTGCGGCGGTGCCCGACATGGAGCCGGCCGATGTCCGCACCCTGCTGGCCAAGTTCGCGCTCGCCGCGGACCACGTCCGGCGCCCCGCGGAGACCCTCTCCCCCGGCGAACGCACCCGGGCCGCCCTCGCCCTCCTGCAAGGGCGCGGCGTCAACCTGCTGGTGCTGGACGAACCCACCAACCACCTCGACCTCCCGGCGATCCAGCAGCTCGAAGCGGCCCTCGACGCCTACAAGGGCACCCTCCTGCTCGTCACCCACGACCGCCGCATGCTGGACGCCGTCCGCACCGACCGCCGCCTCCTCGTGGCGGGCGGGAAGGTCACGGACGTCGCTGCGGCCGACCGCGGCGCAGCGGGGTAGGGACAGAGACCGGCCTGGCCGGGTCCTGGAAGGGGACCGGCCAGGACATGGGCACCGCCGGGGGACCGGCCCCGCCCGGTGAGGGGCCGCCCGGGTGGGGGCCGTCGGGTCCTGAGCCCGGCGCAAGCCCCGACCTCGGTGTCAGCCCGGCCCCGGTGTCAGCCTCAACCGGACGACCGCACCGCCCGCGCCGTCGAGATCGCGGAGGCGACGCCCTTGGCGATGGCCCGGACGGCCTCCCCGGTCCCCTCGTTCGCCCAGGGGCCCGCGGACAGTTCGCCCAGGCGGGCCTTGCGCGCACGGCGGTCGGCCTCCGGGAAGAGCCTGCGCGACAGCCCGCACGCGTCAACCAGCAGGACCAGTGCGGCAGTTCGCTCGTCCACGGCGCCTCCGCCCATCGCCCGTGCGAGCCGGTCGCGTACGGCGAGGCCCGGCGCGGCGTCGACCTCGCTCCACCGGGTCACGGGGAACACCCCCAGGAACCGCCGCCGTTCGTCGCGCACGACACCACGGTCGCGCAGACCGGCCCCCACGCTCCTGTACGCCTTGCCGGCCGCGACCGTCCCCACCGTCCGCGCCGGCCGCCGCGGGCGGGACTGCGCGCGTACGGCCTGCCACCATTCCTCGGCCGGCGGGCCGGCCCGCTCACCGGCGAGGCCGCCGCTCCGCCCGTCGACCGCTACGAGCCTGCCGTCGCGCAGCACGAGCCGGCCGAGCAGCGCCAACTCCGTCAGCACCGCGCCCGCCACCCCGAACGACAGCGCGTCGTTGCTGAGCAGGCGTCCCGTACGGTCGCGTTTCGGCACGAGGAACAACTCCTCGGCCAAGGTCAGTCGCACGACACCGCCTCTTCCGTAGCGGTCAGGTACAGCGTCCACGTGGTGGAGGTTTCCCCCGGCCCCGACGCCCAACCCGGCAGAGCGGCAGCCGATCGGCGTCGGCGTCCCGCGGCGGCAGGCACGACGGGCAACGGGCACCTACGGCCGCCCCGTGGCGACGTCCTGTCCCGTCCCTCCGCCCCCGCCCCGGCGGGTGAGCCGCTCCGGGGGCGCCGGGCGCGTGGCCACCGCCCCTGTCCCATCCGGACAGGACCGCACAAAGTCGAGCACACCGATTCAAAAGCGGCGTCGTGGGAACTCGTCGGCCATGTCCCGCCTCTTCGGCAGCCGCAAGGGCCGAGGAGAGGCCCGTGGCACAGGAGGGTTCATGGCTGTACGTCATCGGGTGATCCGCAGGAGTCCGGGCGACGTCTGGGCGGTCCTGGCCGACGGCACCCGCTACGCGGACTGGGTCGTCGGCACCGCCGCCGCCCGCCCTGTGCACGGCCGGTGGCCCGAGGTCGGTTCGACGCTCGTCTACGAGGTGCGCCTCGGTCCGGTGCGCCTGGCCAACAGGACCGTCGTACGCGCGTGCGTCGAGGGCAGGGAACTGGAGCTGGAGGCGCACGCCGGGCCGCTGGGCACGGCCAGGATCGCCGTCGAGATCCGGCCGTGGGGCGACGACAGCCTCGTGATCATCGACGAGCATCCGCTGCGCGGGGCGGGCGGCACGCTGCACAACCCCGCCGTGGAAGTGATCATCCAGGTGCGCCACCGGGCGATGCTCAAGCGTCTCGCCGACCTGTGCGAGGCGCAGGACACCGAGGGCGAGACCGTACGCGCCGCACCTGTGGGGCCACCCGCGCCGCACGGGCCGGGGCCCGGCTGAGACGCGCCACCGGGCGGCGGACCGGGTCCGCCACCCTCGACGAACCGGAGGTCACCGTGCCGGACGCTGTGGTGATCGGGGCAGGGCCCAACGGCCTTGTCGCCGCGAACGTGCTGGCCGACGCGGGCTGGAGCGTGACGGTCGTCGAGGAACAGGCCGTCCCCGGGGGCGCTGTGCGTCACGACGAGGGGGTGCGCCCCGGTTTCGTGCACGACCTCTTCAGCTCGTTCTATCCGCTGGCCGCCGCCTCCCCCGTACTCGCCGCCCTGCGCCTGGACCGCGAGGGGCTGCGCTGGACCCACGCGCCCGAGGTGCTCGCCCATCCGCTGGTGGACGGCCGGTGCGCCGTGCTGAGCCGGGACCTCGACGTCACCGCCGCCTCCCTCGACGCCTTCGCCGACGGTGACGGCGCGGCATGGCGCGAACTCCACGACGTGTGGGACGGCCTTCGGCAGAACGTGCTCGGCGCCCTGTTCACCCCGTTCCCGCCCGTGCGCGCCGCGACCGGGCTCGCCAGGCGGCTGCGCACGGCGGGCGGGCTGCGGCTGGCGCGTTCACTCCTGCTTCCGGTGCGGCGGCTGGGCGAGGAGGAGTTCCACGGCGAGGGCGGGCGGCTGCTCCTCGCCGGAAACGCTCTGCACGCCGACCTCTCGCCCGAGGCGGCGGGCAGCGGCGGCTTCGGCTGGCTGATGTCCATGCTGGGCCAGACCTACGGCTTTCCCGTACCGGTCGGTGGCTCGGGCGCCCTCACCTCTGCCCTCGTCAGGCGTCTTGAGAGCCGTGGGGGCCGGGTGCTGTGCGGGCGGCGGGTCGTCGAAGTCGTCGTGCGGGGCGGGCGCGCCGTGGGGGTCCGCACCGCGGAGGGCGAGACGGTCGCGGCCGCACGGGCGGTTCTGGCGGACGTCTCCGCACCCGCGCTCTACGGCGAGTTGGTGGACGCCGCCCACCTGCCTGGCCAACTCCTGGCGGATCTGGGGAAGTTCCAGTGGGATTTCGCCACCTTCAAGGTCGACTGGGCACTTGACGGTCCCGTGCCGTGGCGCGCGCACGAGCCATCGACAGCCGGAACGGTCCATCTCGCGGACGGTGTCGACGAGTTGACCCGTTTCGCGGCGCAGATCGCACAACACCTCGTGCCCGACCGTCCGTTCGCGCTCTTCGGACAGATGACGACCACCGATGCCGCACGCTCACCACGCGGTACGGAGTCGGCCTGGGCCTATACCCACGTCCCGCAGCGGATCACCGGAGACGCCGGGGAGGAGGGCCTGACGGGGCGCTGGGACGAGCGCGAGCAGAACCTGATGGCCGACCGCGTGGAACGACAGGTCGAGCGGTTCGCGCCAGGGTTCCGTTCGGCCGTACTGGCCCGGCGCGTGCTGGCACCGGCCACGCTGGAGTCCCTCGACGCCAACCTGCACGGCGGCGCCATCAACGGCGGGACGACCGCCCTCCACCAGCAGCTCGTCCTCCGTCCGACACCCGGCTCGGGGCGGCCGGAGACCCCGGTGGCCGGCCTCTACCTCGCCTCGGCGTCGGCACATCCCGGGGGCGGCGTGCATGGTGCTCCCGGAGCCAACGCGGCCCGCGCCGCCCTGCGCGGACACCGCCACGCGTCCCTGAGCAGGGCGCAACGGCTGCTCACCCACCGCGACCGCAAGGGCGACCGGGCGGTGCGGAGGCTGCCGCCGGCCGCCGGGTGAGGCGGCGGTGACGCGTCGGACGCCCACCGGGGCCGCGGAGGACCGGGGAGGCCGGGAGCGGCTAACGCCCACCCGTGTGCCGAGCGCGTTCAAGGATGGTCGACCCCAGCCACATGCTCACCAACACGCCCACCATCAGAACGGGAGCGAAACCCAGCGAGTACCGCCACGAATGGCCGAGCACCACGTGCCACACCACGGCACCGAGCCCGAAGTTCAGGACGCAGGCGGCGCCCCATCGCAGTGCCGCCGGTCGTCGGAGGCGCCGCCCCCGCGGGTCCGCTCCGCACCGTCTCCGCACCGTCATACCCGCGCGTCTACCCCGAGCGGCTCCTTCGTTGCCCGGATCCCCGGCACGACCGCACACGCAGGACACGTACCGACGTGCTGCCGGACTCCCCGGCGGAGCTGTTTGCGCAAGGTGCGCCGCACGGTAGATAGACGGACGGCGCGCACCTGGACGGCTCGCCGTGGATTTCCCCGCCCGGCCAGGCCCGACACCGCACTCCGGCCCCGCGACGGAAACCGTCACCGAGTCCGTGTGCCCACGATCCGGTCCCGGTCCCTGCGAGAGATGGAGTGGCGATGTCCCTGCAGTCGGAGGCCGGTGCGGGTGACGACGCCGGCAGGGCCTGTGCCCGCGAGGAACTCACCGCGATCGCCGACCTGCTCACCGAACAGCGCCGCAGGATCGCGGGCTTCGCCGGGTCCGACGACCGGGCCGGAAGCCGGACATCCGCCGCGGCCGGGCCGGGCGCGGGCTTCGGCGCCGGGTCCCTGCCCGAGCCCCGGTGGCAGGAACTCATGGACGCGATGCCGACGGCGGCGCTTCTCGTCGCACCGGTCCGCGCGGCGGACGGCGGCGAGCCCGACTACTACTACGTCCGGCACAACACCGCCGCCCGGCAGTACGCCGAAACGGTGATCCCTCCGGGCACCCTCCCGCCCCGCCCCGCCCAGCCTGTGCCCCTCTTCGTCCGCTACCCCGAGATGGCGGGCACGCCGCTGCCCCGCATGCTCGGGGAGGCCCACAGCAGCGGCGAGAGCCAGGGCCCGCAGCCGGTGGAGTTCTCGCTGCGGGCCCCCAGCGGGGACGCGGTTCGCATCAGCGCGGACGTACGGGTCGTGCGCTGCGGCACGTACCTCATGTGCACGTGGGAGCGCGGCAACCGGCAGGCGCTGGCGCTCGCGGCCCAGCACCTGGCGAGGACGTGCTGGATGGAGTGGAACCTGACCGGCCAGAGCCCGCGCGCCTCCTTCGGCGTGCGGAGCGTGCTGGGTCTTGCGGACGACGCGTCGCTTCCCAGCCTCGTCGACATGGCGGCCATGACCGACGCGGCGGGAGGCAGGCTGCTCCACGAGGTGCTGTCCGACGTGCTGCTGCGCGGGCGGACCTCCGAGCGGGACCTGAACCTGGTCACGGGGCACAACCGCGTCCTGCGTTTCCTGGCCGAACCGATCTCACTGCCGGACGGACCGGTGTGGGCGGTGCGCGGCGTCATGATGGACGTCACCGGCGACCGCCTCACGCGTGACCGCGCCGACCGTGCCGAACAGGAGGCCCAGCGCGCCCAGCACCGGGTCCAGGCCCTCGGCGAGGTGGCGGCCACGCTGCGCAAGGCCGTCTCACCCCGCTTCGCCGGGGAGTCGGCACGCTCGGGACTGGAGACGGCGGCCGTGTACCGGCCCGACTCCGGAGCACGTGTCGGCGGAGACTGGTTCAAGGCGCGGGTCCTGCCCAGCGGCCGGACACTGCTGGCGCTCGGTGACGCACGGGGCCACGGCCTCGGTGCCGTCACGCTCATGGCGAAACTCAGGTACGCGCTGGCGGGCCTCGCGTTCACCGAGAGGCCGGTGGAGAAGCTCACCGGCTGGCTCAACAAGGTGGCCTACGACGACGGCCCCGAGTCCACCGCCACCGCCGTCGTCGCCCGCTACCACCCCGACCGCCGCCTGCTGCGCTGGGTCAGCGCCGGACACCTGCCGCCGATCCTGCTGCGGGACGGCGACGCGCAGCTGCTCGCCGCTCCGCCCCGGTCCGCGGGGTTGTCCCTGGGCGTCCTCCCGGACGCGTACTACACCGCCGTCGAAACCGTCCTGTGCGCCGGGGACGTCGTTCTCATGTACTCCGACGGTCTCGTCGAACGGCGGCCGAGCGACATCGACGCGGACACCGAACTGCTGCGGCGCAGAGCGGAGTTGCTCGAACGGGACGGAATCGGGCCCGGCCGTGCGGGACTTCAGGAGTACGCGGAACGTGTCGTACGGGCGATGACCGAGCTGCCGCAGACGGACGACGCGACCCTGCTCGCCGTGCGGTGCACGCCCTGACTCCCGCTCCACCGAACGGACTTGGGCGCGCTGGCCGTCCTCCGGGAAACCCGTTGCGAGTGCCCCGCCTCGGGTGTCGGATGGGCCTGCCACCGAACCCCGGGACGGAACGATGACCGCGTCGCTGCCCACCCCCACGCTGCTGACCGCTCGCCTTCGACTGCGTGCCTTCGAGGACGCGGACGCCGACGACCTCTTCGCGCTGCACAGCAATGCCCACGTGCTGCGCTACTGGGATTCGCCACCGTGGAACGACCCGGTGCGCGCCGAGCAGTTCCTCGCGACCTGCCGGCGGATGGAGCAGGACGGCACCGGGGTGCGGTGGGCCGTCGACCGTGTGTCCGACGGAACGTTCACCGGCTGGTGCACCCTGGCCTCGTGGAACCCGGAGCACCGCAGCGCCTCGCTGGGGTACTGCTTCAAGGAAGCGGCGTGGGGACACGGCTACGCGACCGAGGCCGCACACGCCGTGCTGCGATGGGCGTTCGACACGCTGGACCTGAACCGCGTCCAGGCCGAGGCGGACACCCGCAACGCGGCATCCGGGCGCGTGCTCGAAAAGCTTGGATTCCTGCTCGAAGGGACGTTGCGGGAGGACTGCGTCGTGAACGGCGATGTCTCCGACTCATGGGTCTACGGGCTGCTCAGGCGGGAGTGGCGACCCGGGTCCGGGACGCTCTCCGCCCGCTGAGTCCTCGTCCTGACGGCCGTCGGCCCGTGCGGGTTGCGTCAGGCCGGGTGACCTGCCGAGATCGGCCAGGCGCTCCGTTCCGAGAGAAGAAGCACCAGGGCGGCGATGTTCCAGGCGTCGTCCTCGCCCCGGTGGTGACGGCCTTCCAGCCGCAGCCCGGCCATCTCCAGCGCCTGGGCCATGCCGGGCCGTTTGCGCAGGCCGTACGCCTGGGTGAAGACGGCCTTGGCGTTCGTGTGGTGGCGGCCGAAGGGGTACGGGGCCGGTGCGGCCCGGCACTGCCGGGTGAACTGGTGACGGTCGTAGTCGCCCCAACTCGCCCACGGGCGGGCACCCGCCCGATGCTCGGCCGCCAGCAGTCGGCACGCCTGCGCGAACGTGACTCCCCGGTCGACCTCGTGCTGGGTGAGGCCGGTCAGCTCGGTGCAGAACTCGCTGACCCTCGAACGGGCCGGCCTCACCAGGATCCGATGCCGGGCGACGCGCTCGCCGGCGGTCAAGTCGACGACGGTCAGGCCGATTTCGATGATCTCGCTGACCTCACCGGCCGGTTGGGGGCCGGCCCAACAGGTGGCCTCGACGTCCACGACGTTGAGGAGACCGTCGGCGTCGGCACGGGTGCTGTCCATGGCGAAAGCGTAGGGACGGACGGCGGCTCGGGCACGTGGGTTTCCGCGCGGGCGGCAAGGGTGGTGGCAGGCGTCCCGGTCCGCCCGGTCGCGCGACGGTGCGCGCGCTCGCGGGAACGGGCACAGCCGTTGGGCCGGGGCGCCGTGCCCTCCGGCCCTCGCCCCGGCACGCCGATGGGTCACGGATGGAACCGCCACCGCCCCTCGGAGACGACGTCCACCTTGCCGTCCCTGACGCGTACCGCCGTCTCGTCGTCGATGAAGTAGAGCGGGAAGTCGGCCCGCGCGGCGATGCGATCGACCCAGGCGTCGTCCCGCTCGGGGAAGTCCGGGGAGTACAGGTGGGGTTTGAGATACCAGTCGAAGAGGCCGAACGGCGGCTCCACGGTCGTCGCACCGAGGAGGTGGAGGTCCGCGGTGTCCCCGATGACGTCGGCGGAGTGGCCGGTGAGGTTCCGGCTGAAGACCATCGACCCGGCGCTGACTCCCACGTAGACCCGGCTCTCCAACGCCTCCAGGATTCCGTCGGCCAGGTCGTTGCCGGTGATGCTCCGCGCGAGGTGGTAGTGGTTGCCGCCCTCGACGTAGAGGACGTCGGCACGGAGCAGTCTGTCGAGCACCACCTGCCGGGGCAGGCCGTTCAGCTCCAGAACGTCGAACTCGCGCCAGCCCAGGCCGTACAGCCGGTTCATGTCGGCCACGAACCACCCGTGGTCCCCGGGCTCGGCGACCGAGGCCGTGGGGATGTACACGACGTTCGCCGCTCCGAACGGCTTTCCCAGCATGTCCCGCAGCGCGTCCCGCAGCGTCTCGTTGCGCAAGCCGCTCGCCGTCAGCAGAAGATTCATCGGGCGAGCCAAGCACGGCGGGCGAACGCGCGCAACGAACCCCCGGACTCACCGATTCCCCCTGGCACGACCGGTGTTCTCGCCCTCGCTTCCCACCGTCCGGGAGAGACAGATCCGATCCCTTACAGGGAGGAAAAGGTCGATCTCGCACCTCTTCACGCAAGGCGCGCGGAGTCGGGACATCGCCTCCTATGCTCCAACTCTCCACGCCGTCAGGCCCGGACGGGACCGCCGGCGGGGAGAAGGCGCGGCGGGCGGCCGCGCGAGCACGAGGTGGACACAGCACCAGGGGGACCTTCGATGAACCGATCGCACACCGATGTTCACGCCGTCAACACCCGGACACGGAAGGTACTTTGGCGCACCGCGACCTGGGCGGGGGTCACGGTGGTCCTCACCGCCGCCGCCGGAGCCGTGGCACCGACGGCGTCCGCCGCGACCTACCGCTACGACTGCCGCAAGCTCGTCGGCGCCGGCTCCTACAACAGCCCGAAGCAGCTCGGCAACGTCACCGGACGCACCGTCGTCGCCGTCAACTGCCCGCCTCTGACCTCAGGCCTCCCCTACAACCACCGGTACTTCTCCTTCACCCTGACCCGGGCGGCCCGAGTGCCATCCCTGGCCGGGGCGACCTTCCGCCTGACCTCCGCGCAGAGCTCGGCCGTGAACCCCTCCCTGAGCCGGGGTCCGGTGACCTGGCTGCACACCTCGGCAGGCGTGTGGACCCGGGACCCGAACACCGGCGTCCTGAACGGCCGTTACCTCCCGCTCGCTCCCTACCCGGGCGGCGGGGTCCTCCCGGCGGGGACCTATCGGCTGGACATGCAGAAGCTGAAGTCGCCGCTGTCCTCACTCAGCACACCGTGGTTCAACGTGGTGGTGGCGGTGTCCTGACCCGAGGCATCCGGCTGCCGGGGCGGGACGGCGACGTCGTCGTCCCGCCCCGGCAGCGGGTTACTCGGGCCGAGTCCACACCAGCGTGTAGCGCCAGAACAGCCGTCGGCGCAGCCGGACACCGGGGAGGACGTCTCCGGCTTCGCGGACGATGTCGTCAAAGGGCATGCTCGCGGGGCGAGTTGGGGCCGTCATCGAAACGGGCCGCCGCGAGGGGCGGCCCCGGTTCTTCAGCCAGCCCGTCACAGCGTTGGCCGGGATGGCCACGGCGCCGAGCAGATGGTCCGCCGGGGTCCGGGCCCGGGACAGCCCGACGATCACCAGGGTCCCTCCCGGCACCAGGCTTCGCCGGAATCGGGTGAGCGCCCGGGTGAACGGCAGGTGGTGGATCGTGGCGACGCACGTGACGACGTCGTAGGGGCCGGCCGGAAGCTCGGCCATCGCGTCCGCGACGGTGAACGCGACCGGGAGCGCGGCAGGAGTTCCCTGGGACCACAACGCTCACTACCACCGTTGGCTCCTGCGGCAGTTGCCCAGTCGCTGCGACCGTGCGCTGGACGTCGGTGCCGGCAGTGGGGATCTCGCCAGGCTCTTGGCCGTACGAGCCGGGTCCGTGCAGGCCGTCGAGTCCGATCCGGGGATCACCACCCTGTCCTCGCGGCGAGCCCCCCGGCCGATCGGGCCACCGTCGAGCCGGGGCGGCGCCTCGCATGTGGGCCGGGTCAGGGGGCGAGCACGATCTTGCCGAGGGGATGGCCGTGTTCGAGCTGTTGGAACGCCTGCCGCACGTCCTCCAGCGGGTGTACCGCGCTGACGGGGACCTCGATGGCTCCCGTGGCCGCGAGGAGGGCGAGTTCGGCAAGGACCTCCGGCCTGGTTCCCTCCGTGCTCGCGTCCGATCTCGTCCCGTGTGCCTCGGCGGCCGCGTAGTCGATGGTGTTGATGCGTGCCGGGGCGACACCGAGGTCGAGAGCGAGCCGCACGTAGTCCCCTCCGTAGAAGTCCAGGAACGCTTCCGGCGCCGTTCCGCCGACCGCCTCCTCGATCCGGCCCTCGACGCCCTCGCCGTAGCTGACGAAGGTCGCGCCCCGGGCCTCCAGCCACTCCTGGTGCCGGGGTGAGGCCACGGCCACCGGGCGCGCGCCGGTACGGCGCACCAGCTGGACGGCGATGCTCCCCACTCCCCCGGAGGCCGCGGTGATCACGACGGTCTCGCCGGGGCCGGGGGCCACGGCGGCGACGGCCGCGTGGGCGGTGCAGCCCGACACGTACAGGGCACCGGCCACCTGCCAGGACAAGTCCGCCGGTTTGGCGACGAGTTGGCCTTCCGGTACGGCGACGTACTCGGCATGGCTGGACCGCTCCCAGGACCAGCCGAGGACGTGGTCACCGGGCTGCCACCGTGTCACGTCGGTACCGGTCTCCACGACGGTGCCGGCCAGGTCGCTGCCCTGTCCGGAGGGAAAGGTCGCCGGGAGGAACGCGTGCAGGGCGCCGGTGCGGATCTTGGCCTCGCCGGGGTTGATGCCCGCGGCGCGTACTTCGACCCGTACCTCCTGCGGTCCGAGGGCTCGCGGCTCGACGTCCTCGACGTCGAGGACGTCGACGTCTCCGTAGTGGTGGAATCGTACGGCTCTGATGGCTTGCTCCTTCTGCTCGTCGCCGTGGTGCGTCGGGCGATGGCTGTCGGTCGTGTCCGCCGGGCACGGCCCGGCCGGAGGTGGGTGGACCGTCGTGGTGCGCGACGGTCCACCCTGGTACCGCGCTGTGGGATCCCGCCTCCGGACGGGGCGTCCGGGTGTCAGTCGGCCTGCCGGTGCGGGTGGCTGTCGAGGTGGCCGCGCAGGAAGGTGCCGACCTCGTCCAGGGCTCGCGCGCCTTCGGGGAGCACGGCGGCGAACCCCTGGAAGACGTGCGGGGCACCGGGGAAGGTCCGCAGCGTGACCGCCACGTCGTCGTCGGCGGCCTTGGCGGCCAGCCGGACCGCGTCGTCGAGCAGGATCTCGTGGGTTCCGGCCTGGACGAGCAGCGGGGGCAGTCCGCGCAGGTCGGCGAACAGGGGGCTGGCAAGGGGGGAACGGGGGTCCGCGCCCGCGAGGTAGTCGCCGGCACGGGTGAAGAGTGCCTGCCGGGTGAGCG
Organism: Streptomyces sp. NPDC008150; assembly: GCF_042956945.1. NCBI lineage: Bacteria > Bacillati > Actinomycetota > Actinomycetes > Kitasatosporales > Streptomycetaceae > Streptomyces > Streptomyces sp. NPDC008150. The sequence goes on along the minus strand of NZ_JBIBHJ010000006.1, from coordinate 29,061 downwards.
CGGGGTCGAGGGCGGCCTTGGTCCGGTGGCTCAGGCCCGAAAGGGTGAGGTCGGTCCACGGTGAGAGGACGGCGGCCGCCGCCGGGCGGGGCAGGCCGGCCTCCTTGATCATGGCCAGGACGGCCACGGCGAGCCCGCCACCGGCCGACTCGCCGCTGACCGCGATCTCCTCCGCCGGGACGCCGTGGTCGAGCAGACCGCGGTAGGCGGCGAGAGCGTCGTCGACGGCGGCCGGGAACGGGTCTTCCGGCGCGAGGCGGTAGTCCACGGTGTAGACGGTGGTGCCGGAGCGGCGGGCGATGTCGGCGGCCAGGTTGACGCTGGCGGCGGCGGAGCCGAGCACGTAGCCGCCGCCGTGGAAGTAGAGCACCGCCCCCGCCGGCCGGCCCTCGCCCGCCGTGACCGCGACGGCGGGGACGCCGCCGAGTTCGACGGGTACGGCGCGGACGTCGTCGGGAACGGGGTGGGCGCCGATCATCTCGTCGAAGACGACACGCATCTTGTACGGATCACCGCCCATGTCGAGCGGGGAGGTGCGCAGCATGTCGACGATCGCGTCGAGCGGGGACTCAGCCATGGTGGTCTCGCTGTTTCGTTCGGTTCAGCAGGGATGAGGTGGGGCGTGGCTCAGGCGTGGCGCAGTTCCAGGACCTCGCCGAAGCCCATGCGGCGGACGAAGTCGGTGCGGGCCTCGGTGACGGCGTCGTTGGCCTGCTCGACCGTGGAGTTGGTCAGGTCGACGACGCTGCGGAAGGGACGTTGGCCGTACGGGAGCGCGAGGATCCGGGTGATCTCGTCGGCGACGACGACGGGGTCGGCATGCGTGCCGGGGGTGAACAGGCCGGCGGTGGCCTCCTCGTTGCGGGCGACCAGCGGGTCCAGGGCCTTGTACGCCTCGGCCACGTCGGCGGAGGGTGTGGCGCGGCCGGCCTTGGGGAAGTGGTCGGTGCCCTCGGTGAAGGCACCGGGCATGACGATCACGGTCTCGATGCCGAACTGGGAGACCTCGTAGGAGGTGACCAGGGCGAGCGAGTCCATCGCGGCCTTGGACACGACGTAGGGGCCGAGGAAGGGCGGCGTCGTGATCGACGTGGTGCTGCCGACGTAGAGCAGGGTGCCCTGACCGCGTCCGCGCAGGTGCGGCAGGACGGCGCGGTTGAGCCGCTGGACGCCCAGGGTGTTCACGTCGACGAGGTGGGCGATCTCCTCGGCGGTGAAGGCCTCCACGTAACCGACCAGCAGGTGGCCCGCGTTGTGGATGACGACGTCGAGTTCGCCGCAGTCGGCGACCACCGCGCGGACGGCGGCGTCGGCCGACTCCTGGGAGGCCACGTCGAGTTCGACGACGCGGATGTCGGCGCCCACCTCGGTGGCGAAGTCCCGCAGTTCCTGGGCGCGTTGGGCGTTGCGGCCCTCGGGTGCGCGCATCGTCGCGTAGACGCGGTGTCCGGCGCAGGCGAGCGCCTTGGTGGTGAGGTTGCCGATGCCGGTGGCAGCACCGGTGATGAGAACGGTGGACATCAGATCATTCCTGTCGTGCGGTAGCGGTGGGTGTTCTTGGTCTTGCGCTTGTTCGGGTCGCCGGGTGGCGGCCCGCTCCTTGCGGGTGGGCGGGCAGCGCGGCGGTCAGGCGATGCCGCCGTTGGAGAACAGGACCTGGCCATTGATCCACCGGCCCTCGGGGGCCGCCAGGAAGGCGACGGCGCTCGCGATGTCCTCGCTGGTGCCGAGCCGCTCCAGCGGCGACGCGGCGGCGATCCGTCCGACCAGTTCGGGGCTCTTGCCCTCCAGGAAGAGCGGAGTCGCGGTCGGGCCGGGGGCCACGGCGTTGACGGTGATGTCCCGGCCGCGCAGTTCACGGGCGAGGATCAGGGTCATGGCCTCCACGGCGCCCTTGGTCGCCGCGTAGGCGGCGTAGGTCGGCTGCTGGAGCCTGGTGACCGAGGTCGAGAAGTTGATCAGCGCGCCGCCGGGGCGCAGCCGCCGGGCGGCGAGCTGCGAGACCACGAACGTGCCGCGCACGTTGACCCGGTGCATCCGGTCGAAGGCGTCGAGGTCCATCTCGGCCACCGGCGCGAGCAGCATGATCCCCGCGGTGTTCACCACCACGTCCACCCCGCCGAAGTGCTCCTCGGCGGCGTCGAACAGGGCCGTCATCGCCGCCTCGTCCGCGACGTCTCCCGGCACGGCTACAGCCGTCCCGCCTGCCTCCTCTATCGACGCCACCACCTTCCCGGCGCGCTCGGCACTGCCGGAGTAGTGCACGACGACCGCGGCACCCTGCGCGGCCAGCGCCGCGGCGACGGCCCCGCCGATCCCTCCCGAACCTCCGGTCACGATCGCCACACGCGTGGCGGACTTCTCGTTGGCGGCGGACTGCTCAATGGTTGCCATGACGGTTTCCCTCTCGTTTTTGTGGACAGTAAGTACACTAACGTCATGTGGACGGTGAGTCCACATAGAAATGGCCTCCAGGTCCATATAATTTTTTCGGGAGCCGCGCCCACCGGGCCGGCCGTGCGGGAAAGGAGCAGACACGTGGAGCGATCAGAGGCCGAAGCGGCCGAACCGCTCAAGCCGGGACGCGGACGCCGCCGGGCGGAGGACGTCCGCCGTGCGACGCTCACGGCGGCGACCGAGCTGCTGCTCGACGAAGGAGTCCACGCCCTGACCTTCTCGAAGGTCGCCGCCCGCGCGGGCGTCAGCAAGATGACCCTCTACAAGTGGTGGCCCACCCCGGGGGCGCTGGCCTTCGACGCCTACTTCGACACCTTCAGGGAGACCCTCGCCTTCCCCGACACCGGCGACATCGGGCGCGACCTGACCACCCAGCTCAACACCTTCGTCAACCTCATGAACCGCAACGGCACGGTCATCGCGGGGATCATCGGCGCCGCCCAGGGGGACGCCGACCTGGCGGAGGCGCTGTCGACCCACTACGTCCTCCAGCGGCGTGCCCTCGCGGTCGAGCGCCTCACCCGCGCGCAGCAGGTCGGCCAGATCCGGGAAGAGGTCGACCTGGAGACAGTCGTCGACCAGCTCTGGGGTGCCGTCTACCACCGCCTGCTGCTCCCCGCGCAGCCGTTGACCCCGGACTTCGCGGACCGCCTGGTCGCCAACCTCCTTCAGGGCATCGCCACCCCGGGCTCCCCGGACACGGCACCCTGAGGCGGCAGCACGGACGCACCGGCCGACCTCGACCGCCCTCCGCCTCCGTCCGGCCTCGTACCGTCCCGGTTCGAGTGAGCCCAGGGCCGAACGCGTCGCGGGCGCCACGCGCCACGCGGCTCGCCGCGGCCCGGAGAGCCGGGTGCCGCGACGCGCCCGTACCCTGAGCACCGGCCACCAGGAACACCGCGGTCGGTGCCCGCCCCGCCCGTCGACCCGACCAGCCGGGTCGACGGCCGGGTGGGGCCGGTCGCCCCGCCCGGCCGTACCGCCCACGCCGTCACACGAGCCGCCCCGTCCCCGGAAACACGAATGAACCTGCGCCCTCACCAGCGAGAAGCCGTCGACGCGGTACTGCGCGCCCTCGACGTACCCCCGGGGCCCCTGCCCGAACGAGGGCTGCGCACCCAGGTGATCATGGCGACCGGGACCGGCAAGACCCTGGTCGCCGCCCACAGCGCCCATGCCCTGCGCGCGGGCCGCGTCCTGGTACTCGTCCCCTCGCTGGACCTGCTCGCGCAGACCGAGGACGCCTGGCGCGCCGGCGGCCGCACGGGCCCCACGATCGGGGTCTCCTCCCTGCGGGGAGAGGACGTGACCTTCCCCAACACCACGGACGTCGGTGAACTCGTCGACTGGGCAAGGCCGTTCGACACAATCACCGTCTTCGCCACCTACGCCTCCCTCGGGCTGGGCACCCTGGAACGCGCGCACCGGGCGGGCCTGCCGGGGTGGGACCTGATCGTGGTCGACGAGGCGCACCGGACGTCGGGGCGGCTGGGCAAGCCCTGGGCGGTCGTCCACGACAACCGGCGGATCCCGTCCCTGCGGCGGCTGTACATGACCGCCACCCCGCGGATGTGGCAGCTCGACGAGGACTCCGGGAGCGCGCCCGGCGAGTTGGTCGCGAGCATGGAGGACGATGCGGACGGACCGTTCGGGGCCCGTTGTCACACGCTGACGCTGTCCGAGGCGATCGACCGGGGGATCTGCGCGCCGTACCAGGTGGTGTGCGTCGACATCACCGACGCCGGGCTTCAGGCGGCCCAACTCCTGGGCGCGGAGGCACGTTCGGACGCGATCCGCGGAGCCAGGCTCGCCGCGCTCCAGACCGCCCTGGTGAAGGCGTCGGCGGAGGAAGGCTTCCGGCGCACGCTCGTCTTCCACCACGTGGTGCGCGAGGCGGAGGCCTTCGCGGCCGGCCTCCCCGCCGTCGCCGGGAGACTGCACGCGGCCGACCCCGGCCTGTATCCCGCTTCGATCCGGGCGGACTGGCTCTGCGGCGAGCACAGGCCCGGACACCGTCGCCGGGTGCTTGAGGAGTTCGCGGCCGGGACCGGTGCGGACGGCACCGCCGTCGGGGCGAGCTTCCTCGGCTCGGTGAGAGTCCTGGGTGAGGGCGTCGACACCAAGACCTGCGACTCCGTCTACTGGGCCGACGTGCGCGGCTCCATGCCCGACCTCGTGCAGGCGGTCGGCCGCGCGCTGCGGATGCGGCCCGGTGAGGGCAAGGTCGCCTCGCTCGTGGTGCCGGTCCTGCTCGGGCCCGGCGAGACCGCCGACAACATGCTGACCAGCAGGGCGTACGGCGGACTCGCGAAGCTTCTGGAGGCGCTCAGGGCCCACGACACCCGCGTGGTCGAGCAGTTGGCGCAGCAGCAGGTCCCCGGCGCCGACCAGCCCGCCCAGCGGGGTGTGCGGGGCGAGGGGGGCAGGGCCGCCGGGCCGTCGGCGCCCGCCCGGCAGTTGCTGAAGTTCTCCGTGCCCCGCGACCCGGCGCAACTGGCCGCCTTCATCAACCTGCGGGTCCTCGATCCCGAACACCAGCACTGGCGGCGGGGGGTGGAGGCCGCCGGCTTCTACGTCCGCGAACACGGCGACCTGAAGGTCCCGTTCACGTACCGTGTGCCCGGCCCCGACCGCCGACGGGCGGAGGACGGGGCCGGGGAGTGGCCGGCCCCGCTCGCGGGCTTCCCCCTCGGGCAGTGGATCGCCGACGCCCGGCGCTTCCACACCCGTGGCGACATGGCCGCCGACCGCGTCGCCCAGCTGGAACAACTCGGCATGGTCTGGAGTCACTTCGACGTCGCGTGGGAAGAGGGCCTCGCCGCCGCCCGCGGCTGGGCCGAGGCGAACGGGCACCTGCTCGCCCCGCTGCACGCCACGCACCGGGGCCATCGGGTGGGGATCTGGCTGAAGAACGCACGAGCCGCCGCGCGCAAGGCCGTTGAGAACGAGCAGCGGCGCGACGAAGGCCTGCCCGTGGCGTCCGGGGCCGGAGCCCTGACGGACGAGCGACGCGAGCAGTTGGAGGAGATCGATCCGTCGTGGTGCCCGGCCTGGCCGGTGGAATGGCAACGCCTCTTCAACCTCGTCCGGCGCCATCTGGGAACCGGCGGCAGTCTCCCCACCGTCCCCGGCGCCGTGGTCCACCAGGGTGAGGATCTCGGGCGGTGGGTGCGATCGGTCCGGTTCGGCTGGGACGACCTCTCCACCGTCCAGCAGTGGATGTGCGAGCACGTCCTCGGTGTCCGGCCCGCGAGCGAGGACGAGAAGCCGCCGCCGCGGCGGACGCAGGCCGATAAGTGGGCCCTCAACTACCAGGCCGCCGAACGGTTCTACGCACGCGAAGGCCACCTGCGGGTCCCCCGCAAGCACGTCGAGCGGACCGTCGGCGCGGACCAGGAGGAACGCGAGCTCAAGCTCGGGGCCTGGATCAGCAACCAGCGCAGCAGAGTCGCGACCCTCACACCGGAACGGGTGGCGCAGCTCGACGCCATCGGCATGCGGTGGACGTAGCCCCCGGTCGCGCGTCCGCCCCGGGGCCCCAGGCCCGGCGTCGGAGCTCGGCGCGGAGGTGGTCGCCGCGATGGTGGTCGGACGGTCGCGGCCAAGGCACGCACCGTGAACGGGAGTTGGGGGTCACTGTGCCCACGGGTGCATGACGATCTTTCCGACGTGCCCCCTGCGGGCGAGTTCTTCCTGTGCCTGAGCGGCGCGGTCCAGCGGGAAGGTCGCGGCGACCACGGGGCGGATCTCACCCCGACGGGCCATGTCCATGAGAAGGGCGAAGTGCGCCGGTGTGTGCATCGAGGACCCGACCAGTCGGGCGTTGTGCAGGTAGAGACGGCGCACGTCGAAGGACACGTCGTAGCCGCCGAGCGCACCGGCGACGACCCAGCGGCCTCCTTCGCGCAGCAACGGCAGCCCCTGCTCCACCAGTTCGCCGGCCACGACGTCGAGTGCGACGTCGATGCCGTCCGGCGCGGCGGCGCGGAGCTGCCCGGCGAGATCTCCCGCCCGGTCGACGACTTCGTGAGCGCCCGCCTCGCGCACCGCGTCGGTCTTCGCCCCGCTGCTGACGGCCAGGACCCTCGCCCCGCGGGCACGGGCGATCTGCACCAGCGCGACGCCGACGCCGCCCGACGCTCCGGAGACCAGCGTGGTCTCCCCCTTCCGCAGCCGGCCCCGCTCGATCATGCCCAGGGCGGTGCCGTAGGCGGTCGGCAACGTCGCGAGCTGGTCGTCCGTGAGCGGGGATTCCGTCACGTCGTGCACGCGCTCCGCCGGTGCGGTCACGAACTGGGCGTACCCGCCGTCGCGTTCGCTTCCCATCAGGCCCACCGGGTTGGCGTCCGTCTCATCTGTGTCGTAGATCGCGGGGTCGACGACGACCCGACGTCCGACGAGGCTCCGCTCCACCCCGGTCCCGACCGCCTCGACCCGGCCGGCCACGTCGGCACCCTGGATGCGCGGGAAGGCGACCGGGCCGCGCCAGCCCGACTTCGCCTCCGGGTCTCCCGGCCGCCCGTAGGCGCCCTCCCGGGTCCACAGGTCGGTGTTGTTCAGGGCCGCCGCTCCGACCCGGACCAGCACCTCCCCCGCCTCCGGGACGGGTACGGGAACCTCCACGGTCTCCAGAACCTCCGGTCCTCCGTGCCCGGTGATACGTACCGCCCGCATGGACCTCGATGCGCTCATCACTGGAACCTCCCATGGGTACACTGATCTGTGAACATCATGTTCTCCACCGTACACCGATCAGTGAAGAGGTCCAGTCGTGCAGGAGACGCGCCCCGTGACCCCGGCCGGCCGCCGCATCGTGGCGGCCGCGGAAGAGCTGTTCTACGACCGCGGGATCACGGCCGTCGGGGTGGATCTGATCGCCGAGCACTCGGGGGTGACCAAGCGGACCCTGTACAACCAGTTCGGCTCCAAGGATCACCTCGTGACGGTCTACCTCGCGGGGCGCGACGAACGCTGGCGGTCGCTCGTCCGTGTCGCCGTCGACGCCGCGGAAACCCCCGCCGAGGCCGTCACCGCGCCTTTCGAGGCACTGCGGACCTGGAGCACGACCAACACCCGCGGGTGCGCCTTCATCAACGCGCTCGCCGAAATCCCGGACCCGGCACACCCGGCGCACCGCATCGCCGCGGACCAGAAACTGTGGCTGCTGGACCTGTTCAGGGAACTCGCCACCACCGCCGGATGCCCGAACCCGGCCCCTCTCGCCAACCAGCTCCTCGCCCTGCACGAGGGCGCCCTCGCGACCCAGCCGCTCTCCCTCGACAACCTCCGGGACATCACCGACCTGGCACGCACCCTGGTACGGGCCGGCTGATCGCGGGTTCGCAGCGGAAACCGCACCGCCGGCGAACCCACGCGACCGCAGCCGTCCGGGCGGGGGCGGGACGGCCGCTGCTCCCCCGTGAGCCGGTGGAACCGCGCGGTGGTGGCCCCTATCGTGACCGGCGTTCCCACTGCTCCTTGCGGATCTCGTACCGTACGCCGCCGTGTTCGGCGCCCTCGATCGACTTCATGTCGGCGGGGACGGGCACCGTTTCCGTGTGCGTCATGTCGAGCTTCTCCATGACGTTGCGCGAGCCGAGGTTCACCGACATCGTCTCGGCCCACACCGTCCGCACCCCGAGTTCCGTGAACGCCTTGGCCAACAGGGCCCGCGAGCCCTCGGTCGCGTATCCCCTGCCCCACACCGACCGCCGCAGCCGGTAGCCGAGTTCGACCTCGTCGAGCGGGCCGTCCGGCTCGGGGCGCAGGATGAACCAGCCTGCGAACGCACCGCCGTCCTTCTCGTGCGCGGCGAACAGCCCCAGGTTTCCGCCCCACTTCTCGTAACCGGCGAGGATGTTCGGCAGGTAACGCTCGCGGACCAGTTCCGGCGCCGTGGGAATGCCGCCGCTCAGGTAGCGCATCACCGCCGGATCGCTGTCCAGCTCGATCAGCAGGTCCGCCTCGTCGGCGGTGAACCGGCGCAGCGTCAGGCGTCCGGTCTCCAGGTAGGTGTCCACGGGGTGATCATCGCCTAGGGCGGACGGAAGCCCCAACGGTTTTTTCACGCCGTGCCGTTCACGGGCCGAGGGGGCTCCAGTCGAACCAGCCGGGCGAGGTGTCGTGGATATTCGTGGGTTCGTCGCAGTGCTGGGTCGCCGCGATCCGCTCCGCCACCGCGTCCGCACGTACCGCGAACCCGTCGGCCAGGACCAGGAGGACCACGACCGCGAACAGCCCGACGGCCGAAAGGGCCCGCCAGCGCCGCACCCGCGAGGCGATCGCCACCGCCACGGACAGCAGCAGCCCTGCCAGCAGGAACCACCGGTTCAGGTTCACCTCGTGGCCGAGCTGCGCGGACAGGCCGCCCACGTCGTCGCAGAGGATGTACATCGTCGACTTGCCCATGAACGACCTGAGGCGTTCCAGCACCACGGCCAGCACCGCGAACACCCCCAGCACCGGCAGCAGGCTCGGCTCTCTGTCCGGCCTCGTGCTCGCCCTGCTCGCCATGACGTCGTCCCGAATCCGTCGGCCCCTTCGCACCGCGCGGAGACGGGCGAACGCGCCCCTCGAGCACGCGCTGATCATCACGCGAACACGGTCCCCGCGGTTCCGTCACCACGACCGTTGCCACCGCCGGAACACGCCGCTGCGCCTCGGGGCCCGCGTGCCAACGGCGATGCGCGGGCCCCGAGTTGATGTCACGCCCCCGGAACGGTGTCCTCGAAGGCGGTGCCCGCGCTGCGATAGGCGGCCACCTTCGCGGTGACCTGCGCGGGGGTGAGCGCCTGGTCCTTCACGTGGAGGACGTAGTCGATCTGTTCGTCGTACGCGCGGGCACTGGTGCTCGTGTTGCCCGCCAGGTCGATCAGCCACTGGTTGAAGTTGATCGACATGGGCCGCTCGGGCAGGTACGCGGCGTCGTGCGTGCCGAAGAGCTGTCCGTCGACGTAGTACCGGATGGAGCTGTTGTCGATGGTGAGGACCAGGTCGTGCCACCCGGCGTAGCTCTGGCGGCCCTCCGTGTGCTGGTTGACCGCCTGCCACGGATCGGGGTTGTAGGTCTCCCACGACGTCGTGTAGAGGATGTTGGACGGCTCGCCCCAGCCGCCGTTGGGCAGGTACTCGAAGTCGTACTCGGCGTAGTCGTCGGCCATCGGCGCCGTCAGGTCGTTGATGGTGAAGAACGTCTGCACCAGGTGGTCGCCGTCCGGTCCGCTCTTCGGCACGTCACTGAACTTCACTCGCGCCGCGTACGTTCCGTTCTTGAACTTCGTCGCCTTGGTGAGGACTTCGGTCTGCCTGGTGCTCTCTCCCGTGCCGGAGGTCGAGGTCTCCAGGTTCATCACGGTGTTGCCGCCGGAGGTGGGGAAGGTGACGTTCTGCGGTGCCCAGGTCGCCCCCGGCACGCCGGGACCGCCGGAGGTGGAGCGCACGTTCCAGCCGTGTGCCGAGATCGCCGGGTCGTCGTACTTCGTGTAGCTGAAGTCGTCGAAGAGACTGGCGCCGGAGGCCGGCGGATCGGTGGGATCGGTCGGTCCGGTGGGGTCGGTCGGGTCGTTGCCCTCGGGTGCGGTGCCGAACACGGTGGTTCCGTTCAACTGGGCCGTGACTTTGGTCCAGTTGGCGTAGGAGGTCTGCGTGGCGCCGAAGGAGTAGTCGTCGGCCTGGTTCAGCGGCTGCCAGTCGGAGCGGTAGAAGCGCAGCTGGAGGTCGCCGCTGTCGGCTCCCGCGGCGACCGTTCCGGCACCGGAGGTGAAGCCGATCTCCAGGTACCGGTCGGCGGTGGCGGTCGGGTGGGCGAGGGTGCCGAACGTGCCGGTGATGTTGGCGCACCCGCGGGGCGCCCAGGAGCAGGCGAACCGGTAGGTCGTGCTCGCCGAGTCGGCCTTGAAGTAGTAGCGCAGCTTCACGCCGCTGAGGGCCACCGGTGACGACCCGGTGTTGGCCACCTTCAGCCACGGTTCGGCCTGGTCGCTGCCGGTGGAACCGGTGTGGTACTGCACGGTCAGCCCGCTCGCGGCGGCCGACGCCGAGGCCGGCAGGGTCAGCAGCCCCGCGCAGCCGAGGGCGGCGGCCACGGCGCAACTGGCCGCTCGGGTGAGGGACTTGCGGTGGGACGTCCTTCTCATGACGGTTCCTTTCCGGAGCTCCGGGAGTTGGGGACGTGCGTGTCGAGCGGCCCGTGGCGCACGCCGAGTTCGGCGAGCCGGGCGGCGTGCGTGGCGATGCGGTCACGGAAGCCGGGCCACGACGGGTTGCCGTGCCAGGCGCGGTCGGCGAGTGCGCACAGCCGGGGGAAGGCCAGGTAGTCGACGCGGTCGGCGGCCGGGGCGAACTCGGTCCACACCTGGGCCTGTACGCCGAGGACGCGCCCCGCGGTGTCGGTGTCGTCCGGGGGTGTGTGATCGTGGACCGCGCGCAGGTCGACGACGTCGCCGGGCTGTCCTTTCGGCTCGTCGGGACGGACGGACTGGGCGTAGTCCAGATAGGTCGCCCGGTGCTGTGCGCTGACGACGTCGTGCCCGCGCTTCAGCGCGATCCGCGTGTGCTCGGGGTCGCGCCAGGTCATGACGGTGAACCGGGCCGGGAGTCCCTCGCCGGTCTCCGCCCACGCGGTCGGGATCCGTCCGCGTTCGATCAGGTGGTCACCGATCCGGCCGAGGAACCAGCCGTGCAGCGCGGCCGTGTCCGCCAGTCCCTCGGCGGCGGCCCGCGCGCGGGCCACCGGGCTCGCGGCCCACTCCGCGGTGGGGCACTCGTCGCCGCCGATGTGGATGTACGGCGAGGGGAAGACGTCGAGGACCTCGTCGAGAACGGTGCGCACGAAGTCGAACGTCGGTTCCTGGACGCCGAGGATGGTGTCGCACACCCCCCAGCGGGTCCACACGTCGAGCCGGCGCTCGGGGAAGTTCCCGAACTCGGGATGGGCCGCGAGTGCGGCCCGCATATGGCCGGGCATGTCGATCTCCGGGACGACGGTGACCCCGCGCGCGGCCGCGTAGCCGACCAGCTCGCTCAACTCCGCACGCGTATAGGCGCCTTGGTGCGGGACGCCGTCGAAGACGTCGCTGCCGGCGGGACCCACCATGGACTCGGCGCGCCGCCCGCCCACCTCGGTGAGCCGGGGATACGCCGCGACCGGCATGCGCCAGCCCTGGTCGTCGGTGAGATGCAGATGCAGCACGTTCAGCTTGTGCAGGGCCATCAGGTCGACGTAGCGGCGCACCTGCGACACGGGCTGGAAGTGCCGTGCGACGTCGAGGAGGAATCCGCGCCAGGCGTGCCGGGGCACGTCGGTGATCTCCACGCAGGGCACCTTCCAGGCCACGGCACGCCGCGGTCCGGGCGCGAGCGCCTCGACGGGCAGGAGCTGGCGCAGGGTCTGGATGCCGCGCAGCAGCCCGGTGGTGTGCGCGGCGCGCAGCAGCACCGCGTCCGGGGCGACCGTCAGGCCGTACCCCTCCTCGCCCAGACCTCCGAGGTCCGGGTCGAGGGCGAGGACGAAGGGGCCCTCGGGGGAGGGACGCAGCGGCAGTCCGGTGGCCGGGGCGAGGAGTTCGCGCAGCAGCGCGGCGGCGGGTTCCGCGCCGGGCAGGACGCGGAGCGAGCTGTCCGCGTCCAGGGTGAAGTGGCCGGGGCGGAAAGAGAGTTGGGTGGGCAGTGGGACGAGGGCAGGGCGGGGTGCGGGCACTGCGGACCTCCGGGCGGTGAGCGGGGTCTGCGGACGTGGGAGCGGGCAGCGTCGGCGGTCGGCCCGCGCGGGGGCCACCGGGTCACGGTTGAGGAGGCGGGCGAGGCCCCCCGTGGCCCGGTCGGCGGCGGGCCGTGAGGCGGCGGGGCGGCGTGTCAGCCCTTGACCGCCCCGGACGCGAAACCGGACGTGACGTGCCGTTGCAGCAGCAGGAAGATCACCAGGGCCGGCAGCGCGAACAGCGTGGAGGCGGCCATCGTGGCGCCCCAGTCGGTGCCGAACGTGTTCTGGAACGAGGACAGCCACACCGGCAGCGTGCGGTGGTCCTGCTGCTTGATGATCAGGAAGTTGGCGTAGGCGAACTCGTTCCACGCGGTGATGTAGCCGAACAACGACGTGGCCATCAGTCCCGGCGCGAGGAGCGGGAACGCCACGTGGCGGAACGCGCCGAGCCGGGTACAGCCGTCGACCTGGGCCGACTCCTCCAGTTCCGCGGGGATGGTGGCGATGAAGCCGCGCAGCACGACGATGGTGAAGGGCAGCGTCATCATGAAGTAGACCAGTGTCAGCGTCGGCAGCCGGTCCAGCATCCCGGTGTCCCGGGAGATGATGTAGACGGGGATGATCAGGGATTCCCAGGGCGCCATCTGAGCGACGAACACCATCAGCATGAACTGCCGCCGTCCCCGCCAGCGCATCCGCGCCACGGCGAACGAGGCGCCGAGCGCGACCACGAGGGCGAGCAGCACCGCCCCGAGCGTGACGAGCACGCTGTTGCGCCAGAAGAGTGCGAAGCCGTCGGCGTCGACGGTTCGCCGGAAGTGGTCAAGTGTCCAGCTCTGCGGCAGCAGTCGGGGGTGGTCCGACTGGATGTCGCGGTTCGGCTTGAAGGCGGTCGTCACCATCCAGTAGACGGGGAAGAGGCAGACGACGACGGTGACCGTCGCGGCGACGTGGAGCGGGAGACGGCGCAGGGCGCGCGGGGCGGTCACAGCTCGTCCTCCTGTCGGAACATCTGGCGGAAGTAGGCGACGAGCACGCCGGACATCATCAGCACGGTCAGCATCGACGCGGCGGCGCCCAGGTCGTAGTGCTGTCCGGCCAGGGCGGTCTGCACCGCGTACACCGGCAGGATCGTCGTCGCGTCGCCGGGGCCGCCGCGCGTCATCACCCAGATCTGCACGAACGCCTTGAACGTCCAGATCACTTCGAGGGAGAGCACCAGCATGAGGATGGGCCGCACGATCGGCAGCGTGACCGAGCGGAAGATCCGCGGGCCGGAGGCGCCGTCGAGGCGGGCCGCCTCGTACAGTTCGGCCGGCACGGTGGTGAGTGCGGAGTACAGGGTGATCGCGGCGAACGGCACCGACTGCCACACCACGAGCGTCACCAGGATCGCGAACGCCGCGGGCCCGTGCGCCAGCCACGGGTACCCCTCGAACGAGGAGAAACCGAGGCCGGTCAGCACGTGGTTGACGATGCCGAACTCCGAGTGGAACAGCCACTGGAACACGGTGGTCGCGGCGACGACGGGCATGGCCCAGGTGAGCACGAGCGCGCTGAGCACGACGGTCCGCCAGATCCGGCCGAGCCGTTCCACCATCAGTGCGACCAGCGTGGACAGTCCCATGATCAGGACGACGTTGACGGCCATGAAGAGGAAGGTGCGCCGCACCACTGCCCAGAAGCGCGGGTCGGAAAGCAGGGTCGTGTAGTTGTCGAATCCGGTGAAGTGGGCGTCGCCGAGGATGAGTTGCCGCAGTCCGTAGTCCTGGAAGGAGATCAGGACGGCCCGCGCGAGGGGGTAGACGAGCAGGTAGAGCATGCCGAGGACGGCGGGGGCCACGAGCAGGTACGGCCAGGCGCCGGACATGGCGGCGCGGCGGGGGGTGCCCGGCGTACGCCGGGACGGTCGGGACGGCGGTCGGGACACCACGGGGTCGCGGACGATCGTCACGGCGCACTCCTTTCGATGCCGGGGCGACGAACGGGCGGATCAGGAACCGGACTTCATGGCACTGGTGATCGCGTCGGACGCCTTGACGCCCTCCTTCTCGGGGTCACCACCGGTGAGTACGGCCGTCAGGTAGTCCTTGATGGGGTTCTTGGCCTCGACGGCGGCCCAGCCGGGGGTGTTGGGCGTGGCATGGCCCACGGCCGCGCCGACCGCCATCGCGGAGGCGCCCGGGTCGGCGGCGACGGCACCGGCGAGCGTGGTCTTGTTGGGGACGTAGCTCATGGCCGCCGCGAGCTTGCGCTGCCACGTGTCGCCGGTCAGTTCCTTGACGAAGGTGAACGCGGCGTCCTGGTGCCGCGCCACGGTGGGGATGACGAGGTCGGAGCCCCCGGTGAAGACCGCGCCCGGGGTGTCCGCCGTCTTGCCGGGGATGGGGAAGAAGCCCAACTTGCCCTTCAGCGCGGGGTTGTTCTGCGCGACGACGTTGGCGCCGCCCGGTGTGCTGATGACCTGGGCCACCTTCCCCTTGGCCATGACCTCGGCCTGCGGCGGCTGCGCCTCGTCGGAGTCCTTCGGACCCTTGCCGAGCGCCTGGAGCCGCTTGTAGAAGGCCGTCGCGCGCAGCGCCTGCGGGCTGTCGAGCGCGCCCTTCCAGGTACCGCCCGACTCGACGGCGAGGTCGCCGCCCTCGTCCCAGACGAATCCGGCGTAGGTGTACCAGTTCTGTCCGGGCAGGTAGATCCCTTGCTGGGAGCCCTTGTTGAGCTTCTTCGTCGCGGCGATCCACTGGTCGCGGGTCTTGATCGCCGTGGCGTCGACGCCGGCCTGCGCGAAGAGGTCCTTGCGGTAGATGACCACCCGGTTCGCCGCGTAGTACGGGATGCCGTACTGCTTCCCCTCGTACGCCCCGGGTTCGGCGAGTCCCTTCAGCCAGTCCTTGCCGCCGAGTTCGGCGACCTTGTCGCTCAGGTCCAGCAGGCCGCCACTCTGCGCGAACTGGGCGACCTGGGTGTTGCCGGTCTCGATCACGTCCGGCGCGTCGTTGCTGGCGAGCGCGGCGGTGACCTTCTCCCCGATGCCGTCCCACTCCTGGATCTGGATGCGTACGTCGATGTCGGGGTGGTCGGCCTCGAAGCCCTTCTCGAAGTCCTTCTGGAAGGCCGCCGAGACGCTGTCGCGCATCAGCCACACGTCGATCGCGGTCTTTCCGCCGCCGGCGGACTCCGTGTCATCGGAGCCGGACGAACAGGCGCTGAGTCCGGCGACCGCGACGAGCGCGGACACACCGGCGAGCAAACGGAGCTTCACGGTTCACCTCTGGGGTGCCGGACCTGACCAGTAGACAACTGGTCAGGTGACCTCTAGTGAGGGAGAAAACTGGCATAGACCATTGGATGCGTCAACCCCCTGTGGAATACGGCCAGTTGACGATGCTGATGGCTTTCGCTTGTCGATCTCCGTGCGCCTATGGTCAACTGGTCAAGCAACTGGTAGTACAGAGCAAGGGGGCGGACAGTGACCACCGACGCGCACGCCGCGGGCGACGGGCACGACGCGGACGGAACGACGGGAGGGACGACCGGACGGCATTCCCCGGGAGCGGTGCTGAAGCGGGAACGCGTCCGCGACCATCTCCTGCAACTCATCGAGGCGCGCCGACCCGGCGACCCCATCCCCTCCGAGCGCGCTCTCTGCGCCGACCTGGGCGTCTCGCGGCCCACCCTGCGCGCGGCCGTCGACGAACTCGTCGCGGCGGGACTCGTCATCCGCGAGCACGGACGCGGCATGTTCGTCGCGCCGGAGAAGATCACCCAGGAGCTGGTCTCGCCGGAGCAGGGCCTCAAGGTCCCGCGCGCCGGCGGGGCCTGGTCCAGCCGGCTCCTGGAGTTCACCACCATCCAGGCGGGCGCCCGCGTCGGCCGCAAGCTGCGCCTCTCCCCCGCCGCCCGGATCGTCTACGTGGCCAGACTGCGGCTCGTCGACGGCGCGCCGATGGCCATCGAGCACCTCCACATCCGCGCCGACCTGGTACCCGGCCTCTCCGCGCAGGAGTTGGAGAACGGGGACCTGTACGAGCACCTGCGCGAGCACCACGACGTCCACGTCCGCGAGGCGATCCAGACCATCGAGCCGACCGTGGCGACCCGTGCCGAGGCCGAGGTGCTGGACGTGCCCGAGCTGTCCCCCGCCCTCCTCGTCGAGCGGCTGACCTCGGACACCTCCGGCCGCCCCGTCGAGTACGTCCACTCGCTGTACCGCGGTGACCGCTACCGCATCGTCTCGCGCCTCACCCTCGGCCCGGCCGCCACCGCTCCGGAGCCGCTGCCCGGCCACCACCCCGGCATCCCGCCGGGCGACTTCGCCCACCGTGACACGGTCGTCTCGTCCACCCGGGGCGACGTGCAGGGCCCTTGACGGGGCCAGGACGGATCGCGGAAGCCCTGGGCGCGCGACCGGTGCGCGGGGAGCCGACCGTGCCGTGCCGGGCGACCTGGGAGGCCGTCACCGGCGGAGGCCGGGGGTGGTCAGGCGGCCGGTGGCGTCGGGGGCCGTACGCCGAACCACTGCTCGGCGCCCCACGCCTCGAACCGTTCCGCCTCGGTGAACCCCAGCCTCGCCGCGAGGCGCATCGAACGGGCGTTGGCGGTCTGGGTGTAGAGCACCACCGGTTCGCCGGGCAGTTCGGCGGTGAACCAGTCGAGTGCCGCCGCGCACGCCTCGGTGGCGTATCCGTGTCCCCAGGTCTGCGGCAGGAAGAGATAGCCGAGATGGGTCCTCCCGGCCGCCCGGCGGCCGGCCGGCATGTCGGGGCCGAGGGGGTCGCTCTCGCCGTGCGGGTCGAGGTGGACGGTGCCGATCGCCGTGCCGTCGAGGTCGGCCACGAAGAAGCCGGGCCGGCGCCCCGGCACCTCGGGCACGTCGCGTTCGAGCTCGGCGCGCGGCCGGGGGCCGCCGAGGTAAGTACCCACCTCGGGCGAGGCGTTGAGGTCGATGACCACCGGCCTGTCACGCGCCTCGGAGGGACGCAGTACGAGCCGCTCGGTCCTGATCGGGGCGGCCGGCCAGGCGAGGGCTCGGCTGTCGGTCACACGGGCCAACCTAGCCACCGGTCTTCGAGCGGATCAAGGGGCGCGGACCGGCCGCCGGCCGCCCGTCCGCAGGGTTCGGACCGGAGGGGTACGCGAAGGCTCCCGGCGGCCGATGGTCGCCGGGAGCCCGTGCTTCGTCGCCGCGCACCGCCCCTGGTACGGCCCGGCGGACGGGCCGTACCAGGGGGTCACCCGGTCACTCGGTCACTCGGTCACTCGGTTCAGCAGGGGAACGTGCCGCTGTACAGGGCGTGCCCGTAGGCGGCGGAGCCGGAGCCGGAACCGTAGATGCCGTCGTCGCTCCAGACCGCTTCGCGGAACCCGCTGACACAGGTCGACGTCGGGGCGATCGCGAAGCCCTCCAGGTTGTCGGCCGGCATGACGGCGGGGTTCGTGTAGGTCACGTCCGGCACGATCGCGCCGGAGGCGTTGACCTTCATGAAGGTGTGCGTCTCACCGCAGGTGTTGTCGCAGGTCGCGACGAGGCGCCCGGTACCGGCGTCGAACGTCACGTCCATCACGCCGGCCTTGCCGGTGGCGACCGTGCCGAACGTGGTGAACGTGCCGTCGGAGTTCAGACCGTAGACGTGCAGCGAGCCGTCCACCTCCAGACCGGCGAAGAACAGGCCCGATCCGTGCAGCGGGTAGTTCGCCGGCTTGTACGCGGCACCGGTGAGCGGGTCGACCCAGCCGCCCGCGGTCAGCCAGCTGTCCGGCACGTAACCGACGCCCTCGAAGCCGAGGTTGGCGTCGTCCTTGTCACCGGTGTTCAACTGCGGGAACTGCGCGGTCATGTCCCACTGGTGGACCGGGGACAGAGTCGACGCGGTCGAGGTCGGGTCGAACTCCAGGATGGTGTCCTTGGGTTCGTCGTTGTTCGTGTTGTCGCGCTCGGAGGTCACGTAGAGGTGGCCGTTGCTGCCGACCGTCAGGCCCTCGGAGTCCGGCTCACCGGTGCCGCCCGAGAAGCGGATCTGCTTGCCGGTGGCGCTCCAGGTCGCGTCCGGGATCCACTTCCCGTTGCTCTTGACCAGCTTGTACAGCCAGTTCTTGTTCTTGGCGGCCCACAGCACCGACGGGTTGGACGGGTCGAACGCGAGACCGCTCACGTCCCGGCCCTCGGGACCGGTGGACGTGGTGAACGCGCAGACGTTGTCCGCGATCGTGACGTTCAGCCCGCCCGGCCACGCCAGGGTGCCCGACGGGGTGGAACCCGAACCGGAGGGCGCCTCGGGCTCGCAGCCGCTCGTCAACGAGCCGCCTCCGCCCAGCAGTTGGCCGGTGGCCGGCGGGGTGGTGCCGCCGCCGGTACCGCCGCCCGTGCTGCCGGAGCAGGAGTTCGCGCTGCCGAGCGTCGCGGTCGTGGCGGTCTGGAACCAGCCGGTTCCGTTGGCGCAGCGCTCCTCCGACGGCTTCGCGGCATTGGTCGTCCAGGTCACCGAGTCGACGGTGTTGCCGCTGCCGTCGAGGAGGAGGACGGAGTCGTTGTCGCCGAGGCCGATGGTGGAGTTGAACGTGATGTAGCCGCCGGCGGGGATGCTGCTCGCGCTCGGCGCGGACGACGAGATCGTCGCCGCGGAGTGGGTGGTGTCGCTGTCGAGGTACTTCCACGACCCGACGCTGACGGCGCTCGTTCCGCCGTTGTAGAGCTCCACCGTGTCGGAACCGTCCGAGGTGACCTCGTTGATCCGCACCTTGCTCGCGGCGGGTATCGACGAGGGGCAGCCCGACGCGTTCGCGGTACCGAACGTCGCCGCCGAGGTCGCGGTCACCCATGCCCCGGTGCCGTCGCCGCCGCAGCGGGCCATCGCCGGCTTCGCCTTGTCGGTCGCCCATTCGACGCGGTCGACCAGCGTGCCGCCGGACGTGTAGACGACCAGCTTGTCCGCATCGCCCAGTCCCTTGGGCGAGTTGAAGGTGACGAAGCCGCCGGCGGGGATGGTGCTCGCGGACGGGCTGAAGGACTGCTGCGAGAAGCTGTCGTCGGACATCTTCCAGCCGCTGATGCTCACCGCGGTCGTGCCGGTGTTGTACAGCTCCACCGTGTCGTTGCCCGACGAGGTGACTTCGTTGATCCGAACGTTCTGGTAACCGACCGGATCCGCCGCGGCCGCAGGCTGGGCGACGAGCATCCCGGTGGCAAGTAGTCCTGAAAGCGTCAGAGTTACGGCGCTGAGTGAGGCGACGCCGGTACGCGAGTGTGAGGTAGGCACGAGGCGGAACTCTGGCGAGACGATCTTGAAACGGCGTGTACTCCGGTTGAACTCCGGTCGCCGGCCGGGAGAACGTCGGACGGACGGCGCCGCGGCGCCGCGCCCCGGCGACGCCCGGCGGGAAGGGGCGGTGACGGCCCCGGGTATGGCCGGGACCAAAGAAAAGCTTTGATTGATTCAAAGTACACGTGTTAACTTCGGCGACATGAAGATCACAGCGGTGCACCGCGTCGAGCCCCTTCCGGGCCACGTCCGCGCTGCCGTCGGCGTCCTGCCCACGGCACGCACGCGCACCGGTCTCTGTCGCTGTCCGCTCGCGCCCTGTCACCTCTGACCCGGCCCCCGCACAGCGACGCTGCCCCACGTTCGAACACGGCAGCCGCGTCCCACCGTCGCAGCGCCGTCCCTTCCTCCCGCACGGCCGGCGCCCGCGCACCTCCCCCGTCACCCGCGCGTTCTCACTGGAGTGTGTCCGTGTCCGCGAACACCGCAGATACCCGACCCCCGAAGCCCGGCTTCCGGATACCCGTGCCGTTCTGGGCCCAGGTCCTGATCGGCCTCGCCGTCGGTCTCGTCCTCGGCTTCGTCGCCCGCACCTACGACGTGTCCTGGCTGGCCACCACGCTCGACAAGGTGGGCAGCATCTTCGTCCAGCTCCTCAAGCTGGCCGTCGCACCCCTGGTCTTCTTCGCGATCCTGGTGTCCATCACCAATCTGCGGAAGGTCAACAGCGCGGCACGCCTGGCGGGCCGCACCGTGCTCTGGTTCATGATCACTTCGCTGATCGCGGTGGTCATCGGTCTCGCCATCGGCCTGATCTCCAACCCCGGCTCCGGCTCCAGCCTCACGCCCGCCGACGGCTCCAAGCCCGAGTACTCCGGCAGTTGGATCGACTTCCTGACCGGCATCATCCCGACCGACGTCGTCACCCCGTTCACCGAACTGAACGTGCTGCAGATCGTCTTCATGGCCGTCGTCGCGGGCATCGCCATCCTGAAGATCGGCTCCAAGGCCCAGCCGATCCTCACCCTCTCCGAGTCCGTCCTCGAACTGCTGCAGAAGGCCCTGTGGTGGGTGATCGTGCTCTCGCCGATCGGCTCCGCCGGCCTCATCGGCCGCGCCATCGTGCAGTACGGCTGGGACCTGCTCGGCAACTACGCCACCTTCACCGCCGACATCTACATCGGCTGCGCCCTGGTCCTGTTCGGGGTGTACCCGCTGCTGCTGGCCACGGTCGCCAAGCTCAGCCCGCTGCAGTTCTTCAAGGGCGCGTGGCCCGCGCTCCAGCTCGCCTTCGTCTCCCGCTCCTCGGTCGGCACCATGCCGGTCACCCAGCAGGCGGCGATCCGCCTGGGCGTTCCGAAGGACTACGCCTCCTTCGCCGTGCCGTTCGGCGCGACGACCAAGATGGACGGCTGCGCGGCCATCTACCCGGCCATCTCCGCGATCTTCGTCGCGCAGATCTTCGACGTGCACCTGGGCATCAAGGAGTACGTCCTCATCGCCTTCGTCTCGGTGATCGGCTCCGCGGCGACCGCCGGCCTGACGGGCGCCACGGTCATGCTGACCCTCACCCTGTCCACCCTGGGCCTGCCGATGGAGGGCGTGGGCCTGCTGCTCGCGATCGACCCCATCCTCGACATGATGCGCACGGCCACCAACGTCGCCGGCCAGACCCTGGTCCCGGTCCTGGTCTCCGCCCGGGAGAACATCCTCGACCGCACGAAGTACGACAGCGCGACGGCCTCCCTGGTCGACGAGGTGGAGAGCGTCTACAACGAGCCGCACCAGGACGCCGAACCGGTGCGCGAGCCGGCCGGAGCGGGAGTGGCCGGCTGATCCCCGGCGGTCGGCGTACAACGCCGTCGCCGGTTTCGCTCCCTGTGCCCCGCCGGGTCCTCCCGGCGGGGCACAGCCGTCCGCGGAGCCCGAACTCCCCCACAGGGCCGAGCCGTTGCTCTCGTGTTGCGGCAGTGCTGCGAACAATGACGGGGCGTTGCGTGTCCGTGACGCGTCCCGGAAAGCGTTGCCCGGCGGCCCGTGTCCGGCACATCGTCGAGGGTCCGCACGCCTCCGCCCGTGCACCGTCGCCCGTGCCCCGTCGCCCGTGCGACGCACCGGCCGGGCGACGGGCGGCCGGACCGGAGCCGTCATCGCACGCGAGATGGGACGCATCGTGAGCACGCAGCAGCCCAGGACGCTGAGAACCGTCACCGGAGCCGGTGGCACGTCGGAGACCTACGACCTCGCGGTGGATCCGGCGCGGTCCACCCTGGAGCGGGCCGTGCGCGTCGCGCGGCTGGCCGAAGTCGCGCGGATCGACGCGCTGTTCACCGCCGACCTGCTGCGCTTCGACGCCCAGGGACCGATCGGCTCGCAGGAACCGTTGGTGTTCGTCTCCGCGCTCAGCCAGGTGACGTCGAGGATCGGCCTGATCGCCACGGTGTCGACCACGTACCACCACCCGTTCAACCTGGCCCGTCTGTTCGGCACGCTCGACCATGTCAGCAACGGACGGGCCGCCTGGAACCTGGTGACCTCGGCGGTCGGCGAGGAGAACTTCGGTCCTGGCGCGCTGCCCGGCCCCGAGGAGCGCTACGCCCGCGCGGCAGAGGCACTCGACGTGGTCAACGCCCTGTGGGACAGCTGGGAGCCCGGCGCCCTGACCGCCGGACAGGACGGCAGGGCGGTGCTGGACCGCGACCTCGTCCACCGCATCGACCACGCGGGCGAGTTCTTCACGGTCGCGGGTCCCCTCAACATCCCGCCGCTGCCGCAGGGCCGCCCGGTGCAGATGCAGGCCGGACAGTCCGACGCCGGCCGGGAGTTGGGCGCCCGGTACGCCGAGATCGTCTTCACGTCCCTGCCCACCTTCGAAGCCGCGGCGGACTTCACCCGGAAGATCCGCGCGTCCGCGCGGGGGTTCGGGCGGCCCGACGGGCTGCCGCTGATCTTCTCCTCGCTGCACGCCACGTACGGAGCGACCGAGGCGGAGGCCCGGCGGCGCGTCCGCGAACGCCATGAGGCCATCGACTTCGAACGTGGCCGCTCGCTGGTGGCCGACATGCTGGGCGGCGGTGTCGACCTCTCCGACCTTCCGCTCGACGACAAACTGCCGGAGAGCCTGCTTCCCGACGTCTCCGCCGTCAACGGCCGTCGCGGCCGGGTCGAGATCTTCAGCGCCTACGCCCGCGCGGGCCGCACCCTGCGGGAACTCGTCGTCGCGGCGCAGGACACCGGCCACTGGGCCGTCGCCGGCACACCGGAGCAGATCGCGGACGCGGTCGAGGAACGGTTCCGCGCGGGGGTGCTGGACATGATCACGCTCGGCGACCTGGGCGACCCGCGGGAGCACGACTTCATCGTCAACGGCCTGCTGCACGAACTGCGCCGACGCGGGATCGTCGCACCCGACTACACCGGCGGCACCCTGCGGGAGAACCTCGGTCTCGACCTGCCCGCGGGACGGCGGCTCGCCCGGCGGCCCTGATTCGGCCGCCCAACTGCTCGCTTTCGGGGGCCACTTGTGGCTCGCCGAAGCGGTCTCCGCCCCTGGGGCCTTCGGGGCGGCGCCGGGAACCGGCCCGGAGCCGGCGGTCCACGCCGCCCGCCGGAGAAACCCCGTTCCCCGACGGGCTTTGCTGGACGCAGGGCGCGCCACGCTGAGACTCCTTCCACGACTCCGTCACGGCTCGCGGATCGGCGCCGTCGAAGTCGTTCTCGACAACTCGGGTGAGCAGTAACGCAGTTCGATGTCGTGCCCGGCCAATGCGACCCGGAACCAGCGGCGTTCCACGTCGGCGAGGTGCCGGACCGGCCCGAGCGGCGAAAGCGAGGAGGGGGACACGGAACGCCGGGTCAACTCGAACCGAGCACAGCGCACTTCCCCGCGATCCCGGCTCCCCGTCGGAGATGTCATGGAATTCTCGCCGCGTTGTCGGATTCCGCGACGGCTCTTCGTCGTCCTCGTGAAACGCTCGAACATCGCATCACGACAGGAGAACGGTCATGAAGTACGTGCTGTTCGTCGCCACCGACCCCGCCGGGGAAGCGGTCGACGAAAGCCCCGAGGCGTGGGTCGAGAAGTGGAACGGCCGCGGCGTGCGGACCGAGGGGATGCCGCTCAGGCCGGTCGGTGAGACGACGACGGTGCGCGTCCGGGACGGCCAGGTCCTGGTCACCGACGGCCCCTTCGCGGAGACGGCCGAGTGGATCGCCGGCTACGACCTCGTCGAGGCGGCCGACCTCGACGAGGCGATCGAGGTCGCCGCGTCGCACCCGATGGCGGCCGGCGGCCGCATGGAGATCCGGCCGGTCGAACCGCTCGACCTCGGTCCGGGAACCGCGAACGTCCCGCACGAGGGGGACGCGCCCGCGTCCCGCTTCCTCGGGATCTTCCGGACGGATCCGAGCGCGCCGCCCGTCACCCCGGATCCCGCCGCCGTCGCCGAGTGGGTGCGCGAGGGGCTCGCCTCCGGCCGCTACGTCGGCGGCGAGCACCTGCGGCCCGTCCAGGACGCCACCCTCGTCCGGCGCCGCGGAGGCGAGCTGCTGATCAACGACGGCGCGTACACCGACGTGCCGGAGTGGGTGACCGGGATCGTCTTCGTCGACGGTGACCGGCAGGACGCGCTGGACTACCTCGCCCGCAGCCCCATGGCACGGTCGGGAATCGCCGAACTGCGGGAGTTCTGGACGGACTTCGCGTGAGGGCCGGGCCGGCGGAGGTGCGGGTGGCGCTCGCCGATGCGTACCGCGGCGAGTGGGGGGTCGTCTTCGGTACCGTCGTGCGCCTGACCGGCGACTGGGAGCTCGCCGAGGACTGCGCCCAGGAGGCGTTCGCCCGCGCCCTGCCGGCCTGGGAGCGGGACGGGGTGCCGCGCCGGCCGGGTGCGTGGCTGGTGACCTCCGCCCGGCACCGCGCCCTGGACGTACTGCGCCGCCGGGCGGCCGAACGCGGCAAGCTCGCCGAGGTCGCCACCGCCGAGTCGGTCCGCGAGGCGCCGCCTCCCGGGGACGAGCGGCTGCGGCTGGTGTTCACCTGCTGCCATCCGGCGCTCCCCCTGGAGTCCCGGGTGGCGCTGACCCTGCGCGCGGTCGGCGGCCTCACCACCCGTGAGATCGCCCGCGCCTTCCTGGTCTCCGAGGAGACCGTCTCGCAGCGGATCCTGCGGGCGAAACGCAAGATCGCGGCGGCCGGGATCCCCTACCGGGTCCCGCCGCCCGGGGCGCGCGCGGAACGTCTGCACGGTGTCCTCGCCGTCATCTACCTGGTGTTCACCGAGGGCTACGCGCCGAGTGACGGCAGCACCGTCCGCGACGTCCTCGCCGAGGAGGCCGTTCGGCTCGCCCGGCTCGTCGCCGCCGAGGCGCCGCGGGAGCCGGAGGCGAAGGGGCTGCTGGCGCTGCTGCTCCTTCAGCACGCGCGGCGCGCGGCCCGGCTCGACACGGAGGGCGGCCTGGTCACGCTGGACCGCCAGGACCGGACGCGCTGGGACCCCGCACTCCTGGCCGAGGGCGTGGCCCTCGCCCGCGAGTCGGTCGTGGCGGGCGGCCCGTACGCGCTCCAGGCCGGAATCGCCGCGCAGCACGCCCTCGCGCCGACCGCCGCCGCGACCGACTGGGCGGCGATCGTGGCGCTGTACGACCGCCTTCTCGCCCTGCGCGCCAATCCTGTGGTGGCGCTCAACCGTGCGGTGGCGGTCGGGATGCGCGACGGCCCGCAGGCGCAGTTGGAGGCCGTCGCCGCGCTGGGCACGCCCGGGGAACTGGCCCGAAACCATGCGCTGCCCGCCGTGCGCGCGGACGCGCTGCGCCGCCTGGGCCGCACCCGGGAGGCGGCGGACGACTACCGGGCGGCCGGGTCGCTCGCGCCGAACGGGGCGATCACCCAGGAGTACGCGCGGCGCGCAGCCGAATGCGGTCTGGACGATTGAGGCCGACGACGCTCCGGCCGGTTGGCGTCGTGGCCGACCCACGGTGAGGGGACCAGAGAGTGTCCGGCCCCGCAGCCCGCCGGTGGGCCATGGGCAGGAGACGGGTGGGCGTCGGACCGCCACCGAGGGCGGCCCGTGGGGTGTCCTCGCGTCCGGCGGCGGGCGTACGGTCGCTCCCATGCGCCGGGACCTGCCACCGTTGGCCGTCGATCACCCCCGCAACAGCGCGCTGCTGACGTTCCTGCGGGCCCAGGCCGCACCGCCGGACGGACCGGACGACCTCGCGCTGGGTGAGTGGCAGCTCCACACCCACCCCGATCTCTGCGAGCGGCTGGCCGAGTTGGCGCCCCGCGCGCCCCTGCACGCCGCCTACGGCGTTCCCGTCCTGGCCCACGAGGGCATCGCGGCCGCCGTCGCACTGGGCACCTCGGCCCTGGTGATACGCCTTCCCGCGCTGCCCCCGAAGCTCCGGGCGGGCCCGCCCGTCGGCCTGCCGGCCGGGCGCGGTTGGCAGTCGGTCGACGCGTGGCAGGGCGAACTCCCGTCCGCGGAGGCAGACCGCAGGCTCTCCGGTGTCGTGCGGGGAGCCCTCGCCCAGCTCAGCGCACCCGCGTGACGGGCTTACGGCAGGGCTCGCGGATCCGGCACGCGCACGTACCCGCGTCTCGGGTCCGCCCGGTCCGGATCGGGCCCCGTCCGCGCCCGACCGGCGCTCCGCAGGGGCGCCGTCGTCAGTCGGCGGGGTCCTGGTCCGAGCGCAGCAGCAGGGCCCTGCGGGCGGAGCTGACGTGGTGGCGCATCGCGGCGACCGCGGCGTCGGGGTTGCGGGTGAGAACCGCCAGGAAGATGGCCTGGTGCTCCTCCAGTGATCCGGTCCGCGGATGCGGCACCGTCAGGTCGCGGTACTGCCTCATCACCAGGGGATAGAGGAGCGTGTCGTAGGCGCGGGCAAGCGTCTGCTGGTGCGCGGCGCGCTTCATCTGCTGGTGGAAGGTCCGGTTGCCCCGGGAGTAGCCGGCCTGGTCGCCGGCGGCCTGGCACTCCGCCATGAGTTCGAGGGTGCGGCGCAGGGCCGCCACCTCCTCGGCGGTCGCGCGCTCGGCGGCCTTGCCGGCCAGAGCCGATTCGAGCGTCTCGCGTGCCTCCAGGATGTCCAGGGCCTCCTCGACCGTGAAGTCCCTTGTGCGCACTCCCCTGTTGACCTCGCTGGTGACGTATCCCTCGTGGGTGAGCTGCACGAGTACGGCGCGCATCGTGCTGCGTGAGACACCGAAGCGCTGGGTCAGGTCGGCCTCCGTGAGCCGGGTGCCCGGCGCGAAGGTCCCCGACTGCAGAAGCGAGCGCAGACTCTCGTACGCCTGGCTGTGCCGCGTCGAGGGGCTCTTTTCGGAGTCGGCCGTCTCGTCGTCCTGCTTCGGGTTCACATGATCACCTGTGGCTCGGGGGGATGTCTGCCGCCTGCCGAGCAGTATGGCTGCCGTCCGGAGCGGAACATGCCAACGGATCGCCACCGCCCCCGCCCGCCCGGCGCCCCCGCAGTCGAACGGTCCCGCGCCGCCCTCCCCTTCCGCACCCCCTCCGGCGGTCGGTACAACCTCGGCGCGCAGAGCTGGAGTTGCGGGTCGCCGGGTGCCACTGCTCGGCACCGTTCCGCAACCCCGATCCCGCGAGTTGTCCGACAATGCCGCTCCAGTGAAGTCGTCATCCACGGGCTTGGGATGTTTTCCCGCAGCATCCTTGTCCGCCAGGAGTCGACGGTGTTACGTTCGCATCACCGCTTGTCGGACAATCTCGGAGACGCGGCGGTGTCGCCGAGGCTGCCTGGCCGGAAGGACCGACCGACCCCGGCCGCTCCCCACCGGCCCCCGCACCCCCCGTCGGCAGCTCACCGCACCGTCCGCACGTCAGCACCGTCACACACCCACGCCACCAACCGGCACGAGCGCACGGCCCCCCTTCCCGCATCGCGGCCAGGGAGCCGAGGAGACAGCTATGTCGACCAACCAGCGCACCCTCCACCCGGAGGCACTCCGTCTCGACGACGTCACCCTGCGGTTCCCCGGCACGCATCAACCGGCGATCGAGGACGTGTCGTTCAAGGTCGACCGCGGCAAGGTCGTCGCCGTCATCGGCCCCAGCGGGTGCGGGAAGAGCACCATCCTCAACCTGGCCGCAGGACTGCTCACCCCCACGGAGGGCCAGGTCCACTACGCGGGCGAGCCCGTCAAGGGCGTCAACTCCGACGCCGCGTACGTGACACAGCACTCGCACCTCCTTCCGTGGCTCAGCGTCAAGGGCAACATCGGCCTCGCGCTCAAGTTCCGCAAGGTCGCCAAGGACGAGCGCGAGGAACGCGTCGCGCACTGGGTCGACCTCGTCGGGCTGACCGGGTTCGAGAACCACTTCCCCCGCGAGCTGTCCGGCGGAATGCAGAAGCGCTGCGCCATCGCGCGTGCGCTGATCTACAACCCGTCCATCGTGCTGATGGACGAGCCTTTCGGGCCCCTGGACGCCATCACCCGGCTCGAACTCCAGCAGGAACTCCTCAACATCTGGCGCGAGCAGAACGGAACCCTCGTCTTCGTCACGCACGATCTCAACGAGGCCATCTACCTGGCCGACGAGGTCGTGGTGATGTCCAAGGGGCCCGGTACGGTCCGCCGGATCATCCCCGTCCCCTTCGAACGTCCGCGGCAGATCGGCTCCCTCGTGGAGTCACCCGAGTTCTCCGAGCTCTACAACGACATCTGGGGCCTGTTCGCCGCGGAGCGGAAGCCCGCCGCGTAACACGGCCGCAGCGCCTGCCTGCCCGCCCGCCCGCCCGAAGGTCCGTCGCTCACGAGGACGGCGCGTCCGACACTTTGGACGCTCCCGCTCCCGACCGCCAAGCGGCCATGCCGTCATGCCCCCGCACGGGAACTGCCCCCGCACAGGCCCTTCCCCGTGCGTATCCGCCATGACGTCGCGACCGCAGCCGAGTAAGGTGCACGACTTTGATATCGATCAAGGAAGAGATCGCCGTACCGAGTCCGCCCGAACGGGTCTGGGAGATCATCTCGGATCCCTCGGCAGTCGTCTCCTGCATCGGGGGCGCGGAGCTCGGAGCGTCGCACGAGGACGGCTCCTTCGACGGCACGTTGGCCGTTCGGTTCGGCGGTCTGCGGGTCAAGTTCGCCGCCCGCGTCTCCCTGGACCTGGACGAACCAGCGCGCGAAGGGCGTCTGACCGCCCGGGGCGCTGACGGGCAGGGGGCGACCCGCTTCAGCGCCGGCGCCACCTTCCGGGTCACCGAAGGGCAGGAGCCGGGCAGTTCACGCGTCTTCTGCGACGGCGAGATCAAACTCAACGGCAAGCTCGCCAAGTTGATCGAGTCGGGTGCCGGGATGGTGGTCTCCCGGATGACGAAGGAGTTCACCGCCGAACTGGTCAAGGCGTGCGCGGAGCCCGCGACGACGGCGACCGCCGCCGCCGAACCACCGGCCGGGTCCCGTCCCGTCGGCCTGTTCGCCCGCCTGCGCGCCTGGTGGGCGGGACGGCGCTCCGGACGTCGGGCGAACACGCCGCAAGCGGCGGCTCCCGCAACCAACAAGACCGGTGAAGCTCTGGGCCGAGGGGATCGACGATGACAACGGGCAGGTTGAACAGGGTGGTTGGTGCTCTCGCCGCGGGTGAGCATGTGTTCGCGACGTTCTCGGCGGCGGATGCGGTGTCG